>NZ_JBYSYP010000009.1:0-82500 GCF_058783565.1 Novosphingobium sp. FW305-C-111
CGATCAACCTTGCGCCATCGTGAAAGGGGGTCCCTTTTGCGCGCCGATAGGGGGTCCCGTTTGCACGCCGATTGACAGTGCTGTACGGTAGCGGCGTTCCTAATGTCCGCAATGTTGGCGTATCCGGAAAGACCGGTGTCGGCCAAATCCGGCTCGAAGGAGCCATTCCGGCGAGCGGCACTTAAAAAAAGGCCAACCCAACCCCGTTCGTCCTGAGCCTGTCGAAGGACCGTACTTCCCCTTCCGCCGCGCCCGCGAAAAAGACTGTGCTTCGACAGGCTCAGCACGGGCGGTTTGGGCGTGAGTCCGCTCCTGTTCGGAGGACCAGCGAGGGGGTGGTGATCCGGGAGTATTTCTGGAGCGACCGCAACGACTATGCATCACCATTGCAAGATACGAATACAAGCGTTTCGCTCGGGATATTATATAGCACGTTAATCACTGCGCAGCCGCCATCAGACACTATCGGGATTGCGTTCGGCTCAACCCAGTAGCGCTTCCCACTTCTCCACTTCGACGGCAATCCGCCGATCCCTTCGTAAAAATAGGTCCCATTGACGTTGTCAGGGCCATCATGACTGTAAAGGCGGACATAGCGCCGCAAATCGAGATCAGCCTTGCGGGTAAACACTTGCTGCTCGATCTTTTCAACAAGCGCTGCATCCTGCGACGGGGATGCTTGATGTTCGCGGCTATCTACGCCGCAGCTCACCAAGGAAAGCGCCATAACAGCCGAAATGACGAAAGTTCTCTTCCTGTCCATCTTTGCCAGCTCGAATGGAGGCTATGGGTCCGAAATGTGCTTGCTAATATCAGATTAGTTTTCCGCGAAGCAGCGTTTGCTCAGCACGAGCGGTTTAGGGTCACTCACCCCTCATCAAACGCAAACGGCTCCGCGCTCCGCCTGTAATCATCCGGCAGAATCTCGCGCCCGATCGGCGGCACGGCGCGGGCGGTGCATTGGGCGCGGTGGCAGAGGCGGCAGGTGACGCCGATGGGGGTGGCCTCGACGGTGGCCGGGTCGATCCCGCGGGCGTAGATCGTGTTGGGCGCGTGCTCGGCGGCGCAGGCGAGCGCCACGGCGCGCAGGACCTTGGGCCGGCCCCAGCCGCCGCCGCCCGCGCTCACCGTGCGGGCGATCGAGAAGAAGCGCTGGCCGTCGGGTAGCTCCAGCCACTGCGTCGTCACCTGCCGCGGATTGCGAAACACGGTGTGGACGCTCCACAGCGGGCAGCCACCGCCGTGCGCGGCGAAGGGGAAGCCCGCGCCGTCGAGCCGCTTGGAGACGTTGCCGGCCTGGTCGACGCGGATGAAGAAGAACGGAATGCGCTCCTGCCCCGGGCGGCCGAGCGTGGTCAGGCGGTGGGCGGTCTGCTCGAAGCTGGTGCCGAACAGGCGGCCAAGCGCCTCGATGTCGTAGTGCCGGCTCTCCACCGCGCGGGCGAAGCGGTCGTAGGGCATCAGCAGCGCCGCCGCGCCATAGGCGGCGAGGGCGCGGCGGACGAGCTCGACCGCGGTCTGGCTCGATAGCCCGGCACCGCGGATCAGCGAGGAGATCTGGCTGCGGAAGGCGATGTAGGCGATCTGCAGCGCGACCTGGTAGGCGCGGCTTTCGGCGTTCAGCGTGTCGTCGATCAGCACCTGCTCGTTGTGCCGGTCGTACCGCCGCATCGAGCCCATCAGCACGTCCGCCGGCATGAAGCGGACCTTGGTGCCGCGCGCGTTCAGCCACTGGACCGGGCTCCCCCGCTCGGCGATCTCCGCGCCGATCCGCTCGGCCGCGGCCTCCAGTTCGGGGAAGTGGTTGCGGGCGCGGGCGACGAAGCGGCGGGCCTCGGCGACGGGATCGCTCGGCCCCTCGTCGCCGCCCTCGCTGCGCTCGGCGAGCGCCTGCTGCTCGCGCACATAGGCGCCGTGGAGGCGGAGCAGCGCCTCGCTTACCCCCGGAAAGCTGGTGGCGAGGTCCGACACCTCGAGCGCGGGGAGGTCGATATCGGCGAAGATCGGATCGCGCAGCACGTCGCCGAGCCGCTTGGCGTAGCTTTCGGAATCGTCCGCCGCGAGGTCGGCGATGTCGAGCTTGTAAGTCCGCGCGAGGCGCAGCAGCAGGTCGGCGGTGAGCGGGCGCTGGTTGCGTTCGAGCAGCGCGACATAGCTGGGCGAGACCGCAAGGTCGGCCGCCATCGCCTGCTGGGTCAGCCCCAGTTCGCGGCGCAGCCGGCGCAGGCGCGGGCCGAGGTAGAGGGGGCGGGGGGCCTTCATGGCCGTGTCCTGTCACACCTGTACAACTTTACAAGCATTTTCTGTAAAGTTTTACAGCACGACCTCGCGGGCGGTTTCCGGCGGGCACCAACGGGGGCATTTGCGGTTCCACGAAACAACCTTTCAGGGACTCAGGCAATGACCTACTCGCAGACCATCACCGAAGCGCAGGGCACGATCGCCCAGGAGCGGAACTGGGACGGGATCGACGCCGAGTCGGTCGCCCGCATGCGCCTGCAGAACCGCTTCAAGACCGGGCTCGACATCGCCAAGTACACCGCGAAGATCATGCGCGCCGACATGGCCGCGTACGACCTCGACCCGGCGAACTACACCCAGTCGCTCGGCTGCTGGCACGGCTTCATCGGCCAGCAGAAGATGATCTCGATCAAGAAGCACTTCGGCTCGACCAAGGGCCGCTACCTTTACCTCTCCGGCTGGATGGTCGCGGCGCTGCGCAGCGAGTTCGGCCCGCTGCCCGACCAGTCGATGCACGAGAAGACCAGCGTCCCGGCGCTGATCGAGGAGCTCTACACCTTCCTGCGCCAGGCCGATGCGCGTGAACTCGGCGGGCTGTTCCGCGAGCTCGACGCGGCGAAGGCGGCCGGGGACGCGGTCAACACCCACCGCCTGCTCCACCAGATCGACGAGTTCCAGACTCACGTCGTGCCGATCGTCGCCGACATCGACGCCGGCTTCGGCAATGCCGAGGCGACCTACCTCCTCGCCAAGAAGTTCATCGAGGCGGGCGCGTGCTGCATCCAGATCGAGAACCAGGTCTCCGACGAAAAGCAGTGCGGCCACCAGGACGGCAAGGTCACCGTGCCGCACGAGGACTTCATCGCGAAGATCCGCGCGGTCCGCTATGCCTTCATGGAGCTCGGCGTCGACGACGGCGTGATCGTCGCCCGCACCGACTCGCTGGGCGCGGGGCTGACCAAGCAGATCGCCTATACCCGCGAGGCGGGCGACATCGGCGACCAGTACAACAGCTTCCTCGACTGCGAGGAAGTGACCGAAGTCGGCCACGGCGAAGTCCTGATCAGCCGCGACGGCAAGCTGCTGCGCCCGAAGCGCCTGCCCAGCAACCTCTACCAGTTCCGCCCCGGAACCGGCGAGGACCGCTGCGTGCTCGATTGCATCCATGCGCTCCAGAACGGCGCGGACTTGCTGTGGATCGAAACCGAAAAGCCGCACATCGGCCAGATCGGCGGCATGGTCAGCCGCATCCGCGAGGTCATCCCGAACGCCAAGCTCGTCTACAACAACTCGCCCAGCTTCAACTGGACGCTGAACTTCCGCCAGCAGGTTTACGACGCCTGGGAAGCGGAAGGGCGCGACCTTTCGGCCTATGACCGCGCGAAGCTGATGAGCGTTGACTACGACGGCACCGAGCTGGGCGTGGAGGCCGACGAGCGCATCCGCACGTTCCAGCGCGATGCGGCGCGCGAGGCGGGGATCTTCCACCACCTCATCACGCTGCCGACCTACCACACCGCGGCGCTTTCGACCGACAACCTCGCCAAGCGCTACTTCGGCGAAGAGGGGATGCTCGGCTACGTCAAGCAAGTCCAGCGCGAGGAGATCCGCCAGGGCATCGCCTGCGTGAAGCACCAGAACATGGCCGGCTCCGACATCGGCGACGATCACAAGGAATACTTCGCCGGCGAGGCCGCGCTCAAGGCGGGCGGCGCGCACAACACGATGAACCAGTTCGCGGCCTGACGGCGGCGGCAGCACCCAGTTTCGCGGCATCACGCCCCGAAGACCGAGGAAAGGAGACTACCATGACTGAAGCCAAGGGAGCCGAACCGGCCCGCGCCCGCGCAGTCCTCTCCAACGAGGACTTCAAGCTGATCCGCGAGGCCGTGGTCTATTACCTCAAGGCCCACGAGGATTCGCCGGAATCGGTGAAGTTCTCGAACCTCTATCACCGGCTCGGCAGCGCCATGGGGCGCTGACGGTCGAACCGACTTTCCTGGGGAGGAAAGCCTGACCCGCCGCGCGATCCCCTCGCGCGGCGGGTCTTTCGATTCCGCTACGGAAACCGCAGCAAGCGGCCGCCATAAGGTGTTGACACGGCGGCTCGGCTGATCGCTAATCCACACCGGGGGGCTGGGCGACGGAACGATCCGATCCCCCTGGGGAACGGCAATGGGGTATTTGCCCGGCTACAAGTGGGACCTGTTCGTCAGCTATTCGCATCACGACGCGAAATACCTCGACGACGGCTGGATCAACCAGTTCAAGCAGAAGCTCGTTCACGAAGTCGAAAGCGGCATCCTCGGCAAGCTGCATGTGTTCTTCGACCAGGTCGAACAGAAGGCCTTCAACACGATCGAATGCATTCTCCAGGAAGTCCGCGACAGCGCCATCCTGGTGATTGTCCTTTCCCCCAACTGGGCCAAGAGCGAGTGGTGCAACCGCGAGCTGGAGGAATTCCTCAAGCGGTTTACCGACCCGACCCGGATCATCGTCGCCGAAATCGAGCCGCCGGACGGGGAGGTCAGCTTTCCGCGCGCGCTCCCCGATAACCTGCGGGTGAAATTTTTCGAGACTCATGGGCCCAAGGAAGTGCCTCTGGTGCTCGAGCAGAATTCGACCGCCTTCCGCCTGACGCTCAAGTCCTTCGCCAAGGATATCCGCGACAGGCTGATCCAGCTGCGAAGTGCCGCAATCGACCGGTTGGCTCCGGCGGGAGCCGCTGCCGAAGGCTCCGCGCTCGCCGCCGGCGTGGTCATGGCCATGTCCCACCCCGACGTGTCGGAAGAGCACGATGCCGTGGCGGCGTACTTGCGCAGCCAGGGCGTGCCGGTGGCCGCAGCCTCGTCGATACGGGCCAGCAACACGGAAGGCTTCGCTGCCGAGTTTTCGCGGATGCTCGACGCCGCGCAAGTCTATGTCCACCTGCTCGGCCCCCGCAAGTGCCAGCCCGGCAGCCTCGATGCGAGCCCGACCGACATCCAGTTCCGGATCGCCTCGCAAAGTGGCAAGCCGATGCTGCTGTGGCTGCCCGACTGGCTCGACCCGCAGCGGATCGGGGACGGGGCGTACCGCGACATGCTGCTCCAGGCGCGCAACGGCAGTGCCGTTCCCGAACTGGCCAAGGCGATCATCGACAAGGTCAAGCCGCCGGCGACCCCTAGCGCGCGACAGTCTGCCGGCGCCGGCGGGATGGTCGTGATCAACGCCGATCCGGAAGATTTCGAACTCGCCGCCGACCTCGTCCGCGCCTGCAACGAGCTGGATTGCATGGCGATCCTGGACGACAGCGAGGTCAACGAGCAGTCCCGCGCCAACTGGGCGGATGCCGACGCGATCGCCTTTGTGCAGGGGCAGGTCAGCCCACGCTGGCTGACGGCGCGGGTCGGCGCGGCGCACCGCGAGCGCGCCGCGTCGAACAACGGCAAGCCGCTGATGGGCCAGGTTGCGGTCTATGCCCCGCCGCCGCCCAAGCGGCTCGGTTTCGTCGGCGGTGCCAACATGACCGAGCTGGATCTCAGCCAGCAGTGGGACCCCGAAGCCTTCGCCCGGTGGGTCGGTTCCGTAGTCTGTCGCGGCGGGGGTTAGGGGATGGCCGGCCCCGCCTTCACCCTCCCGCACGATGACGACGGGATCGCGCCCTATCCCGGGCTGCGTCCGTTCAAGAAGCATGAATCCCTGCTGTTCTTCGGCCGCGACCGCTGCCTCGACGGCATGGCCGAAACCCTTCAGAACCAGCGGTTCCTGGCCGTTCTCGGCCCCTCCGGAAGCGGCAAGTCGTCGCTCGTCCGCTCCGGCCTGTTCCCGCATCTCGAGGCGGGGCTTGCCCGCAGGGCCGGCTCACGCTGGACCTTCATCGACATCCAGCACCCCCGGTGCAGGCCCTACCGCGCGCTCGCCAAGGCGACGCTGGCGGAGGAAGCGCTGCGCAGCGGCCATGCCCTCGACGGGTACGAGGATGCTTCGGACACGCTGATCGAGTTCTCGGACGAGCAGGTCTCCGCACGCGAGGCTGAACTGCGCCGCGATCCGATGAGCCTCGCCCGGTGGTGGAAGGAGCGCCCGCGCCACCCGGACGACAACCTCCTTCTGCTGGTCGACCAGTTCGAAGAGCTGTTCGGCTACTCCTCGCCGCGCGAGCGGGACGAGGTCGAGACCTTCGTCGACCTCTTGCTGGTGACGGCCACGAACGTCGAAGCACCGATCTACGTGGTCCTGACCATGCGATCGGAATTCCTCGGCGGCTGCTCGCTGTTCGACGGGTTCGCCGAAACGATCAACCGCTCGCTGAGCCTGACCCCGCGGATGACCCGGGCCGAATGCGAGATCGCGATCACCGGCCCGGCGTTCGGGCGGCCCGGACTCGAGCTTGATCCGCGACTGGTCAACAGCCTGCTCAACGACATGAACTCGATGGCCGCATTCGACAACGCGGCAGACGAGACATCTGGCCCCGAGACCCAGGCCGACTCCGACATGCGGCAGGCGGACCTGATCGCCCGCCGCGCCGACCAGCTGCCGTTGATGCAGCATGTGCTCAACTGGCTGTGGGCGCGGGCCGTTGTTCGCCGCGCAGACGCTGGCGGAAGCGGGCCGGTCATCCTGACCCTTGAGGATTATCATGCGGTCGGGGGCCTGCGCGGAGCGCTGACGCAGCATGCCAACGAAGTGCTCGGCGACGATCCCGATGACGCGCTGCTCGCGGAACGGCTGTTCCGCGCGATCACCGACCAGCCCAGCGTAGCCCGCGGTTCTGCCGAGACCTCAGCCGTGCGCCGGCCGCGCCGTCTGGAGGAAATCGCCCGCGAAGCTGGCACGGACGTCGCCGCACTCGTGCCGGTGATCGACCGATTCCGCGTGGACGGCGTCTCCATGCTCACCCCGGATCCGGGAGAGGAGCTGGGCCCGCAGACCGAAATCGACATCAGCCACGAAAGCATCATCCGCCAGTGGGACCTCCTGCGCGGCTGGATCCGCGACGAGGCCGACGCGGGACGCGGCTGGCAGGAACTGCTGCGCAGCCGGACCGAGGAAGGGCGCCGCGGCGTGCTTCAGGGCGTCGACCTGCTCGACCGCCAAGCCTGGTGGAAACGCCACGCCCCGCAGGCCGGCTGGGCCGAGCGGTACGGCGGCGGCTTCGACGACGCGGCGGCCTTCCTGGCGCGAAGCGAGCGGCGGGCGAAGCGGCGCAGGGCGATGCTGCTCGGCGGGACGGCGGCGATATTTGCGCTGGCGGTGGCCTCGGGGCTGTTCCTGGTATCGGCCCAGAACCAGGCGCTCGCAGCTCGTGCAGAAGCGGAAAAGGTCAAGCTGCAGTCCGATCAGAAGGAGGCGGAGGCCAGCGCGCGCCTCGGCGCGGCGCGCCGGGACGTCGATGCAGCCAAGCGGCAGAAGGCCGATGCAGAGCGCAAGGCGGCACAGGCGCAACAGGAAATTCTGGTGGCCAAGCGGGCGTCCGAACAGGCCCGGCGCGAAAAGGCCCTTGCCGAAGCCGCGGTCCGCAGCGCGGAGCAGCAGCGTGTGCGCCTCGCCGAGGCCGCGACCCGATCGGCAAACGTCGTCCTTGGCGTGTCTCGCAACATGATTGACGATGCGGGGCGAATGGCCCCTGCTTCCAGCGAAAAGGGCATGGATTTCGCTGATCGCATGATCCCTTCGCTGGCGGAGATCGATCCCGTCGCTCACCGACGGATCCGGTACCAGCGCGAGGTTCTGCGGGCGCGCAATGCCTACCTCGATTTGGACATTAACGGACTGAGGTCGATCGCGCAGTCCTTCGATTCCGTTGCGAAGGACGAGGGGCAGACCGACTGGGGCGCGGCTGCCCGGCTCAGCGCCGCACTTGCGCGTGGCCGGGCCGCCGCACTGTCCGGCGACTTCGCGGCAGCAGATTCGTATCTGGCCGAGGCCGCCTCCGAGATCCCGCAGGCAGAAGGGCGGGTCCCCAGGGATACGGATGTTGAAATCGCCGGGCAGCGCGCGCGCCTTCGCCTCGGGCGCGATTGGGAGGACATCCTCACCGCTGCGGTCGATGCCGGAAGCTGGAAGGCCTCGGGCGAGCCCTTCCGCCGTCCGCCAGACCTTGACGTGATGCGCAAGCGGGCACTGCCAGACAACTTCGTCTGCCCCGATTTCCCGGCCGTCCCGGTCATCGACGATCCGAAGTCGGATCAGATGACCGACGAGCAACTGCGCCGCCTCGCTTTCGCCCCGTATCCGGTGAAGAATGACGACCGGGCCATGACGGCCGTCGTGTGCAACACTTATGCCTCGCTCGCGGGCAGGTCGGCAGAGGCGGCACGGGATTTCTCGTGGCGCGAGGTGGCAGACAAGTTCACTGAAACCGGTTCGAGCCGGGACGAGGCACAGGCCGCAAGAGCGGCGTTGCTGGCCAACCAGAAGCGTCGCGGGCGCGGACCTGTTTCCACGATCATGGCGGCCGGGCTGACCGCGTCGGAATTCGTCAATCCAATCACGTCCGAGCTTCCGCTTGGCCTGCTCGGGCTACCCGCGTCACTCGAACGGTCCTGCGACTGCCCGGGCAAGTATTCCTCGTCCGCCGCGCTGCAAGGGCTGCATGCGGCGACGCTGCTCTATACCCCGGCCGAATTCCGGGAGCACGTTGTCGATCTCGAACTGCCCAACACAGGAACGGACGAGCTGACATGGTTCCATGTCGATTGGCTGCGCGGCGCGGAAGAGGCGCTGCGCTCGAGCGATGCGGCCCAGAGCACCTTGCCCTACGTGCGCGTGCTCACCGCGACCGAGCTTGCGTCGGCGACCGATGCCTACCTCGCGTCGCTCGAGTCGGTTCTCGACGACCGCGGCCCGGCGGAAAAGCCGACCCCGCAACCCGTCCGACGCAAGTTCGAGCTCGGACAGAACCAGCGGCCGGCCCGGGATATTGGGGGCTTGCAGAAGCGATCGACCGAGCTTGACGCCGCCTTGGCCAACCTGGTCGAGGTCGCGGCCCAGTCGATCACATGGCGGGCCCAGTATGCCGCGGCTTCCCCTCCCGGGGAGGGGCGCGATACCGCGAAAATCGCCGCCGACGCGGAGCGACTCCTGCAAGTGGCCGGGGTCGCGCCGGGGATCCTGTTCTATAACAGCAACCGCGCCGGGCTGAGGCGGATGGCGGACCAGGTCTGCCAGTTGATCGGACCCGGCGGAGAATGCGACGGGTTGGAGGCGGCGTACGCGGGTCTTTCCGCGCAGCTCGTCTCGGCGCGAACCGCCGGGAGCCCTGGTTGGAAGGGGCAGGTGGACGACCACGGCGTGGCCCTGTCCGGGCTCGACCCCGTCGAACTCGCCCGCGAACTGGAGATGGACGGGACCGACAGGCTCAGCGAGAGCGTCAACCTGGCCGGAGCGGCTGCCGGGGGCGAGGTGGTGGCAGAGGTCGCGCGCATCGGGGGCGGCAAGACCCTGATCGGGCGCGAGGGCCTTTCGGCCGAGGCGGCGGAAACCGGAAAGACGACCTGGCTTTTCGCCGACGATGCCAACCGCAAGAAGTTTCAGGCCAACCCGAAGGCCTACATCCCGCAGGTCGGCGGTTACAACGTCGCGGCCCTGTTCGCTGCGACCCCGACGCTCGAGCCGGTAAAGATCGAATACAACGCCTACAACTCGGGGCTCCAGACGATCCACTACAAGGACATGCTTTTCTATTTCGGGGGCGAGGTCATCGATCCGGCGAATTTCGACGACGCCGCGGTCGCCTTTGCGCTCGACGCTTTTGCGAAGCTTTCCGACCCCGCGTTCACGGGAAACATTGCACCGTACACCGGCCCGTCCCCGCTGATGAGCGGAAGCGCGACCGACGGCACCACCGGCACCGTTGGCACCACCTTCCGCTAGGTCAACCGCTTCCGTCTCCGGCAGGTTGTCGCCGTTGAAACGATATGCAACCTTCCGGGCTCCGGCGCGCGGAGCCAGATGACGGGCGAACCGCACCCTGCGCGGCCGAGGGGGAGAGCGCCGTGAGCAAGAAGCAACCGGGCCTGGAGAACGAGGCCGCCCAGTTCACCACCGCGCTGGGGCCGCTCGTCGGTCTCGCGCGCGAGGATTTCACCGGGGCGATCGCCCTCCTGCTGCGCGAGACCGCCAGCGACCCGAAGCGCACGATGCGCCACGCCAGGGGCTTCGGCGAGGACGTGGTCAAGATCCTCACCGGCAAGTCGGAGCTTTCGCCCGACCCCAAGGACAAGCGCTTCATGGACCCGGCGTGGCGCTACAACCCGTTCTTCCGGGCGGGCGCGCAGTACTACCTCGCCATCCAGAAGGGCATGCGCGGGTGGCTGGAGGAGCTGGAACTCGACGAGCTGGAGCGCGACCGGGCGAACTTCATCTCGCAGATCATCATCGACAGCCTTTCGCCGACCAACAGCCTCGCCGGCAACCCCACCGCGCAGAAGCGGCTGATCGACAGCGGCGGGCTGTCGCTGATCAAGGGGCTCAAGAACGCCTACAACGACATGGTCCACAACAAGGGCATGGTCAGCCAGGTGGACAAGAAGCCGTTCAGGCTGGGCGAGAACATCGCCACCACGCCCGGCCGGGTGGTTTACCGCGACGAGATCATGGAGCTGGTCCAGTATGGCCCCACGACGGCCGAGGTCCATGCGATCCCGCAGCTGACGATCCCGCCGCAGATCAACAAGATGTACATCAACGACCTCTCGCCCGAGAAGTCGGTGGTCAAGTACCTCGTCGACGGCGGCATCCAGACGTTCGTGATGAGCTGGCGCAACCCGACGAAGGACCACGGCCACTGGGGCATGGCCGACTATGTCGCCGCCTGCAGCCGCGCGCTCGACGCGGTGTGCGAGATCACGAAGTCGAAGAAGGTCAACGTCGTCGCCGCCTGCTCGGGCGGGCAGACCGCCAGCGTGTTCGCCAGCAAGCTCGCGGCGGAGAACGATGACCGCATCAACGCGCTCACCCTGATGGTCTGCGTCCTCCATCCCAAGCAGAACGACATCGAGGCCGGCTCGCTGATGACCGAGAACGGGCTCAGGCTCGCCAAGCAGCGCGCGGCGAAGAAGGGGGTGATCGAGGGCCACTCGCTCGCCCGCGGGTTCGCGTGGCTGCGGCCCAACGACCTCATCTGGAACTACGTCATCAACAACTACCTGCTCGGCGACGACCCGCCGGCGTTCGACGTCCTGTTCTGGAATGCCGACGCGACCAACCTTTCCGCCTCGCTGATGGGCGACTTCCTGACCATTTTCGAAACGCTAGCCTTCACGAAGCGGGGCGAGGTCGAAATGGCCGGCCACGGCATCGACCTCTCGAAGGTGACCAGCGACCTGTTCATCCTCGGCGGGGTGACCGATCACATCACCCCGTGGCGGGCGTGCTACCGCTCGACCCAGCTGTTCGGGTCGAAGGACGTGACCTTCGTGCTCAGCCAGTCGGGCCACATGCAGGCGATCCTCAACCCGCCGGGCAATCCCAAGGCAAAGTTCTACAGGCAGAAGGCTGCGGGTCTGCCTCCGGCCGAGGTGGACGACTGGCTCAAGGGAACCGAGGAGGTCGCCGGCAGTTGGTGGCCGTTCTGGCTCGAATGGCTGCAAAGCCGCTCCGGGCCGAAAAAGGCCGCGCCCAAGGCGCTTGGCAGCAAGGCGCACCCGCCGATGGAAGCCGCGCCCGGCCTTTATGTCCTGCCGGACGCGTGAAAGGATTTTCGTGAGCGATAACCACCCCGACTTCTCGATGGAGACCGTCTTCGGCCGCAGCCTGCGGGTCGCGCGCTGGCGCTGGGACGAACCATCCGAGCACCCGCCAATCCTGTTCTTCAACGGCATCGGCGCGAACATCGAGGCGGTCTCGCCGCTGGCCGAGGCGCTCGAGGGCCGCCGCTTCATCACCTTCGACATGCCGGGGGTGGGCGAAAGCCCCGATCCGGTCGTGCCCTACAATCCGGCGCTGATGGCGTGGACCGCGCGCGAGCTGATCCTGCGCTTCGGCGCGGAGACCGTGGACGTCATGGGCGTATCGTGGGGCGGGGCGATGGCCCAGCACTTCGCGCTCCAGCACGGCAAGCACGTCCGCAAGCTGGTGCTGGTCGCGACCAGCGCGGGGATGCTGATGGTCCCGGGCAAGCTCGGCGCGCTCAGCAAGATGGCCAACCCGCGCCGCTATGTCGATGCGGACTTCATGGCGAAGCACTTCCGCACGCTCTACGGCGGCATGGTCGGCGAGAAGAGCGATCACATTTCCCGCCTCAAGCCGCCGAGCCCGCGCGGTTACCTCTACCAGCTCGGCGCGATGCTCGGCTGGACCAGCGCGCCCGCGCTCCCCTTTATGAAAAAAGACACGCTGATCATGATGGGCGACGAGGACAGCATCGTGCCGCTCGCCAACGGCAAGTTCCTCAAGGCGCTCATCCCGAACAGCCGGCTCGAGGTGTTCAAGGGCGGCGGCCACCTGTTCATGCTCAGCCACAAAGACCAGACGGTCCGCTCGCTCGAGGCGTTCCTGGCCTAGATCGTGCCCCGAACTCTGATGACGTTACATGAAACCACTGCGTCATTGCGAGCGAAGAGAAGCAATCCAGGCCATCCATGCGGGAGATTGGATTGCCGCGAGGCTTCGCCCCTCGCAATGACGACCCAACGTATGTGAATTTGCCCTAACGCCGGTCGACGTCGCCGATCAGGCTGAACGGCGCCCAGGCGCTGGGGTGGGCCCAGGTCGCGATGTCTTCGTCGGCGCGCGGGTCCAACCGCACCTCGCGCACCGCCGCCTGCAGCGCCTCGGCGCGCGACCATTCGGGATGCTCGCGCTGGAGCGCGAAGATCCGCACCGTCAGCACTTCGGCGACATCGTCGCGCACCGGCCAGTGCGAGGCCAGCAGGCTGCGCGCCCCGGCGAAGAAGAACGCGCGGGCAAGACCGGACAGCCCCGGCGCGCCCTCGCTGCCGTCACCGCCGGCGGTGTTGCAGGCCGAAAGGATCACCCAGTCGGCCTGCAGCTTCAGCCGCACGACCTCGGACGCCGACAGGAGCCCGTCGTCCTGGGGCGTGGCCTTGTCGGGTGGGGTGAGGACGAGGCCCGGCTCGCCCACGCTCTCGATTTCGCCCGCGAGCAGGCCGTGGGTGGCGAGGAACACGACCGAGGCATTGGTGAGGTCCGCGGCCTTGAAGTTCCGCTCGGTCGCTTTCGGTCCCAGGAACAGCCGCGCATTGCCCTTGCCGACAACCTCCTGCATCGCGGTCAGCTCGCGCTGGGTGCCGGGCAGCTTGCCGAGCTTGCGCAGCTCTGCCGGGTCGGCGAGGCGCGTGTCGCCCGCCGACGAGAACAGCAGCGCCGGGGGCGGTTCGTTGCCGCCCGCGCCGCGCGTCCGCCCGCGAACCCCGCGCTGGACCACGTCGCCGTCTAGCACCGGATCACCAAAGCCGAGCAGGCTCAGCGGCCGCGTGCCCGCTGCCTTGGGAGCCGGCACCGCGCGCAGCAGTTGCAGCGACTGGAGCGAGGGCAGCTGCAGCATGACATGCCGGTCTGCCAGCCACTGCGTCTTGCGCAGCGCCTCGGCGTCGCCGTCCGCGCCTTCGGGCTTCGCCGCGACCAGCAGGTCGAACGGCAGCGACGACAGCGCCCCGTCGGCGGCGACGAACAGGAACTTGCGCCCTTTCAGCTGGGCCTCGAACGGCGCGACCAGCGCCTGGTACAGCGTGAAGGCGGTCGTCCGGTCGAACGGGAACAGGCCTTGTCCTTCCGCCGACCACTGCGCCTTTTCTTCTTCGGTGACGCTGACATTGGCGCCCGCGTCCCACAGCAGGCGGCGGGCGTGGCGGGTGACCTGCGCCTCGGTCAGCTCGGAGCGCTGCCAGGTCACCGCGTCGCGGGTCACCAGTACGACATGGGTCCCCCGCGCGGTCGGGACGACCAGCAGCACCGCCTCGTCCGGGGCCATCAGCGCACGGGCCTGCTCGACGGTCAGCGGCTGGGGGCGGACCAGTTCGAAATAGCCGGGGGTCAGTCGGCGCAGTTCGGCGTCGATTTCCTCGTGGCGCAGTTCGAGGCGGCGGAGGCTGTCGTAAAGTCGCGTTTTGGCAACATCGTCGGCCGTCAACGCTGCATCTGAAATTGTCCTTGATTCCTCATCGATTTTCGCCCGCTCGGCTAGAAGCGTGGTCGCACCTTTTTGCTCGGCGAAGCGGGCCGCCGCGGCGCGGGCAACCGCGTTGCTGGTCGAGCCCATCTGGGCGGTTTGGAGGGCGGTGAAGGCTTCCGCGGCCGCCGCATCACCACGTTTTCCAGATTCCCACAGCGCATCTGCCGAAAGCAGCGAGAAGCGCTTCAAGTCCTTTGTGTCACCGAGCAAGGTATCATTCGTAACAAAAGCGAGGTCGTCCTCTGCCCTGTGGCTGAACCCGAACGAGGCGAACCATGCGCGCTTGCCGATTGCGGCGTGGCGCGCGTGTGGGAGTGCGGCAGCAGCATTACCCCTGTCCAGCATCAGGTCGGCAAGGTCTGCGTGCAAGCGATTCAGCGTGCCGTCGCTGTCGATTATTCCGATAAACCCGTTCGCGAGATAGCGAGCCCTTTCAGGGTCGGTGTAGACTGCCATTCGATCGTTGCCAGCATCGGAGAGCGTGTCCTGCAAAATAGAAACGGCCGCGTCTTCTTTACCTTTTTCGCGCAGCCACCTTGTCAGGTACGAGACCGAGTGCAGCGTGATGAAACTGCTTCGCCCATTCGCCTGCTTCGCAACGTCGGCTGCGTGTCGGTAAGCCGCCTCGGCGGCCTCATCGTCATTGCCTTCCGCGAGTTCGTTCGCCACATCGAGAAGGGCGCTGTTGTGCTCGCTTGAGCCAGTACCGCTCTCGGCCGCTACAATTTCTGCCTTTGATCGCATAATCCCGGCGCGGACAGCATGGTCCCAGTAGGGCGCGGCCTCCAATTCCTTGTCTAGCGCATCCCAGCGTGCCTTTCGAGCGGCGGCGTCGTCTGCGGCGGATACCAGGTCGCTTCTCTTGACCGCTGCGAGGAGCTTGAGAGCGTCATCACGCTGTTCGGAAGTCGCAGCTTCCTTCGCGACGGCGGCGAAAAATCCCTCGATACTGTCACGAAGTGATTTGTCCCAATAGTCGGCCTGCGGCTGCTTGCCTCTTTCGAAACCCGGCAATTCCGCAAACATCGGGAGCCACCGCATGCGCAATTCGACCCTTTGGGAAGGACGGAGGGTGCCAGCGGCATCGTCAAGTTTCTCGAATTCGCCGAACAGGAAATAATCGTCGCTATCCCCCGTCTTGTCCCCAGCCGCGCCGGCCTTCTCGCGTTGCTCGAGGCGAGGGACGATATTGTCGCGGTAGATCGCCCAAGCCTCATCCTTGTGACCTTCGTCGGCCAGCACGGATGCGTAGTTGTAGAGGAATTTGCGGCGATTTTCAGCGGCCTTGTCGCAGCGGGTCGCCCATTTGTCGCCCTCGCAGCCTTGCCAGCGTTCCTCGAAGCGATTTCGGACGGCGGTGAACCTGGCGAAGCCCTCGCCCCCTTTGCCGACATCGCGCATCAGTCTGACATAACTGGCGAGGTATTCAGACAGCGCCTGGTCATTTTCGCTGCATCCGAGGACGATCGTGGTTGGCGACAGGTCGGGTGTCCGCGGCAGTGTCTCCCGCATGCCGCAGCGCCAGACCTCTTCGGTCAGCGCATCGATGAACAGGCCAAGCTGTTCGGCCGCCCTCTCCCTTTGTCCACCCCCCAGAAGGTAGCCAGAGTAGGATTTTCGAGCATACCCCACGGTCAGGGACTTAGGATCTGGGTCGACCTTGACCCAAACGTTAATCGCATCGCCCATGGCTTTCAGGGCCTCGGCGTGGCGATCACTGATGGTCAGGGCGTTTGCGTAACTCTCAAGCTCGCGGGCATATTCCGGGCTGCTCTCGCCGTAGGTCTTGCCGACCAGCGCGAGCACTTTCGCCTCTGCCGCGGCGCGCTGCGAATAGGGAGCGGCATCGACCTTGGCCCGGGCCTCGGCGATGGCGGGCGGTTCGGGCGGCAGGCCGAATTGCGCGGACGCCGGCGTCGCCGCGAACAGGGCGGTTCCAAGCGCCAGCGAAAAACCGATGCGGCGCATGGCAGTCACCCCCGGGCAATCCTCGCCGCACAGCTTAGGCGCAGCGCGTCCTGGTACGCAAGCGGTTGTCCCGGCTTGGAAAAGACGAGGACCGGGGAAACCGCTGTCCTACACCGGCCCGCGCTGTCATCTTCGCCCGGCCGCTCCTTCGAATCGTCGATTCCCCTCTGCCGCCCGCGCGAGTGCGCACGCAAACCATTCGTGCGCAACACGAACAAACTTCGCAAAATTCGCGGATGTAGGGAAACTGGCTGGGGCGGCAGGATTCGAACCTGCGAATGCCGGTACCAAAAACCGGTGCCTTACCACTTGGCGACGCCCCAGCAGCGGGGCGGCTTATAGCCGGGGTTTCGCTGTTGCCTAGTGCGATTTCAAACGGAAATCGCGCCAGGCTTCTCACCCCCCGGCAGCCTCCAGCTTGTCCTGCGTGCGCAGGTCAAAGTCGCTGGCGTCGTGCCGCTCGCGCAGTTGTCCTTCCAGCGGGCCAGTCACGCGGTTGACCATGCAGCCGCGTACCACCGCCGGGCGCGCGGCAATCTCTTCGACCCAGCGACCCACATTGGTGTAGCCCGGCATGTCGAGAAACGTCGCCGCGTCGTTGTATGCCTTGCCCTGATAAAGCGCCGCGAACCACGGGAATACGGCCATGTCGGCGATGGTGTATTGGTCGCCCGCAAGAAAGCGCGTCTCGTCCAGCCGCCGGTCGGCGACGTCGAACAGGCGCTTGGTTTCCATCGCGTATCGGTCGATCGCGTACTCGATCTTGACCGGCGCGTAGGCATAGAAGTGGCCGAACCCGCCGCCGATGAACGGCGCGCTGCCCATCTGCCACATCAGCCAGTTCAGCGTCTCGGCGCGGCCCTTGGTGTCGGCGGGGATGAATGCGCCGAACTTCTCGGCAAGGTAGAGCAGGATCGCACCGCTTTCGAACACCCGGATCGGCTCGGGGCCGCTGCGGTCGACCAGCGCCGGGATCTTGGAATTGGGGTTAGCGGCGACGAACCCGCTGGAGAACTGGTCGCCCTCGCGAATGTTGATCAGCCAAGCGTCATATTCGGCTCCGGCGTGCCCGGCGGCGAGCAGCTCCTCAAGCAGGATCGCCGCCTTCTGGCCGTTGGGCGTGGCGAGCGAGTAGAGCTGCAGCGGGTGCTTGCCGACCGCGAGCTCCTTGTCATGCGTCGGGCCGGCGATAGGCCGGTTGATGCTGGCGAACTGCCCGCCGTTGGCCTTGTCCCAGGTCCAGACCTTCGGGGGCTGGTATTCGCTCATCACCGTTCTCCGTTGCGCCGTTCGATGCGAGAGATGTGACTCAACCGGCGGAACCGCAAGGCCCGTTTGCTGGTTCGCCTCCCATGGACAGCAAGACAGTGATCCGCGCCGGCAAAAAGCGCCTCGCCTTCATCGACGATTCGCTGCCCGGCCTGACCCGTCGTCGTGCCGGGAAGGGCTGGGGATACTGGGATCATGCAGGAAACCGGGTAACCGACCGGGAGGAGATCGACCGGCTCAATGCCATCGGCCTGCCTCCGGCCTACGAAGACGCGTGGTTCTGTCCCTCACCTGATGGCCACATCCTCGCGACCGGGGTCGATGCCAAGGGGCGCAAACAATACCGCTATCACCCCGATTTTCGCACGTGGCGCGAAAGCGAGAAGTTTGATTGCACGACGAGGTTCGGGCGGCTGCTGCCACTGGTGCGGCGGCGGGTGGAAGATGATCTCGCCAGTCCGAAGTTGTCCAGCGAACGCGCCATCGCTTCGGTTGTCCGCTTGCTCGACAGTGGCGGCATCCGGGTGGGGAACGAGGCATATGCGAAGGCCAACCAGAGCTTCGGCGCGACCACGCTGCGGATGAAGCACGCTGAAGTGAAGGGCAAGGCGCTCCACCTGCGGTTCAAGGCCAAGTCCGGCAAGCTGCGCGAGATGAAGATCACCGACCGCAGCCTCGCCCGCTTCGTCAAGAAGATGCAGGACCTGCCCGGGCAACACCTGTTTCAGTACCTCGATGACAGTGGCGAGGCCTGTCCGGTGACCTCGACGGACGTCAACGATTACCTGCGCGAAACGATGGGCGAAGACTTCACTGCAAAGCACTTTCGCACCTGGCACGGTAGCGCGCTCGCGTTCGAGCTCGTCGCCTGCGCAGAGGGACAATTGAAGCTGAAGGAGCTTCTGGCCGAAGTGTCGGACCGGCTCGGCAACACCCCTGCGATCGCCCGCAAGAGCTATGTCCACCCTGGCGTCCTCGCGCTGGTCGATAGCCAGGAGAAGTGGCGCAAGGGCCTGCGCCTTCCGCGCCAGACGCGCTGGCTGACGCGGTACGAGCGGGGCGTGATCGGCCTGCTGGAAGAAGGGCCGGGCGCGGCGGAACTGCTAAAGGCGGGGTAGTCTGATCCTACCGCCCTGGTCAGATCCGCTTGACCCAGCCGTGCGGATCGGACGCCTCGCCGCGCTGGATGGCGACGAGCTTGCTGCGCAGCTTTTGGGTGAGCTGACCCGGTCCGCCGGAGCCGATCATGAACTCACCGTCACGGCCGGCGACCTTGCCCACCGGGGTGACAACCGCCGCGGTGCCGCAAGCAAAAGCCTCGACAAGACGGCCGGACTGCGCATCCGCGCGCCACTGGTCGAGGCTGTAGCGTTCCTCGCGGACCGTCAGCCCCTCGTCGCGGGCGAGTTGGAACAGGCTTTCGCGGGTGATGCCGGGCAGGATCGTGCCGGTCAGCGGCGGCGTGACCAGCGTGCCGTCGTCGAACACGAAATAGAGGTTCATGCCCCCCAGTTCCTCGATCCACTTGTGCTCGGCGGCGTCGAGGAACAGGACCTGGTCATGACCGCGCTCGAACGCCTCGGCGGTGGGGACGAGGCTCGCGGCATAGTTGCCGCCGCACTTGGCCGCTCCGGTCCCGCCCGGTGCGGCGCGGGTGTAGTCCGAGACCCAGATCGAAACTGCTGGCGCGCCCGACTTGAAGTAATTGCCGGCCGGGCTGGCAATCACGAGATAGCGATACTGCTTGGCGGGACGGACACCCAGGAAAGCCTCGCTCGCGAACATGAACGGGCGCAGGTAGAGCGAGCCACCTTCGACCGTCGGAAACCAGTCGGCATCGGTGCGAACGAGTTCGGCGCAGGATTCGACGAACAGCTCTTCCGGCAGCTCGGGCATGGCGAGGCGGCGGGCCGAGGCATTGAAGCGGGCAGCGTTCGCTTCAGGCCGGAACATCGCCATCGACCCGTCGGGAAGGCGATAGGCCTTCAGGCCTTCGAAGATTTCCTGCGCATAGTGCAGCACGGCAGCGGCGGGATCGAGGGCGATCGGGCCGCGTGGACCGATCGTGGCATCGTGCCAGCCACGGCCCTCGTCCCACTCGATCGAGACCATGTGATCGGTGAAGACCTTGCCGAAGCCCGGGTCGGCGAGCAACGCACCGCGCTCCGCCACAGCCACCGGTGCCGGGTGCGGCAGGCGGGTGATGCTGGGCGTGGTGTCGGCGAGCGCCATCGTGCGAATCCTTCCGGGGATGAGTGAACGCGCCCCGTGAACGATTATTGCGTCAATTGCAAGCGTCGTGAAACAAAAGTGTGAAGAGCGCAAAAATGTGAAGGGCCGCACCGGGGCTTGCCGGGTGCGGCCCTTCGCATGGTCAGCGGCCAGGAAGTGCCGCCCACGAAGCCTTTATCGCTTGGCTGGAAAGTCAGCGATAATGCCTCGCGCGGAACTGTACCGACCTCTCTGCTGAACCATGAGACATCGGATCACCTCCTTTCGCGCTGTTGAGCCAAAGTGCCGTACTTTCAACGGCTGGACCGGTGAGGCGAAGACCCTTCGCCGGCCTTGGAATGGAAGATGATTCATCTCCTGCGTAACAACAAGTCTTGTAATTGGAATTATTGCTGTCAAACTCGATGCTTCGCGCCGCGATCCCGGTGATTTGGGAGGACTCAGCGGTTCAGCGACAATCCTCGATCACCCGGCCGATTTCCGCCCACGCAGGCAGGTACAGCGTCGGCAATCCGTTCACTTCGATCGCGATCCGTCCGCGACTGAACGCCATTTCGTCGAGAGCGGGATCGCGCGCCGGCAGCGACAGGTCGAGCGTCGGATCGGTCGGCGAGACCGGGCTCATGCTGAACGGGCGCGCGCCATAAGTGGTGACGAGACTTGCCGGGACGGGCCCAGGGGCCTTTCCGGCCCGTGTCAAAAGGACCGACCCTCGCTCGCGGTGACAGGCGAGCGCAAACAGCGTTGCGCCTTCCGGCGAGATGAACCTGGCGGCCGTGGCCGAGCCTTCGGCGGCGTAACGCCATGTCCCGGGCGTGAGCGGCGCATCCCGCCAGTCTGCGGGTGCCTGGATTGGCGCAGGTGCAGGCGAGGGCCGGGGCGAAGGAGCGGGAGCGGACTGGGTAGGCGCCGGCCGCGGCGGCATCGTGCGTTCCGCGCTACACGCCGAAAGCAGGACAAGCAGCGAGGCGCACACGACCGGACGGTTGATCTTCATCGGCAAGGTATGAAAGGAAGCGCGCGTGACCTCAACCCCGCCCGTCTCCCGCAAGAGTCCTTCCGTCGGTAAAACCCGCGTCGATCAACTGCTCGTCGACCGCGGACTGGCCGAAAGCCGCTCGCGCGCGCAGGCGCTCATCCTCGCCGGGCTGGTATTCGTTGGTGAAGAAAAGATTCTCAAGGCGGGCCAACAGGTTCGCGCCGATGCGAAGCTGGATGTGCGGGGCCGCGACCACCCCTGGGTCTCGCGCGGCGGGATCAAGCTTGCGCACGCGATCGCGCACTTCGGGCTCGATCCGGCCGGGGTGACCGCCATGGACATTGGCAGCTCGACCGGAGGCTTCACCGACGTGTTGCTGCAGAACGGCGCAACGCACGTGTTTGCGGTGGATTCCGGCACCAACCAGCTCGCGTGGAAGCTGCGGCAGGATTCGCGGGTGACCGTGCTCGAGCAGACCAGTGCACGAATCCTCACCCCGGCGCACATCGACAGGCCGGCGACGTGGGTCGTGTGCGATGCGAGCTTCATCAGTCTGCGCAAGGTGCTGGAGGTCCCCTTGAGCCTCGCAGGCCGTCCCACTCGGCTCGTCGCGCTGATCAAGCCCCAGTTCGAAGTCGGCCGTGCCGAGGTGGGGAAAGGAGGGGTCGTGCGCGATCCGGCGCTCCATGCGCGGGTCTGCGAAGAAGTCCGCGCGTGGCTCGAGAGCGAGTACTGGGTCGTCGATGGCATCGTCGAAAGCCCGATCACCGGGCCCGAGGGCAACATCGAATTTCTGATCGCGGCGACCAGAGACTGATCCGGGATGGACCGACGTGTTGCTCCATCCCGGAACAACCTCTGGGGATGCGCAATTGCGCCGGGAACAAGTCGCGGCCAATATCCGCTGCGGGAATCGGTTTCCCGGTAAAAGCCACGAAGGATTTCGATGCGCTATCTCGCCTCTCCCGCCCAATTGCGCGCCAGCTTCCTGCGCTGGTGCCTGTTCACGGTGCCGGCGGTGCTCGCGCTGGGATTCCTCTCGGGACGTGCCGGAGGCAGCGGCCCGGGCAATCCGTGGTTCGATGCCCTGATCAAGCCGGACATCTTCCCGCCGCCGGCCGCATTCGGGATCGTCTGGTCGATACTCTATGTCATGATGGGGGTGGCGCTGGCCATGGTCATCGCCGCACGCGGTGCGCCCGGGCGCGGGGTGGCGATTGCGGTGTTCGTGGTGCAGCTCATCCTCAATCTCGCGTGGAGCCCGCTGTTCTTCGCCGCGCACCAGATCACCAGCGCACTCTACTTGATCATCGTGCTGATCGTGGCCGTAGCGATTACCGCCGTGCTGTTCTGGCGTGTCCGGCCACTCGCCGGAGCCCTGCTGATCCCCTATCTGGCCTGGTGCTGCTTTGCCGCAGTGCTCAACTGGGAATTCGACCGCCTCAATCCCAATGCGGAGAGCCTGAACGCCGGCGGCGCGGAGGTGCATATCCGTCTCTAGCGTCTTGCGCGATCGCCGCCCCGTGACCATTTAAGCGGCCACGAACCCCAACGCAGGACTGTCCGCCATGCAGAGCGAAAACCCGATGATTGCCGACTTCGTCAAGCTGCTCAACAGCGCGGCCGGGACTGTCGCCGGCATGGGCCGCGAAGCCGCCGATCAGGCTCGCGAGAAGGCGAAGGAAGTGTTCGGCGGGATGGACTTCGTCAGCCGCGAGGAATTCGACGCGGTCAAGCAGATGGCCGCGACCGCACGCGAGGAAGTCGAGGCGCTCAAGGCGCGGATTGCCGCGCTCGAAGGCGGTGCGGGCAAGGCAACCGACTGAAAGGCAAGGAACCGGGATGCGGCGTCGCCCGTTATCCCGGCTATGTTTACGCAGCTCAACCCGACAATTCCCCTCCACGTCCTCGGCAAGGGCGATGGCTATGCGATCGGCATGATCGACTATGGCCAGGAGCATAACCTCATCTGGGTTACGGCCATCGACGAAACCGGCGAGATCTGGTGCGCGCCCAACAACAAGGTCCGGCTCGGCAAGAACTGGACGATGGGCCGCGCCGAAAACCGGCTTATCGCAGAGGCCAAGGGCCATGCGGCCGAAGAGCCGATGCCCGCTTCCGCGCTAGGATAGGAGTCCCCGGTCCTAAACCAGCGACCGCGCCGTTTCGCTGTCGCATTCCAGCCGCCAGCGCACACCGGCATCGGCGAATTCGAGGGCGACGTCGGCCTTGAGGCTGCGCGAGGGGATCTCGCGGACGAGGGTGGAGCCGAAGCCCGGTCGTTCGGGCGGAAGCACTGCGGGTCCATTGCGCTCCTTCCATTCGACCGTAAAACGCCCGGCTGTCGTCTCGCCCCATGATATCGTGACCGAACCGTCGCGGACCGACAGTGCGCCGTATTTCAGGGCATTGGTGGCGAGTTCGTGAAGCGCCATGCCGATGATCTCGGCGCAGCGCGGGCTGAGCTCGAAATCGACGCCTGTGAGGCTCACCTGATCGCGCGACTCGCGGCCAAGGAACGCCAGCTGGGCCTCGACCAGTTCCTCCACCGGGATTTCCTGCCAGCCGCGCCGGATCAGCAGGTCCTGGTTGGCGGCGAGGCTGCCGATGCGCTTCTCGAAGCGCTGAAGGAATTCCGGATCGTGCTGGGCCGAGCGCCGAGCGAGCGCCTGGACCACCGCCAGCATGTTCTTGGAGCGATGGTTCACCTCCATCATCAGGACGCGGATCTGCTCTTCTTTCTCGAGCAGCTCGGTGATGTCGGTGTTTGTCCCGAACCACGCGTCGATGGCACCGTTCCTGTTGCGGATGGCCTTGGCCCGGCTGAGGAACCAGCGGTACTGGCCGTCGGCGCGGCGCAGCGGGAACGTGTCCTCCCATTCGCTGCCCGAGGCGATCGCGGCGGAAAAACGCTCGGTCACGCGGTGGACGTGGTCGGGGTGGTGGACCTTCTGCCAGCCCCATCCGGCCATTTCGGCAAAGTCGGTGCCGGTGTAATCATACCAGCGCTGGTTGTACCAGGTCAGCCCGCCATCGGGCCCGGCAATCCACGCGAGCTGGGAAATATTGTCGGCGAGGATTCGAAAACGCACCTCGGTGTCGTGCAGTGCCTGCTCGGTGGCGTGGCGCTCGGATACATCGCGGGCGATCTTGCTCGCGCCGATGACCCGGCCCGAAGCGTCATGGATCGGGCTGACGGTCACCGCGACCCGGATCAGGCTGCCGTCCTTGCGGCGTCGCCAGGTTTCGAACGAAGGGACCCGCTCGCCATTCGAGATGCGGCCGAGGATGTCGTCTTCCTCGTCCTGGCGGTCATCGGGAATCAGCACACGGATCGAACGGCCGACCATCTCGTCCTCGGCATAACCGAAGATACGCTCGGCCGCCGGATTCCACGAAATCACCCGTCCCGCCAGGTCCTTGCTGACGATGGCGTCGTCCGAAGACTGAATGATCGCGGTAAGATGCGCTGCGGCCAGCAAAAAAGATTGCTCCTGTTGCGACCACCCCCGTTAGTCCTTGAGGCAACGGGTGGCGCAATGCAACCGCTTAGAGGCCAGCCCTTGTCAATGCCTGGCCAATGTCGTCGATCACGTCGTCCGGATCCTCGAGGCCGACGTTCAGGCGCAGCATGCCTTCACCGACGCCCATGTCGGCGCGCGTTTCCGGACCGACGCCATGGTGAGTGCTCGATGCCGGGTGGCACATGAGCGAACGCGAGTCGCCGATGTTGTTCGAAATATCGACGAGTTGCAGGGCATCGAGCACGGCATGGGCGCGGGCCCGCTCGCCGGGAACCTCGAAAGCGAAGATCGGCCCGAAGGCATCCATCTGGCGGGCGGCAAGTTCATGCTGGGGGTGGCTTGCAAGCCCCGGATAGAGCGTCCGCACACCGCGGCTTTCGATGTACTGGGCCACCTTCATCGCGTTCTCGCTCTGGCGGCGGATGCGCAGGTCGAGCGTCTCCAGCCCCTTGAGCACCACCCACGCGTTGAACGGCGCGCAGTTCGGACCGGTGTTGCGCTGGAAGGGCAGGAGCACGTTGTCGATGAAGTCCTTCGATCCGCAGACCGCCCCGGCGAGCACGCGGCCCTGGCCGTCCATCATCTTCGTCGCCGAATAGGCGACGACGTCCGCACCAAACTCCATCGGCCGCTGCAGCGCGCTGGTGGCGAACGCGTTGTCGACCACCGTCACGATCCCGCGATCGCGAGCCAGCTTGCACACGAATTCGAGGTCGACCACGTCCATTGTCGGATTGGCCGGGGTCTCGAAGAAGAACACCTTGGTGTTCGGCCGGATCGCCGCCTCCCACGCGGCGTTGTCGCCGGCATGGATCGTCGTGCCCTCGATCCCGAAGCGGGGGAAGAGGTTGTCGACCAGCCAGCGGCACGAACCGAACGCCGCCTTCGCCGCGACCACGTGATCGCCGGCCGAAAGCTGGCAGAGCAGCGCAGTCGTCATCGCCGCCATGCCCGAAGCCTGTGCACGGCACGCCTCCGCCCCTTCGAGAAGGGCGATGCGTTCCTCCAGCATCTGCACGGTCGGGTTCTGGAGGCGGGAATAGGTCATCCCGTCGTCTTCCCCGGCAAACCGGGCGGCAACGGTGGCGGCGTTGTCGTAAGTGAAGCCCGA
This sequence comes from Novosphingobium sp. FW305-C-111, assembly GCF_058783565.1. NCBI lineage: Bacteria > Pseudomonadati > Pseudomonadota > Alphaproteobacteria > Sphingomonadales > Sphingomonadaceae > Novosphingobium > Novosphingobium sp. FW305-C-111. Next base: position 25,446 of record NZ_JBYSYP010000009.1, read on the forward strand.
AGTGAGGAACAGCGCTTCGCTGGTCTCGCCCATTTCCGAACGCCAGGTGCCACCGCGGATCGCGCGGGTTGCGGGACGCCATTGCGACGTGATCGAGCGGTCCTGGCCAGCTGTACGCTTCATGGCCTGCCCATTATGCCCCCGCCGCGGCGAGGGCAAGGGAGAGGCTTCAGGGCTTTGCCGGCTGCGGTGCCGGCGCTGCGGCCTGGCGGGCCTTGGCCTGTTCGAGATAGTCGTCGACCACGAACGAGAAGAACGCCGCGTTGGCGGCGCGCAGGTTCTCGCATTCGCCGAGGCGAACCTGCATCTGCTCGAGCATAACGCCCGAAAGCACCTCGTCGCTGGCGCTGTTGGTCAGCTGGGTCTTGTAGTCCGCCAGCGCCTTTTCGTACGGACCGCGCAGGTCGGCGCTGGTCTGGGCGGCGGCGGCATCGAACGCCAGTGCCCAGTTGATCGCCACAGCCTGGAGCACCTGCGCTTGCTCGGTCTGCCCTCCGGCCGCCTCGGCAAGAACCTTGGTGAGCGCGGTGCAGCCGGCGAGATCGGGGATGTTGATCTTCATCTGCGGAGCGGGCGCGGTCGTCGCTGCGGGCGCCGCAGCGGGGGCGCCATCGGCCATCAGGGCGGCGGCAAGCAAAAGGCTGAACATGGTCGATCTGTCTCCCCGCACGAGGTCCCGTCCGTGCGCGGTTCGCTTGGCCCAGCTTGGCCTGCCTGTCGAGAGGTCTCTGTGGCGAGAGTCGCGATTGCGCGGGGACGACGGCGGCGGTATCGCCAGGGGCAATGACCGCCGCCTCCCCGCTATCGTCCGCCCGCCGTGATCCGATCTGGTGGAGCCTCCTGTTCGCGCTGGGCTTCTTCGGGATCGTCCTGATCCGGCTGGCGATCCCGTCGAAGCCGATGTTCGACGAGGTCCATTACCTTCCCGCCGCGCGCAACCTGCTTGCGCTGTCCACTGCGGTGAACCGCGAACACCCGATGCTGGGCAAGGAGATCCTCGCGCTGGGCATGTGGGCGCTCGGTGACAACCCGTGGGGCTGGCGTCTGCCCAGCGCGATCATGGGCACGATCGGCCTGTTCGCCGGGATGCGGACGATCTGGCTGGCCAGCCGTTCGGATGCGGCGACGACGCTGTTCGGCCTGCTGCTCGCGACCAACTTCTCGTGGTTCATCCAGAGCCGGATCGCGATGCTCGACATGGCGATGGCGATGTGTTTCGCAGTGGCGCTGTGGCAGGCCGTGGCGGCCTGGGCGAACCCGGCGCGGGCGCGGCGGCACCTGGCGCTGTGCGGCGTGTTCCTGGGGCTGTCGCTGTCGGCCAAGTGGACGGCCGCGCCGATGCTTGTCTTGCCCGGGGTGGCATTCGCGTGGCTTCGCTGGAAAGCGCTGGAGGGGCGGCGGAGCGTCAAGTCCCTGCTGCTTGAGCGGGACGAGGGGCCAGCGCCCGGCATTTCGCTCATCGAGGCGGGGGCGTGGCTCGGCCTCGTTCCCGCGATGGTCTATCTGGCGACCTTCATCCCCTATTACTTCTTCGAGGTCCGGCGGCTCGACACCGTGTGGGACCTGTTCGCACTCCAGCACAAGATGGTCACGCTGCAGGACAGCGTGGTCAAGCCGCACACCTACATGAGCCGCTGGTGGCAGTGGGTCCTGAACATCCGCCCGATCTGGTACCTTTACGAAAACGTCGACGGCGCGCAGCGCGGGGTCCTGCTTCTGGGCAATCCCTTCACGATGCTCGCCGCGCTCCCGGCGATCGGCTGGTGCGGTTGGAAGGGCGTGAAGGGGGATTCGGTCAAGCTCGCGGTGGCGGTGCTGTGGCTGGTCGGCGTGCTGTTCTGGGCGGTCAACGGCAAGCCGGTGCAGTTCTATTACCACTACCTCCTGCCCGCGGGGATCGCGATGGGCGCGCTGGCGCTGGTCGTCGGCGAGTGGTGGGACCGCGATGTGCGCTGGCCCGCGCTGGTCGTCGGCGGGGTCGCGCTGCTGTTCTTCTTCTGGTTCTTCCCGATCCTGTCGGCTGATGCCCTGCCGCGCAAGGACAGCTACACGACCTACACCTGGCTCTACAGCTGGCGCTGACGGCGCACCTTCAGCACGGCAGCGGCAAGGATCGCGCCGAGACCTGCCAGAGCCATGTCCTTTTGCGCGTCCCAGACGTCTCCCTGCTGGCCGTTGTAGGTTTCGACGTCGGCGCCGGCCAGGACCATCGTCAGGGCACATTCGAAGATCTCATAAAGCGCACTGGCGGCGAACACGAACTCGACCGCGATATAGAGCGACAGCCGTGCACCGACCTTGCCGTGCCGGTTCAGCACCTCGCTTAGCGGGTGGACCAGCAGGGCGCCGAAGGAGAAGTGGACCAGCCGGTCAAAATGATTGCGATGAAAGCCGAACAGGTCGGCCGGACGGGGCAGGCCGATCGCGGCAGCCCAGTCGTCATACGGCACATAGGAGTAGGCATAGCGTCCGCCCAACGTATGCAGGGTCAGGAAAGCGCACAGGCACGCGACCGCCGAAGTCGGAAGCGGCCATCGCCGCAGGGCCAGCGCAAGCCCCGCAGCCACCGCCAGGGTGGGCAGGTTCTGCAGCGGCGCTAGCTCCGGGACCGGCGAATGGATCAGGCTGGCAAGCGCCCAAGTCGCTACCAGCGCGAGAAGGAGTGCCTGTCGGCGCGGTATCGCGTGCGCTCGCGCGCTCAATACTTGCCCCACACGAACTTCGACGACAGCGCGAAATTCCACACCGAGCCGAGGAAGATCCCGCCGATCACTGCCATCAGCTCGGGGATGCCGATCGACTTCAGCACCGCCGCGGAACCGACGTTGGTAAGCAGGCCGAGCGAGCAGGTTAGCGCGAATTGCGCCCAGCCCCGCATCAGCGGGACGAACCCGCGCAGGCGCTTGTCGGAATAGGTCAGCTCGTTGTTGAGCACGAAGTTGAAGCTCATCGCAACGACCGCGGCGAGGGTGTTCGCAAGCACGAAGTATTCGTTGCCGGACAGCGCCTGCGTGGCCGTGCCGTGGCCCAGCAGCAGCTTGATCAGCTTGAGCGCCACGACCTGTACCAGGACGCCGAGTGCGCCGACGGTGCCGAACAGGGCAAACCGGGTCGGGATGATCCGGCCCAGCCACTTGTCGTAAAGACCGACGAGGAATTCGAACACGACGGTTTGGTCCAGCTTGCTCTCGCCTTCGGCACGCGCGGCGAAGTTGAGGGGGAATTCCTTGACCTTGAGCGGACGGTCGACCGTTGCGAGGATGTCGAGGAGGATCTTGAAGCCGACGCCCGACAGGCGGTGCGCGTCGGCGCGCAGCGTCTCGGCGCGAAGCATGAAATAGCCGCTCATCGGGTCGGTCAGCTCGACCCCGGTCACCTTGTTGGCGATGCGGTTGGCGAGGCCAGAGGCCTTGACCCGGTCCGGCCGGCCCCACGCCTCGGTGCTCGCGCCTTCGGCGAAGCGGCTGGCATAGGCAATGTCGAAGCCCTCGCCGGTGACCGCCGCGTACATCTGCGGGAGGAGGGCAGGGTCATGCTGGTGGTCGGCATCCATCACCGCGACAACAGGCGCGGCCGTGGCGCACATCCCCTCGATCGCGGCCGAGGCGAGGCCGCGGCGGCCGATCCGCTCGATCACCCGGACGCGCGGGTCGGTGCGGGCGAGTTCGCGCGCGGCGTCGGCGGTTCCGTCCGGGCTGTTGTCGTCGACGAAGATCGCCTCCCAGGCGATCCCGGCAAGCGCGGCGTCGAGTTTCGCCACCATGGGCGCGATGTTCTTGCGCTCGTTGTACGTCGGCAGCACGACCGCGAGCTGGAGCTGAGGGGCGGGTTGGGCCATGGGGCGGGGCCTTTACAGCCTTGCCAGCACCGCGTCACCAATTTCCGCAGTGCCCGCGCTGCCGCCAAGGTCGCCCCCGCGCACGCCTTCCGACAACGCCATCGCCACCGCCGCCTCGATCCGGTCGGCTTCTGCGGCAAGCCCGAGCGAGTGGCGCAGCAACATCGCAGCGGACAGGATTGTCGCCATCGGGTTGGCAAGGCCCTTGCCGGCGATGTCCGGCGCGCTGCCGTGGATCGGCTCGTAGAGGCCGAAAGTGCCGAACTGCGTTTGCCGCTCACCGAGCGAGGCCGAGGAGAGCAGGCCGATCGAACCGACGCACATGCTCGCCTGGTCGGACAGGATGTCGCCGAACAGGTTGCCGGTGACGACGACGTCGAACTGGCCGGGATTGCGCACCAGCTGCATCGCCGCATTGTCGACGTACATGTGGCTGAGCGCGACGTCGGGATATTCGGCCGAAACCTCGATCACCACGTCGCGCCAGAGCTGCGAGGTTTCGAGCACGTTGGCCTTGTCGACCGAGCACAGTTTGCCCTTGCGGCCCTGTGCGGCGCGGAAACCGACGTGGGCGATGCGGCGCACCTCGTCTTCGGCGTAGGACATGATGTCATAGCCTTCGCGCCGTCCGTCGGCAGTCGTGCGCATGCCCTTCTCGCCGAAATAGACGTCGCCGTTGAGCTCGCGCACGATCAGCAGGTCGATCTGGCCGGCGATCTCGGGCTTGAGGCCCGACATGTCCTCCAGGCCCTTGAACATCGTCGCGGGGCGCAGGTTGGCGAACAGGGTCAGTTCCTTGCGCAGGCCGAGGATCGCCTGTTCGGGCCGCAGGTGCCGTTCGAGTGCGTCGCAATCGGGATCGCCGACCGCGCCGAACAGGATGCCGTCGGATTCGCGGCACAGCGCCAGCGTCTCGGCCGGGAGCGGATGTCCGCCTGCCTTGTAAGCAGCCCCGCCGACCAGCGCCTCGCCCAGTTCGAGGCCCGGGATGGACAGCGCTTCAAGCACGCGAACGGCCTGCGCCGTGACTTCCGGACCGATGCCGTCGCCCGGCAGTACCGCGATCTTCATGGGTTCCCTTCCCCCGAAATGCGCTTCAGCCGATCCAGCAGAATCGCGCGCGCCCCCATAACATCGCGGCGGCGTTCGGCAAGGAGTCGGCTCTCGATCGCCGCCCCGGTCCGGCGCAGGCGGTCGAGCAAGGCGGGCCACTCCATGACCTCGGGCTTGCCGGCTTCGGACAACGCGTAACCCAGCTCGCGCAGGAGGAGTGCCTCATAAGCGGCCAGCGCCAGGGCCCAGCCCCGCGCCGACGGCGCGTGGCAGATGGCGTCGAGCGTGGCGCCGAGAGCCTGGTGAAGGGCCGGGTAGGGATGGCCTTCGGGCAGCGACGCGGCGGTCAGGGCGCAGACCCAGTCGATGCCCGCGGCGGCAAGCGGTTCGGTCAGCCACGGCCCCCGACTTTCGACCAGCTCGACTCGCGCCGAGGGGAGCTGGCTGCCGCTCCGGGCGAGAATCTGGGCTTCCAGCAGGTTCCCCGGAACCAGCAGCGGGCGCAGCTGCCGCCCTCGTGCCCCGGGGAGGTACGCGGCGACGAGGCCGTGGTCTGCCGTCAGCAGGCGGATCACCGCGCCGTGTTCGCCATGGGCGCGGCTGGCGCAGAGGATGGCGGGGGCGCGGATCAGCATCGTCTGCGGTGTTGGCGACAAGCCGGCGCCGGAGCAAGCCGGACGGCGAATCAATGTTTGGAACCGCGGCCGTTTCGCGTTAGTTTGCTCCCCATGAAGGAACTGTTCCAGCACGCTGCGATGACCGATGGGATCACCGTCCGGGTGGCGGTGAACTTCCTGCCGGAACAGTCGCGGATCGAGGCGGGCAAGTGGTTCTGGGTCTATCACATCCGGATCGAGAACGACTCTGCCGAGCCGGTCCAGCTGGTCACCCGGCACTGGCGGATCACCGACGGGCGCGGAATGGTGAACTTCGTCGACGGTGAAGGCGTGGTCGGCGAACAGCCGCTGCTTCGACCCGGGCAGAGCCACGATTATGTCTCCGGCTGTCCGCTCGGCACCCCGCACGGCAGCATGGAAGGTCACTACACCATGCGCCGCGCAGACGGCTCGCGGTTCGAGGTGGCCATCCCGTTCTTCCCGCTGGCCGCGCCCGCGCCGGCCAACTGACGAAAGCACCGGGGGGATGAAGCGCACACATCTGCCGCTCAACGGCCTGCGCGTGCTTGACGCGGCGGCCCGGCACTTGTCGTTCACGCGCGCGGCCGATGAGCTGGCGGTGACGCCGGCCGCTGTGGGCCAGCAGATCCGCGCTCTGGAAGATTTGCTCGGTGTCGTCCTGTTCCGGCGGACGTCGAAGGGCCTCGAACTGACCGACGAAGCGGCATCGGGCCTTGACGCGATCCGTGAAGGGTTTCTCCGGTTCGAAGAAGGTGTGCAGGCGATCCAGGCCGGACAATCGAGCCACGTCTACACCATTGCCTGCCCGCGGGATTTCTTTGCCGCGTGGCTTGGGCCGAGGATCACCGCGTTCCGCGCGGGCAATCCGCAGCTGCGATTCGCCTTTGTCGGCGGCGATGGCGATGTCGATTTTACCGAAGCGAATCTGGACCTAGCCGTCCGGTGGGCGGAAGGGCCGGGCGAACTCGAAGGGGTGTCGCTCGACGAAGCGCAGATGATCACGGTCTGCGGACATGACGATCCGGCGGAGAGCTGGATCGGCTGGCCGGGCGATCCGCAGCCCGAGGGCGAAGGGGCCGAACCCGCCCTCAGCGTCGGCGACGCCGGGCTCGCGATAGCCGCGGTCGCCGCGGGTCTCGGGCAGGCGCGGGTGCCGCTGCTCCTTGCCCAGGCATCCTTGGCGGCCGGGACAGTCGTCGCGAAAGGTCCGCCGGAATCGGGCCGCCGTGGGTATTGGCTGGTCGCACCTCTGCCGCAGTGGCGACAGAAGAAAGTGCGTGCGCTGGTCGCAGAGCTTACCGGCTGAACCGCCGATATCCGCCATTTTGGGTCAAAACGGCGGCTTTTTCCTGCCGCGCCGCTAACCATGGCTTAAACATGACCACCTAGACCCGGGCCATGCAATCGGGGTGGTTCAGGGCTGGACTTAACAAGGCGAGCGGCTTTGCGGCCCGCTGGCTCGGCGATCTGCGAAGTATGCTGGGGCCGGGTACGCTGCGATCGCAGGACCGCGACGATGGCCTGGTCCATGCCTATGCCGCCAATCTTTCCCACCGCCTGCCGCTCATCTATTCCGTCATCATCATCGACCAGGCGGTTCTCGCAACCAGGTTCGACGGACTGGCGCCGACTCTCCTCACGCTCTGGATACCGCTGGCATTGTCGTGCCTGTTCCTGTGGCGGGGCATCTACTGGCTGCCCTTCTTCACGACCCGCCGCACCAGCCGGCGGGTTGCCAGGGACCTGGCCGTGATGAGCAGGCTCGGGGGGCTATTTGCGCTGTTGACGGTCGCCTGGGCGCTGGCGCTTTATCCGTGGGGCGATCGCGAGCAGCAGAGCCTCGTTCAGTACATTGTCGCGGTCTCCTGTTACGCCGCGATCCTCGGCCTTGGCCATTCGCCCCGGACCGCGCTGAGCGTGGGCCTGGCGACGATGCTGCCGACGACGCTGTTCTTCCTGCTCCAGAGCCATCCCAATGCCCTCCAGGTCGTCGTCGTCCAGTCGGTCGTGACCGGGCTGCTGCTGGCGGTCACGAACGGCTATCATCGCGATTTTGTTCGACTTGAGCTGTCGCGCCAGCAAATTTCCCGACGCGAACGCGAAGCCGCCAAGCTGGCCGAGAGCAATCACTACAACGCGACCGTCGACCCGCTGACCGGTGCGCTCAACCGCCGCGCGATCCTGGCGCGGCTCGAAGCGGAACTCGGGCAATCAGGACCGCAGCCGTGGCTGGCCCTGCTGGATCTCGACGGGTTCAAGCATGTCAACGACACCTACGGGCATGCCGCCGGGGACAGCGTGCTGCGCGCGATCAGTGCCCGAATTGCCGAACTTGACGAGCTCGTCGCGTTCGGCCGGCTCGGCGGCGACGAATTCGCGATCCTCCTCGACGGCCGGCGGGAAGAAGGGGACATCGCCCGGGTCCTCGAGACGCTGTGCGAAACCATCCGCCAGCCGATCGACCACAACGGGGTCACCCTGCGCCTCGCGGGCTCGATCGGTTATTGCCCCGCCGATGCCGGCGACGTCAGCCAGTGCCTCGAGCGCAGCGACGCCGCGCTCTACAAGGCCAAGGAAAAGGGCGAGGGCGGGCTCGTCCGCTTCACCGACGACGACGAGCAGGAGCTCACCCGTCGCAGCGCCGCGACCCGGCGCTTCAACGATTGCTCGCTCGAAGAGCGCCTGCGGCTCGTCTACCAGCCGGTCGTCGATGTCGATACCGGCGCCTATACCGGGTTCGAGGCCTTCGCGCGCTGGTCGCCGGACGGCGAGGAGTGGTTGACGCCGAGCAGTTTCCTGTCGCTTGCCCAGGCGACCGGACGGACCGGCGAACTGACCCGCCTCGTCCTGGCCCGGGCGCTGGCAGAATGCCCCGCATGGGAGCATGGCCGAGATCTGGCAATCAACCTTTCCCCCCGCGACGTCATGCGCGAGGCCGCGCCCGAAGCGTTCGCGGCAATCGTCCGCGACGCCGGCGCTCCGCCCGAATCGATCGTGCTCGAAATCACCGAGCGCGCGGTCCACGCTGATCCGCGCCGGGCGATCGAGCAACTTGCGCGGTTCCGGTCGAAAGGTTTCCGCATCGCCCTCGACGACTTCGGCGTAGGCTGGTCGAGCCTGTCGAACGTGCGCGACCTGCCGCTCGACCGCCTCAAGATCGACCGTGCCTTGTCGAGCGCGCTGGTCGAGGATCCCGGCGCGCGCGCGATCGGCGGCACCATCGTCGGGTTGGCCTGGCAGATGGGCCTGGAATGCACGGCCGAGGGGATCGAGAACGAACGCCAGGCCGAAACCGCGCGGGCGCTGGGCGTGCGGCTGATGCAGGGGTTCCATTTCTGCCGTCCGACCGCGGCGAAGGACGTGCTCGGAATGATGGCGCGGGCAGCCTAGCGGCCGAACCAGGCCTTCCGCCCGGCCCGATCGACGCCCAGCGAGAAGCCTTCTGCAGTGTAAGTGAATCCGCGGGTGTCAGGACTTTGCCAGTCGGCCACGGTCATCGCTGCGCCTGACAGGGTCTGCCATGCTCCCGGCTCGGGGAACCGCGCGAAGTACTCCAGACGCGCTGCGCGGCGTGCGGACAGGTCGGCGACGAACTGCTCGAGGCTGCGGTCGCGGCCCGCCCAGTCGATCCACGTCGTCTCGTTGTCCTGTGCATAGGCGTTGTTGTTACCGCGCTGGGAGCGGCCGAACTCGTCCCCGGCGGTGAGCATGATCGTGCCCGCAGAGGCAAACAGCGTGCCGAGCAGGGCGCGCAGGTCGGCAGCGCGGGCAGCGATCACGGCCGGGTCGTCACTCGGCCCTTCGGTGCCGTTGTTCCAGCTGAAATTCTCGCCGTGGCCGTCGCGATTGTCCTCGCCATTGGCGTGATTGTGGCGGTGCTCGTAGGCAACGAGGTCGGCGAGGGTGAAGCCGTCATGCGCGGCCAGGAAGTTGACGCTGCGGCAATCGCCCGGGAACAGGTCGGACGAGCCGGCGAGGCGGGTGGCGAGCACGCCCACGCCCGCATCGCCGCGCCAGAACCGGCGGACGTCGTCACGGAAGCGGTCGTTCCATTCGAGCCAGTTGCCCGGAAATTTTCCCAGCTGGTAGCCGCCGGGGCCGATGTCCCATGGCTCGGCGATCAGCACCCGGTCGGCCAGCAGCGAATCGGCGGCGATCTCGGCGAAGATCGGCGCGGCGGGATCGAATGCCGGGCTGCGGGCCATGATCGGCGCGAGATCGAAGCGGAAGCCGTCCACTCCGCAATGGCGAACGAAATGACGCATCGTGTCGAGCGCCAGTGCGCGCACGGCCGGCTGCCCGAAGTCGAGCGTGTTGCCGCAGCCGGTGTCGTTGATCAGCCGCCCGTCGGGCTCGTGCGCGTAATACCCCCGCGCATCGAGCCCGCGCAGCGAGAGCACCCCGCCGAAAACGTCGCTTTCGCCGGTGTGATTGAACACCAGGTCGAGGATCACGCCGATCCCGGCCTCGTGCAGCGCCGCCACCGTGTCGCGCAGTTCAGCCACCCCGCCGGGGCACACTCGCGGATCGAGCGCCATTGGCACGACCGGATTGTAGCCCCACGCATTGGTGAGGCCCAGCGGGGGCAGGTGGCGCTCGTCGATCCACGCGACGATGGGCATGAGTTCGACCGCGGTCACGTTCAGGCGACGAAGATGGGCGATGACTGCGGGATGGGAGAGGGCAGCGACCGTGCCGCGCTGGTCGTCGGGGACCTCAGGATGGCGCATTGAGAAACCGCGCACGTTGAGCTCGTAAATCAGGCCGCCGCGACGGAAGCGGGGCGGTTCGGCGGCGACCTTTGGATGAACGCCCGCGACCGCCTTTGGAATCATGGCGGCGGTATCGACGCCCGGCTGCGCCAGTCGCGGATCTTGAGTGAAGGTGCCGTCGAGTTCGACGGCGCGGGGATCGACCAGCAGTTTTGCGGAATCGAACCACAGACCGCGCTCGGGAGCCCATTCCCCATGCGCACGCAGGCCATAGCGGGTGCCGGCAGCAAGTGCGGGGTGGTTCCATTCGTCGCCATCACGCTGCATCGGCAGGCGGGTTTCGCTCTCTCTCTCGAAAACGCAAAGCTCGACCAGCGCCGCCGCCGGAGCGCGGACGGTGATCAAAGGATCCTCCCCATGGGGGAGGAGCTCATGTCACGACGTCCGGGTCAGCCCTCCCCGTGTGCCGCGCAATCCCGGCGATCGCGTCTGCGGCAGCGATCAGGTCGGCGAGCATTGCCGGCGTTTCGGCGTCGAGCATGCCGCCTGCAGGCTCGTATCGCTCAAGATAGACCCGCACAGTCGCGCCCTCGGTTCCGGTGCCGGAGAGGCGGAACACCACCCGCGACCCGCCTTCGAACAGCACGCGCAGGCCCTGGTTGCGGCTGGTCGAACCATCGACCGGATCGAGATAGGAGAAGCTGTCCGCCGTCTCGACAACCAGCGGGCCGAACACCTTGCCCGGAAGGTCAGTGAGCCTTTTCGTCAACTCCGCCATCAACGCGTCGGCGCTGGCCGTCGCTATCCCCTCGTAGTCATGCCGTGCATAGTAGTTCCGCCCGAACCGCGCCCAGTGTTCGTCGGCAATCTCGGCCACCGACTGTCCGCGCACCGCAAGGATGTTGAGCCACAGCAGCACCGCCCACAGCCCGTCCTTCTCGCGAACGTGGTCGCTTCCCGTACCAGCGCTCTCCTCGCCGCAGATCGTCGCCATTCCTGCATCGAGCAGGTTGCCGAAGAACTTCCACCCGGTCGGCGTTTCGAAGCAGGGCAGGCCGAGCGACTCGGCCACCCGGTCGGCGGCGGCGCTGGTCGGCATCGAGCGCGCAATGCCCTTGAGCCCGGACGCGTAGCCCGGCGCGAGATGGGCGTTGGCGGCGAGCATCGCGAGGCTGTCGGAGGGGGTGATGAAGCGGCCCTTGCCGATTATGAGGTTGCGGTCGCCGTCACCGTCGGATGCGGCACCCAGCGCAGGCGCCATTTCCGGGTCCATCATCAGGTCGTACAGGACCCTGGCATGGACGAGGTTGGGATCGGGGTGGTGACCGCCAAAATCCTCGAGCGGGGTGCCGTTGCGCACGGTGCCCGGGGCGAAGCCCAGTCGCCTTTCGAAGATCTCGTGCGCATAGGGTCCGGTGACGGCGTGCATCGCGTCGAACGCCATCGTCAGTCCGTTCTGGACCGCCTGCCGGATCGCGGCGAAATCGAACAAGCGCTCCATCAGCGCGGCATAGTCGGCCACCGGGTCGAGCACCTCGACGGTCATGTCGCCGATTTCGGCGGTCCCCGGAGTGTCGAGGTCCAGATCGGGCGCATCGACGGCCAGCCACCTGTCGATCGTCTGCGTCCGCGCGTAGATCGCTTCGGTCACCGCTTCGGGCGCGGGGCCGCCGTTGGCGATGTTGTACTTGATCCCGAAGTCCTCGTCCGGCCCCCCGGGGTTGTGGCTGGCCGAAAGGATCAGACCGCCGCTCGCACCGTATTGGCGGATCACGTTGCTCGCCGCCGGGGTCGAGAGGATGCCGCCGCAACCGACGAGCACCCGGCCATAGCCGTTGGCCGCGGCCATGCGGATCGCCTGCTGGATGACGGTGCGGTTGTGATACCGCCCGTCGCCGCCGATCACCAGCGTCGAACCGGGCGCGCGCTCGACCACGTCGAACACGGACTGGACGAAATTCTCGGCATAGTTCGGCTGCTGGAAAACGCGCACCTTCTTGCGCAGGCCGGAGGTGCCCGGCTTCTGGCCCTCGTAGGGCATGGTCGGAACAGTGCGGATCATGCGGTCTCCGTCAGCAGTCGGCGGTATAGGTCGGCATAGGCTTTGCCGCTCGGCCCCCACGTGAAGTCGGCCTTCATCCCGTTCCGCTGGATCTGGCTCCACACGGCGGGTTGGCGATAGAGCGCGACGGCGCGGTCGAGGGCATGGGACAGGCCGTCGCGCGTGACGCCGACGAACTGGACGCCGGTCGCTGAACCGGCGCCCAGAGCTGCGAGGTTGGCGTCGATCACGGTATCGGCAAGCCCTCCGGTCCGGGCAACGACCGGCACGCAGCCATAGGCGAGGCCATAGAGCTGGGTCAGGCCGCACGGTTCGAACCGGCTCGGGACCAGGATCGCGTCGCCGCCGCCCTGCATCCGGTGCGACAGGGCCTCGTCGTAGCCGATACGCACCCCGATGCGGCCGGGGTGGCGGGCGGCTGCGGCAGTAAAGCCGTCGACCAGCGCGGCGTCGCCTGAGCCGAGCAACGCGAGGCGCCCGCCGATGCCGACGAGATGGTCGAGGCAGTCCGCGAGCACGTCCATGCCCTTCTGCCAGGTCAGCCGGCTCACGACGATGAACAGCGGCCCGTCTTCGGCTTCGAGGCCGAATTCGGCTTCGAGCGCGCGCTTGTTCTCCGTTCGCCGGGCCAGGGTCCGGGCGGTGAAGCGGGCGGGCAGGGCGGGGTCGGTGGCGGGGTTCCAGATCGCCGTGTCGATCCCGTTGACGATCCCCGACACGCGGGTTCCCCGGCTGGCGATGAGCCCTTCCAGCCCCATACCGAACTCGGGCGAGCGGATCTCGGCGGCGTATGTGGGGCTGACCGTGGTGATCGCGCTCGCCGCCTCGAGCCCCGCTTTCAGCAGGCTGACGCCGCCGTGGTATTCGACACCGTGCATCGACCACGCTTCCCGGGGCAGGTCGAGCGAGGGGAACACGGTGGCGGCGAACTGGCCCTGGAAGGCCATGTTGTGGATGGTCATGACCGAAGGCACGGACCTTCCCGCGAACGGGGCGAAGCGCAGGTAGGCCGGGGCCATCCCGGCTTGCCAGTCGTGGGCGTGGAGCAGGTCGAAACGCCGGCCCTTGACCGCGCCCCCGGCAATGTCCGCCGCCGCCCGGCCAAGCGCAGCGAAACGTCGCCAGTTGTCGCCCCAGTCCGCACCCGAGGGATCGGCATAGGGCGAACCCTCGCGTGTGTAGAGGCCCGGGGCGTCGAGAACCAGCAGGTCGTGGCCGTCGATCTTGCCTGCGAGCAGCCGCGCCGGCGCGCCCAGCAGTGACGTCCAGGCGTGGACCTTGCGCAGCTTGCCTGCTGCGGCGAGCACGCCGGGATAGCCGGGCAGCAGCGTCGTCATCGCCGCCCCGTGCGGTGCGACCGCGCCCGGCAGGGCCCCGGCAACGTCGGCGAGACCGCCGGTCTTGACCAGCGGAACGGCTTCCGAGGCGACCGAGAGGACGGAGATGGTCAAGAGCGATCCTCCCCCACCGGGGAAGGTGGCTGCCCGAAGGGCAGTCGGAGGGGGAACGCCGCAAAAGCCCCCCTCCGCCTGCGCTCCGCTCCGGCAACTCCCCCGATGGGGGAGGATCTGGGTGGAGCGTAACCCCTCATAACTGCTCGATCATCCGTTTGGTGATCAGGCACACCCCGTTCTCGCTCCGGCTGAACCGGCGGGCGTCGAGCTCCGGATCCTCGCCGACGACGAGACCTTCGGGGATGCGCACGCCGCTGTCGATGATGACCCGGTTGAGCCGGGCGCCCCGGCCGATGTTGCAATAGGGGAGGATCACGCCCTCGTTGACGCTTGAAAAGCTGCCCATCTTGACCCCGGTGAACAGCAGGCTGCGCCGCGCGGTCGCGCCGGAAACGATGCAGTCGTTCGAGATCAGCGAGGAAATCGCCATGCCGCGGCGGCCTTCCTCGTCATGCACGAACTTCGCGGGCGCGGCGACGATCTGGTCCGACCAGATCGGCCAGTCGCGGTCGTACATGTTGAGCTTGGGGACCACGTCGGTAAGGTCGAGGTTCGCCTCGAAATAGGCGTCGACGGTGCCGACGTCGCGCCAGTATTCCTCGATCTCCTCGGCGGCGCGGATGCAGCTGTTGGTGAAGCGGTGGGCGACGGCTTTGCCGTGCCCGACGATGTACGGGATGATGTCTCCGCCGAAGTCACGGCTGGAGTTCGGGTCGGCGGCGTCGCGGCGGAGCTGCTCGAACAGGAACTTCGTCTCGAACACATAGATGCCCATCGAGGCGAGCGCCATGTCGGGCTGGCCGGGGATGCCCGGCGGGTCCTTGGGCTTTTCGATGAACGAGGTGATGGTGTCGGTGCCGTCGACCGCCATGACTCCGAAACCGGTCGCTTCCATGCGGGGCACGACGAGGCAGCCGATCGTCACGTCCGCGCCAGAGCTGACGTGCTGGCGCAGCATCAGCTCGTAGTCCATCTTGTAGATGTGGTCGCCTGCGAGGATGACCATGTACTTCGGCGCATGGCTCTCGATGATGTCGATGTTCTGGTAGACCGCGTCGGCGGTGCCTTCATACCAGGCCAGTTCGGAAACGCGCTGCGAAGCGGGTAGGATGTCGAAGCTCTCGTTGCGTTCGGGCCGCATGAAGTTCCACGCCCGCTGCATGTGGCGGATCAGCGAGTGCGCCTTGTACTGCGTCGCGACGCCGATCCGGCGGATGCCTGAATTGATCGCGTTTGACAGCGCGAAGTCGATGATCCGCGCCTTGCCGCCGAAATAGACCGCGGGCTTGGCGCGGTTGTCGGTCAATTCCTTCAGGCGGCTGCCCCGGCCCCCGGCCAGGACATAAGCCATCGCATCGCGCGCGAGCGGCTGGCTGTAACTCTCCCGCATCCTTTATCCCCTTATTGCGGCCCTTGGTATTCGAGCATGATTGTCGCGAGTGGCGGCAGGACCAGATTCGCCCCTCCATCCGCCGCGACGACCACGCCCATGTTGCCTTTCCCCGACCCGCCGTATTCGCCGGCGTCGGTATTGACGATCTCCTGCCACGCTCCGTCATGGGGCAGCGGCAGGCGATAGGTTTCGTGCGGCACGGGCGTCATGTTGCTGACCACGGCCACCGGCTTCTCGCCCGGCGCCTTGCGCAGCCAGGCGAACACCGAGCGCGCCTTGTCGTCGACCACGAGCCATTCAAAGCCCTCGCCCTCGCAGTCGCGCGCATGGAGCGCGGGACGTTCGCGGTAGGCTCGGTTCAGGTCCTGCACGAGGTGGCGCAGGCCGCGATGGCGGTCGTCGAGCAGGCAGTCCCAATCGAGGCTGCGCTCCTCGCTCCATTCGCGGCGCTGGCCGAACTCCTGCCCCATGAACAGCAGCTTCTTGCCGGGATAACCCCACATCATCGCATAGTAGGCGCGCAGCGAGGCGAACTTCTGCCATTCGTCGCCGCTCATCTTCTCGATCAGCGAGCCCTTGCCGTGGACCACCTCGTCGTGGCTGAGCGGCAGGACGAAGTTCTCGCTGAAGGCGTAGGTCAGGCCGAAGGTGATGTCGTCGTGGTGATGCTGGCGGTGAATCGCATCGCGGCTCATGTACGTCAGCGTGTCGTGCATGAAGCCCATGTTCCACTTGAACCCGAAGCCTAGTCCGCCTTCGTGGACCGGCTGCGAGACACCGGGCCAGGCAGTCGATTCCTCGGCGATCGTCATGATCCCGGGGTGGGTGCCGTAAAGCGCGCGGTTCATGTCGCGCAGGAACGCGACCGCTTCCCAGTTCTCGCGCCCGCCGTCGGCATTGGGAATCCACTCGCCCGCCTCGCGCGAATAGTCGCGGTAGAGCATCGAGGCGACCGCATCCACGCGCAGCCCGTCGACATGGTAGAGCTCGGCCCAGAACAGCGCGTTGTTGATCAGGAAGCTCGACACTTCGCGCCGCCCGAAATTGTAGATCGCGGTGTTCCAGTCCGGGTGGAAGCCCAGCTTGGGATCCTCGTGCTCATACAGCGCGGTGCCGTCGAACCGGGCGAGGCCATGCTCGTCGGTGGGGAAATGGGCGGGGACCCAGTCGATCAGCACGCCGATTCCCGCCTGGTGTGCGCCGTCCACGAATCGCGCGAAGGCCGCCGGATCGCCGAAGCGCGAGGAAGGCGCATACAGGCCCGTCGTCTGGTAGCCCCAGCTCGGGTCATAGGGATGCTCGGAAACCGGCATGAATTCGAGATGGGTGAAGCCCATGTCGACGACGTAGGGGATCAGCCGCTCGGCCAGCGCGTCCCAGCCGAGAAACCAGCCGCTTTCATCGCGCTGCCACGAGCCGGGATGTACCTCGTAGATCGAGATCGGCTGGCGGCGGGGGTCGGCCTTGCGCCAGAACTCGCGGTGCGCCTCGTCGTGCCAGGGATCGGGCTTGCCCGGTGCGGCGACGAGCGAGGCGGTCGAGGGGCGCAGCTCTGCGGCGAAGGCGTATGGATCGGCTTTCAGCGGCAGAACCGAACCGTCCTGCGCGACAATGCGGAACTTGTAGGCCCGCCACGCGCCGATATCCGGAACGAAGATTTCCCAGACGCCGATGTCGGCGCGGCGGCGCATCGGATGGCGGGCGCCGTCCCAGTCGTTGAAATCGCCGACCACCGAGACCAGCCGCGCATTGGGGGCCCATACGGCAAAGTGGACGCCCGTTGCGCCCTCGTGCTCGATGCGGTGGGCGCCGAGCTTGTCGAACAGGCGGTAGTGCGAGCCCTGCGCGATCAGCAGGTCATCGACCGGGCCCAGCACCGGGCCGAAGCTGTAGGGATCGGCCACGGTCCACTGATGCTTGCCCGCGCGCGCGACGTGGCGCACCGGCTGCGGTTCGCCCTCGACCGGACCTTCGAACAGCCCGCGCGGATCGACCATCAAAAGGTCGCCCAGTGGCTTGCCGTCCAGCGTTTCGACAGTGACGTTCTCCGCCCCGTGGACGATGGCGCGCGCATAGGTCCCGCCCGGACCTTGGTGTAGCCCGAGCAGTGAGAAGGGATCGGCGTGGGTGCCGTCCAGCAAGGCGTCGATGGCGGATGCGGGCGGCTTCACGCGACCTTCCAGATATCTCGCGCGTATTCGCGAATGGTTCGGTCCGAACTGAACCAGCCGACGTTGGCGATGTTCCGGATCGCGGCGGCGTTCCACCCCGCGCGGTCGCTCCACCGCGCATCGACGTCGCGCTGGGCGGCGCAATACGATTCGAAGTCGGCGGTGAGCATGAACCAGTCGTGGTCATAGATGCCGCCCATCAGCCCGGCATAACGCTGCGGATCGTCGGGGGAGAACACCCCGGTGGCTATCGCGGCGAGGGCCTGCTGGAGTTCGCGGTTGCCCTCGATCACGGCACGCGGGTCGTAGCCTTCGGCGCGGCGCGCGGCGACCTCTTCCGCGGTCAGCCCGAACATCACGAAGTTATCGGCCCCCACCCGGTCGCGGATTTCGATGTTGGCCCCGTCAAGCGTGCCGATGGTGAGCGCGCCGTTAAGCGCGAACTTCATGTTGCCGGTGCCGGATGCTTCCATGCCGGCCGTCGAGATCTGCTCGGACAGGTCCGCCGCCGGAATGATCCGCTCGGCCAAGCTGACGTTGTAGTTCGGTACGAACACGACCTTGAGCATGCCGCCGACCGATGGGTCGGAATTGATCCGCCGGGCAATGTCGTTGGCCAGTTTGATGACCAGCTTGGCATTGTGATAGCTCGGCGCGGCCTTGCCGCCGAAGATCTTGACCCGCGGCACCCAGTCACGCTCCGGATGGCTGCGGATCTGGTCATAGAGCGCAACGGTCTCGACCAGGTTGAGCAGCTGGCGCTTGTACTCATGGATGCGCTTGATCTGGACGTCGAACAGCGCGTCGGGATCGAGCTTGATCCCGACGATGTCGCGCAGGTGATTGCTGAGCGCCGCCTTATTGGCGCGCTTCACCCCGGCGATCGTCTCTCCGAACGCGGCGTCGTCGGCATGGGCGTTGAGGTCCGCCAGCCGGTCGGTATCGTCGAGGAAGGCGTCGCCGATCGCCTCGCGGATCGCAGCGGTCAGGCCAGGATTGCACTGCTGCAGCCACCGCCGCGGGGTCACCCCGTTCGTCTTGTTGTTGATCCGCTCCGGGAACATCGCGTGCAGGTCGCGGAACACCGTTTCCTTCATCAGGTCGGTGTGGAGCGCGGCTACGCCGTTGACCGAATGCGATCCGGCGAAGGCAAGGTTCGCCATCCGCACCCGCCGCTCGCCGCCCTCGTCGATCAGCGAGATCGCGGAGATGGACTCTTCCGGCAGTCCCTTCTCCTTGCGCGCGGCGCGCAGCACCCGGGCGTTGATCGCGTAGATCAGCTGCATGTGGCGCGGCAGCATCCGTTCGAACAGCGGCAGCGGCCAGCTCTCCAGCGCCTCGGGCAGCAAGGTGTGGTTGGTGTAGGAGACCGTGCCCTGGGTGATCGTCCACGCCTCGTCGAAGTCGAAGCCGTGGTGGTCGATGAGCAGGCGCATCAGCTCTGCGACCGAGACCGCCGGGTGGGTATCGTTGAGCTGGATCGCGACCTTCTCGGGCAGCGTGCGCAGGTCACCGTGGTACTGGATATGGCGGCGGACGATGTCCTGGATCGAGGCGGAGGAGAAGAAGTACTCCTGCCGCAGCCGCAGTTCCTGCCCGGCGGCATTGGAATCGGCCGGATAAAGCACCCGGACCAGCGCCTCGGCGCGAAGCTGGTCGGTCATCGCGCCGACGTGGTCGCCGGCGTTGAACGCGTCGAGCCGGATCGGATCGATCGCCCGCGCGGTCCACAGCCGCAGGGTGTTGACCCGCTTGCCCCGCCAGCCGACGACCGGGGTGTCATAGGCCATCGCCTCGACCGTCTCGCCGGGGATCCAGCGCACAGCACCGTCGGCCTCGCCGACGACCTCGCCGCCGAAGCCGATCATGTAGGCGCTCTCGCGCCGTTCGAATTCCCACGGATTGCCGTGGGACAGCCAGGTTTCGGGAAGCTCGACCTGCCAGCCGTCGTCGATCCGCTGGCGGAACATGCCGTTCACATAGCGGATGCCATAGCCGTATGCGGGGATGCCGAGCGTCGCGAGGCTCTCCATGAAGCAGGCGGCGAGGCGGCCCAGGCCGCCATTGCCCAGCGCGGCGTCAGGTTCGATTTCCTCGATGGCGGCAAGATCGACGCCCATATCCGCCAGCGCAGCGCCAAGGTCTTCGGCCATGCCGAGGTTGGCGATCGCATCGCGCAGGAGGCGGCCGATGAGGAACTCGAGGCTGAGGTAATAGACCCGCTTGGCGCCCGCCGCATGGGTCGCGCGGGTCGAGGCGATCCACAGGTCGATCACCTGGTCGCGGACCGCGAGCGCGGTCGCGGAAAACCAGTCGTGCGGCTTCGCGGTCAGCTCGTCCTTGCCGATCCGGTGCATCAGGACATCGACGATCTTGGCGCGGCTCGGAGCTGGCGGAAGCGACTGGGTCATTCGGCAGGACTCCGTGCAGGCATGAGCGTCACGAAACCAGTTTTGCTGCACTGCGACAATAGCTGCGCCTCCTTGGTTACGGCTCGAATACGAATTTCCTTGCCGCGCTTCGCCACCATGGCACTCTTCGCGTCATACCGAGGAGAATAAGCGTGAGCTGGGAGCCTGAACTGGAGGAGCTGCGGCGGCGGCAGGAATTTGCCGAGGGAATGGGCGGGCCCGAGAAGGTCGCCCGCCAGCATGGCCGCGGCAAGATGGACGCCCGCGCCCGGATCGCCGGGCTGGTCGATGCCGGCTCGTTCCGCGAGATCGGCAAGATCGCGGGCAAGGGGACCTATGACGAGGACGGCAACCTCGTCCACGCCTCGCCGGCCAACTTCATCTTCGGCCGCGCCAACATCGAAGGCCGCCCGGTGGTTGCCAGCGCCGACGACTTCACCGTTCGCGGCGGCGCGGCGGATGCTTCGATCTGGCGCAAGATGGTCCAGTGCGAACAGATGGCGCACACCTTCAAGCTGCCCCTGCTGCGGATGATCGACGGCACTGGCGGCGGCGGTTCGGTCAAGACGCTCGAGGATATCGGCGCGACCTATGTTCCCGCGGTCCACGGCTGGGGCGATATCGTCAGGAACCTTGATACGGTCCCGGTCGTGGCGCTCTCTCTAGGTCCTACGGCCGGGTTAGGTGCCGCCCGGGTCGTCGCCAGCCACTACTCGGTGATGGTCAAGGGCCTCTCGCAGCTGTTCGCGGCGGGGCCCGCGGTCGTCGAGGCGCTGGGTGAGAAGCGTGACAAGGAAGGGCTCGGCGGAACCGAGATCCACTGCCGCAACGGCGTGGTCGACGACGAGGTCGCCAGCGAGTTCGAGGCCTTTGCCCGCGCACGGCGGTTCCTGTCCTACTTGCCGTCGCATGCCGGAGAAGCGGCAGCGCGGGTGCTCGCCGGCGATCCGGTGGAGCGGCGCGAAAACGGCCTCGTCTCGATCGTCCCTCGTGACCCCAAGCGGGTCTATTCGATGCGCAAGGTCATCGACGGCGTGTTCGATCAGGGTTCGGTGTTCGAGATGGGCCGCCTGTGGGGCCGCGCCGCGATCACCGCGTTCGCCCGGCTCGACGGGTGGCCGGTGGCACTGCTCGCCAGCGATCCCAGCTTCCTCGGCGGATCGTGGGAGGCGCGGACCAGCGAGAAGGTGGAGCGGTTCGTCAAGCTCGCTGACCAGTTCCGCCTGCCGATCGTCCACCTCGTCGACAATCCGGGCTTCATGATCGGCCACGCGGCCGAAGCGTCCGGCACGATCCGGTACGGCGTCAACGCGATGAACGCGATCTACCGGGCGACTGTGCCGCTTGCCTCGATCGTCATCCGCCGCGCCTATGGCATCGCCGGGAGTGCGATGTCGAACGCCGACGCGTTCCAGTACCGCTTCGCCTGGCCCTCGGGCGACTGGGGCAGCCTGCCGATCGAGGGCGGGATCGAGGTCGCCTACAAGTCGGAGCTGGAAGCCGCCGAGGACTATGACGCCCACCTCGCCGGGATTCGCGAGCGGCTGAACCGCGTGCGCTCGCCGTTTCGGACCGCAGAGCGCTTCGGGATCGAGGACATCATCGATCCGCGCGACACCCGCAAGCTGCTCTGCGAATTCGCAGACCTCGCCTGGCGCACCTTGCCCTAGTGAGCGGGGCGCGGAACCCCGCGCGGCCAGACGCGGCGGAACAGGCGGCCCCGCTCGGAAAACAGCACGCAGCCCAGCGAAAGAACCGCGAAGGTGAGCAACGCAAAGGCCAGCGGACGGGCCGTTCCGTCGTAAAGCTGGCCCACCAACATCCCGAGAAGCGCACTGAGCACCATCTTCAGGAATGCCTGGACCGATGCTGCGGCACCGGCAATCCGGGTGAATGGCTGGAGCGAGATCGACCCGAAGTTCGCGCCAAGGAATCCGAGCAGGCACATGTTCGCGGCCATGACTGGCAGGAACTGCCAGATCGTCTGGTGCGGATCGAGCGCGAAAACGACCTGCAGCGCCGCCACGCCGATGTAGGCGAGCAGTGCAGTGTGCGAGACCCGCCGCGCTCCGAACCGCTCGACGATATGTGAATTGGTGAGGTTCGAAATGATCATCGTCGCCGCGCAGGCGGCGAAGACCAGCGGGAACGCGTCGCCCATGCCGAAATGCTCGGAGATCAGCTGCTCGGCGCTGTTGATGAAGCTGAAGGTACCGCCCATCACCAGCGCTCCGCCGAGGACATAGCCAATCGATTCCCGGTTGGTCAGCGCAGTCCCCATGTTGCGGACTAGTTCGCCAAAGCCGGCGCTGCGCGGCGCGTCCGGCGTCAAGGTCTCGGGCAGGCGCAGGCCGACCCAGCCGGCCATCAGCGTCCCCATGATTCCAAGGACGGCGAAGATCCACGGCCAGCCGGCCACGCCGAGCACCGCTTGGCCCATCGTCGGCGCGAGCACGGGGACGACCATGAACATCATCGCGACCGTCGAGTTGAGCTTGGCCATCGCATCGCCGGAGAAGCGGTCGCGGACGATCGCGCTCGGCACCACCGCCAGCGCAGACGAGCCGACCGCCTGCAGCACTCGCATCGCCAGAAGCGCCTTGAAGCCCGGCGCGAAAGCGCAGGCGAGCGCAAACACCACGTAGATCGCCAGGCCGCCCAGAACGATCGGTCGCCGTCCGAAGCGATCTGCGAGCGTTCCCGGCACAAGCGAAAAAACGCCTGCGGCAAGTAGGTAAAGACCGACGACAAGCTGTCGATGATTCGGATCGCTCACGCCGAGGTCGTGCGCAATCTCGCCCAGAGCCGGCAGCATGGAATCGATCGCCAGCGCCTGCAGCGCCATCAGCATCGCCATCATCGCCACGAACTCGAACCGGCTCATGGCGAAATGGGGCTGGGCAGGAGCGGCAGGCGCAGTCATTGTCGAAAACGTTTCGCGAAGGTGGCGGGATCGGTGCAGGTCCATGCTGCACTGCGGTAAACAGCTATATAGGCACTGCTGGCCCGATGGAAACCCCGCACGGCGAACAGGACGACGAGGAGAGCGGCGATGGCCTGCGCAAGGTCATCCACGTCGACATGGACGCCTTCTTCGCCAGCGTGGAACAGCGCGACGATCCGGCGATCCGCGGAAGGCCGGTCGCTGTCGGCGGCTCTTCCGAACGTGGCGTGGTCGCGGCCGCCAGCTACGAAGCGCGGCGGTTCGGGGTGCGTTCGGCCATGGCGTCTGCCAAGGCGGTGCGGCTGTGCCCCGACCTCATTTTCCGCAAGCCGCGGTTCGACGTCTACAAGGCGGTGTCGCAGCAGATCCGCGCGATTTTCCTCGATTACACCCCCCACGTCGAGCCGCTGTCGCTCGACGAGGCCTATCTTGACGTGACCGATGACATCCGCGGAATCGGTTCGGCAACCCGCATCGCCGAACTGATCCGCACCCGGATCCGTGCCGAGACCGGCCTGACTGCCAGCGCGGGGGTTTCGTACAACAAGCTTCTCGCCAAGCTGGCCAGCGACCAGAACAAGCCCGACGGACTGTGCCTCATCAGGCCGGGGGAGGGCGCCGCGTTTGTCCAGTCGCTGCCGGTCAAGCGCTTTCACGGGGTAGGGCCGCGGGGTGCGGAGAAGATGGCGGCGCTGGGCATCCACACGGGAGCGGACCTGGCTGCAAAGGACATCGCGTTCCTGCGCGCCCATTTCGGGAGCATGGCCGACTACCTGTATCGCGCGGCTCGCGGCATCGACCTGCGCCGCGTCCGCGCCGACCGTCCGCGCAAGTCGGTTGGCGGGGAGCGCACCTTCGATCGGGATATCTCGACCGGTCCCGCGCTGCGCGATGCGCTCGAGCGGATCATCGACATCGTCTGGGAGCGGATCGAACGTTCGGGCGCGCAGGGGCGGACCGTTACGCTCAAGCTGCGCTACCACGACTTCCAGACACTCACCCGGGCCCGGTCATCGCCGCAGCCGGTGGCAGACAAGGCAACTTTTGCGCGGCTCGGAAGGGACTTGCTCGATTCGGTGCTGCCCTTGCCGCAGCCGGTGCGCTTGATGGGGCTGACCCTCTCGGCGCTCGATGACACCGGTCCCGGACCGGAAATGACCGAATCCGGCGCACAGACTGAACTGCCACTGTGACAAATGGCATCGACAGGCCGTTCCATTTCATAGACAAGGCGTTCGAGGGGCTAACGCGGCAGGGGTGCCGCATCGACGGGGTTTGGGACCTGACCATGAAGAAGATTGCATCACTGCTTGCCGCCGCCGCCGCGTTTGTGGCCATTCCGCAAGTGACTGCGGCCGCCGATGCCGACGTTCCGACCTATGACCAGTCGGCGAAGTGCGCTGCGATCGATACGGTCATGGCGGTGATCTTCGAGGACGGCACGCCGTCGGAAGAAGACAAGGCATCGGCCAAGGAAATGAACGACAACGCCCAGAAGTGGACGATTCTCGCCCTGGCCCAGGCGCCCGGCGACGAAAACGCCGTGGCTGACGACATCACCACGCGCGGCACGACCTTGCTGACGAAGATGGCCTCCGCCTCGGGCGAAGACGAGATCATGGGCATCATCGGAGCCGACATGATCGAATGCCTGACTTACGAGGCCGTCCTGTTCCAGGCGGAATCCTGAACTGGCCGACGGGAGAAGCAAGATGAAGACGTTCCTGTCCGTAGCTGGCATCTTTGCCTTGCTGGCGGTTCCCGGCACCGCCGGTGCCGCCGATCCCGCGGTGGCCGGCAAGGTCGAGGTGACTTACGACGACGCGGTAAAGTGCGCGTCGATCGACACCGCGCTCGCCATTGCCCTGACGTCTGACGAGGGCAACGTGTCCAAGGAGGACCAGGACCGCGCCGACACGCTGTCCGCCTTCGCCGACATGTGGCTCAATCAGGCCAGCTATGGCCATGAAGGCGGCCAGGAGGCGGTGCTCAAGGACATCACCGAGATGGCCACCGGGTTCTTCCTCAAGCTCGCCGATCCCGCGAACAACCCGGGTTTCCAGGAGCAGTTCGGCGAGGACTGGGGCGCCTGCCAGGAGCTTGAGGCGGCGGTCGTCGCCTCCATCCAGAAATAGTTCGCGCGGCCTTGTCGTAATTCGGTAGCATTTCCCTGCTTGGGGAGCCCTGCGGCCTTTGGCGTTTCCGGCCTGGCGCGCTATGGCTTTCGACCGGAGGAGGGCGCGCCCGGGTGCGATTCGCGCGAGGCAATTTTGCGTTTGCAGACAGGCGCTTGACTGTGCCGTCTCTGCACGCCGTCCTGTGGTGGGCGCTGGCTGCGACCATCACGGGTCTGGCCGCCGCAATCCTCTGGGCCTTGGTGACGCCGGTCTCGCCGCTTGGTGCCTGGCGTCCGGCCTCGGTGCGGACGATGCCGGCGCCGGCACGGGCTGCCTTGTTTGCCTCGCTCGACCCGTTCAACCGCCAGGCCGGCGGCATTCCTGCCGCGGCTTCGGGCAATGCGGCGGTGACTTCGCTCGCGTTGACGTTGTTCGGAACGCGTTCCACCCCCGGCGGGCAGGGCAGCGCGATCATTGCGGGCGCGGACGGCGTGCAGAACGTGGTGCTCGTGGGGGCCGAGGTCATGCCCGGCGTGACCCTTGCCGAGGTCGCGTTCGATCACGTCACCCTGTCGCGCAACGGCGCGCGCGAGCTTCTCTATATCGACCAGTCCAAGGCTGCGCCGAGCGCGAGCGCCCTGGTTGCGGCCGCGCCGCCCGCTGCCGGCGGCAGTGCGCCGACCGGGCCTCTCACCGTCGATGCTGTGCGAAGCGGCATCTCGTTCGCGCCGCGCGCCGAAGGCGGCAAGGTCAGCGGGCTGGAGGTCCAGCCGGCCGGCGACGGCAATTCCTTCCGCGCAGCAGGCTTCCAGGCGGGCGACGTCATCGTCACGGTCGGCGGCAAGCCGGTGACCGGAGCGGGTGACGGCGCCGCGCTGGCCAGCCAGCTGCGGCCCGGATCTTCCATCGCGGTCACCGTCAAGCGCGGCGACCAGACCCTTCCCCTCGCGATTACGCTGGCGCCCTGATGAAATCTCCCCGCATGAAATCCCTTACCCTGGCGCTCTCGGCGTTCCTGCTGGTCGCGCCGGACATCGCGATGGCGCAGTACACGCTCAATGTGCGCGAGGCCGATGTGCGGGCCTTCGTCGCCG
Source organism: Novosphingobium sp. FW305-C-111 (assembly GCF_058783565.1). Taxonomy (NCBI): domain Bacteria; kingdom Pseudomonadati; phylum Pseudomonadota; class Alphaproteobacteria; order Sphingomonadales; family Sphingomonadaceae; genus Novosphingobium; species Novosphingobium sp. FW305-C-111. The sequence goes on from NZ_JBYSYP010000009.1 coordinate 51,333, forward strand.
ATGCCGCACAGGTGACGGGCCGGACGTTCATCGTCGATGGCCGGGTGCAGGGGAAGATCTCGGTCGTCTCCGACCGTCCGCTTAGCCGAAGCGAGTATTTCGAGGTGTTTCTCTCGACCTTGCGCGCCAACGGCCTCGTCGCGGTGCCGACCGGCAACGGCGCGTTCCGCATCCAGCCGGCCGACGGCGCGGCGACCCAGCCGAGCAGGATCGGCAGCAAGGGCGCGGCGCGCAACCAGATGATCACCGAGGTATTCCGCCTCAAGACCATTGACGCGGCCTCGGCGGTCGAAACGCTGCGCCCGCTGGTCAGCCGCGAAGGCTCGATCACCGGCAACAAGGCGGGCAACTCGCTGGTCGTGGTCGATTACGCCGACAACATGGCGCGGATTCGCCAGCTGCTCGTCCAGATCGACCGCGGCACGAGCGATTCGACGCAGACGGTGATGCTCGAACATGCCGGCGCGCGCGAGATCGCCACCGCGCTGTCGCAGCTCGTGCCGCAGGGCGGGGAAGGCGGCCGCAACCTCGCTTCGGTCGTCGCCGTGGACAGCTCGAACGCCGTGCTGATGCGCGGCGACCGCGAGACCATCGCCAAGCTCGCCGCGATGGCCCGCCAACTCGATGCCCGCGCGGCGATGGGCGGGGAGATCAAGGTCGTCTGGCTCGATTATGCCGACGCGGCACAGCTCGTTCCGGTGCTGGAGCGGCTGGTCGGCGGGCAGGGCGGGGCTCTGGTCGCATCCGGCTCGCCCGCGCCGATCTCGCTGGGCGGAACCGGCGGGACCAGTTCGGGCACCTCAGGCAACGCGACGACCGGGGCCGCCGCCAACGCGGCCGCCGCTTCATCGAGCGCGCCGCAGGGCGGGATGGGCTCCGGCCCGATCGAACTGTCGGGCGGCCGCGGCAAGGCGACCATCACCCGCTATCCCGGCGCGAACGCGATCATCATCGCCGCCCCGGCCGACGAGCAGCGCCGCCTGACCGAGCTCGTCCGCCAGCTCGATATCCGCCAGGACCAGGTGCTGGTCGAGGCGATCATCGTCGAGATCAGCGACAATGTCGCCAAGGAGCTGGGCGTCCAGTTCCTGCTCGGCGGCAAGGACATCCCGTTCGCGGCGACCAACTTCTCCAACATCAGCCCGAACATCCTTGACGTCGCGGGCGGCATCCTTGCCGACAAGTTCGACCAGACGACGACCGTCATCAACGGCAGCACGGTCACGACCACGACCAACTCCGGTGTGTCAGACACCCTGCGCGAAAATGCGGCGCAGGCGATCCTCGCCAGCCGCGGCGGGTTCGGCGGGTTCGCTGCGGACCTTGGCAACAACCGCTTCCTCGGCGTGCTGATCAACGCGGTGCAGGCGGATTCGAACTCGAACATCCTTTCGACCCCGCACATCACGACGAACAACAATGTCCCCGCCTCGATCCTGTTCGGGCAGGAGATCCCGGTCTCGACCGGAGAGGCGCTGTCGGGCAACTTCGACAACGCCTTCCGCACGATCCAGCGCCAGAACGTGGGCATCGAGCTCGACGTCACGCCGCAGATCAACGCCGGCGACGAGGTGCGGCTGGATCTCAGGCAGGAAGTGTCGTCGATCGCGGGGCCGGTTTCGAAGAACTTTTCCGAGCTCATCATCAACAAGCGCGAGATCAAGACCACGGTGACCGTGAAGAGCGGCGAGATCGTGGTGCTGGGCGGCCTGCTCGACGACAACGAGCGGCGGACGATCCAGAAAATCCCGCTGCTCGGCGACATTCCGGTGCTGGGCGAACTGTTCAAGTCGCGGGGCAAGAGCCACGTGAAAACCAACCTGATGGTCTTCATCCGCCCGACGATCCTGCGCAGCCAGGCCGATCGCCAGGCGCTCACCGCGCGCCGCTATGGGATCATCCGCGAGGCGCAGGTCGGCTTCGATCCCAAGGCCGAGCCGACGATCGACGACCTGATCCTCGACTACATCGGTGCGCCCCTGCCGGTCGCGCCGGTCGCGGGCGGGGTCCAGCCGGGCGACACGATCATCGCCCCGCGCGAGGCTCCCGCGGCGATCCCTTCGGCCGAACTCCCGCCGAGCGACGCAGGCAAGTAGGCCGATGAGCACTGCGGCGCAGAGCGAAGACATCCCGCTGGCCGACGACGTCGCGCTGGTCGATGCCGCGTCAGTCGTGCTTGCGCCTGCCACCCCGGCGGTCGGCTATCCCTTCGCCCGCGACAACGGCGTGGTCGTCGGCGCGGAGACCGAGGCGGGCTTCAACGTCGCGCTGCGCGAAGGCGCGGACCCGCTGGTTCTGCTCGACCTGCGCCGGATGCTCGGCCGGCCGCTGGTGCTGGAAAGGGTCGATGCCGCAACCTTCGAACGCGTGCTGGGCGATGCCTACGCCGTCGATGGCGCGACAGGTATCTCCGGCGACATGGGGATCGCCGGCGACGATCCCCTCGCGATCGGCTTGCCCACCGCTGAGGACCTGCTCGACAGCGCCGACGACGCTCCGGCGATCCGCCTGATCAACGGCCTGATCGCCGAAGCGGTGCGGCAGGGCGTATCCGACATCCACGTCGAACCTTACGAGCAGGCGCTGGTCGTGCGGATGCGGGTGGACGGCGTGCTCGCCGAAAAGCTGCGGATGCCGCCGCACGTCGCTCCGGTGCTGGTCAGCCGGATCAAGGTCATGGCCCGCCTCGACATCGCCGAACGCCGCGTGCCGCAGGACGGTCGGATCAGCCTGTCGCTGGCCGGCAAGCTGGTCGACGTGCGCGTTTCGACCCTGCCGAGCCGGGCGGGCGAGCGGGTGGTGATGCGGCTGCTCGACAAGGAGAACGCCGGACTCGACCTCGCGCAACTGGGCATGGATCCGCGCAGCGAGGCGATCCTGCGCCGCGCGCTGGCCGAGCCCAACGGCATCGTGCTCGTCACCGGGCCCACCGGCTCGGGCAAGACCACCACGCTCTATGCCGCGCTGCGCGGGCTCAATGACGGGCAGCGCAATATCCTCACGGTCGAGGATCCGGTCGAATACGCGGTCGACGGGGTCGGGCAGACGCAGGTCAATTCGAAGGTCGGGCTGACCTTCGCCGCGGGGCTCAGGGCGATCCTGCGACAGGATCCCGATGTGGTCATGGTCGGCGAAATCCGCGACCGCGAGACCGCCGACATTGCCGTGCAGGCCTCGCTCACCGGACACCTCGTGCTGTCCACCGTCCACACCAACGACGCCCCCGGCGCGATTACCCGGATGCGCGACATGGGGGTGGAGCCGTTCCTGCTCGCTTCCACGTTGCGCGCGGTGATCGCCCAGCGGCTGGTGCGGCGGCTGTGCCCGCTTTGCCGTGCGCCGCGCCCGCTCGATGCCGGGCTGGCCGAGGTGCTCAAAATCAAGGCCGGCCGCGAAGTCTGGGGTCCGAAGGGGTGCGGCGAATGCGCCCAGACCGGCTATGACGGCCGGGTCGGGGTGTTCGAGGCGCTGCGGGTGGACGAAACCGTCCGCCAGCAGATCCATGACGCGGCCGACGAGGCCGGCATCGCCCGCCACGCCTTTGCCGAGACGCCCAACCTCGCAAAATCCGTGCGCCGAATGGTCAAGGACGGGGTGACCAGCCCCGAGGAAGCCGCACGCATCCTGCGGCGCGAGGACAGCTGATGGCGCGCTTCGCCTATCTCGCGGTCGATCCCAGGGGCAACGAGCGTCGCGGCGCGATCGAGGCGGCGGACGAGCGCGGCGCGGCGGAAAAGCTCGCGGCGCGCGACTGGCACGTGCTCACCCTTTCGGCCGACGCGGCCGCCAGCGCCCGCCGGGCCGCGGTGACCACCAGCGGCCTTGCCCTGTTCGCGCCGAAGCTTTCGAAGAAGCAGCTCGCGCTGTTGACCCGCCAGCTTGCCTCGCTGATGATGGTCAGCCCCCTGGAAGAGGCGCTGCGGACCATCTCCCGCCAGACCGAGAAGCCGCGCGCCCGGGCGATTCTCTCGACCGTCCACGCCGGGCTGGTCGAAGGTCTGCCGCTGGCCGAGGCGATGCGCCGCGAGGAGCCCAGCTTTCCGCCGGTCTACCGGGCGATGATCGCCGCAGGCGAGAATTCCGGCAGCCTGCCGACGATCGCCAACCGGCTGGCCGACCTGCTCGAGAAGCAGGGCCAGGTCCGCGGCAAGATCCTCGCCGCGCTCGCCTATCCGGTGGTGTTGTCGTTCGTGGCGATCGCGGTGGTGACGGGGCTGATGGTCTCGGTCGTGCCGCGCGTGGTCGAACAGTTCGACAATGCCGCTGCGCAGCTGCCGCTGCTGACCCGGATCGTGATCGGCGTGTCGCAGTTCCTCGCGGCGTGGTGGTGGGCGGTGCTTGCCGCCATGGCGCTCGGCATCGCGCTGTTCGTGCGCGGCCTGTCGCAGCCTTCCTTCCGGTACCGGGTGGACAGCGCGATCCTGCGCCTGCCGTTCATCGGCCGACTGGTGCGCGACGTCCACGCGGCAGGCCTTGCCCGGACGCTGGCGACGATGATCGAAGGCCGGCTGCCGCTCGTGGACGGGCTGCGACTGGCCACCCGCACGATTTCCAACACCGTCCAGCGCCGCGCGCTCGAGGAGATCGTCGAGAAGGTCCGCGCCGGCGGCTCGCTGTCATCGGCGCTGCGCGATGCGGGGACGTTCCCGCCTCTGCTGGTCTACCTGGCCGCCAGCGGCGAAGCTGCGGGGCAACTCGGCACCATGCTGGAACGCGCCGCCGACTATCTCGAACGCGAGTTCGAAAGCTTCACCGCCGCCGCCATGGCGCTGCTCGAGCCGGCGATCATCATCGTCATGGGCGGAATGGTGGCGACCATCATCCTTGCGATCCTGCTGCCGATCCTGCAGCTCCAGAACCTAACGGGACTTTGAAATGACCGAGCAGTTTTATCCCGTCCGTCCTGAGCCTGTCGAAGGACCGTCCTTCTTGGCATCGTCCGAAGAAAGTGCAGCCCTTCGACAAGCTCAGGACGAGCGGATCAAAGGCAAGCGCCGCAACGGCTTCAGCCTGGTCGAGCTGATGGTGGTCCTGTTCATCATCGGCCTGCTGGCAGCCGTGGTCGCGATCAACGTGATCCCGGCGGGCGACAAGGGGCGCGTGGTGAAAGCGAAGGCGGACATCGCCACGCTCAGCCAGGCGATGGAGATGTACCGGCTCGACCAGTCGGCTTACCCTGGCCAGGGCGAAGGGCTGGCCGCGCTCAGGACAGCCCCGGCGGGCCTCACCAACCCGGCCGGATACCGTGCCGGGGGTTATGTGAAAGACATCCCGAACGACCCGTGGGGCAGGCCCTACCAGTATCAGGTGCCCGGCCGGAACGGGCGGCCGTTCGAAGTCTTCTCGCTCGGCGCGGACGGCCAGCCGGGCGGGACCGATCTCAACGCCGACATCTACTCCGACCAGCAGTAAGCCGACCCTATGGCCGCCGACCTTCGACCGGAAAATGATGACGGGCTCGTTGTCCTGCTGCCCGCCGCAGCCGGTGCGCCGTGGGCGTGGTGGCCGGTCGTGGGCGGCGTCGCGGGAGACGAACGCCAATATGCACCCGGCGACGATCGGCCGTGGGGCGACCTACCGGCAACGCGCTTGACCGCGCTGGTCCCCGCCGCGCTCGCCCCGGTGCGGATCAAGCCGCTGCCCGCCATGCCGGTCGCGCAGGCGCTGGCGGCGGAGCGGCTGGGCGCGGCACAGGCTTCGCCCGATGCGCACGTCGCCGTCGCCGCCGAGGGCGATTCGATGCTGACGGCCGCAGTGGCCCGTTCGGACATGGACCTGTGGCTGGCCGAGTGCGCCGCCGCTGGGTTCGAGCCCGCGGCGCTGGTGCCCGCGGCGCTGGTGCTTCCTGCCGCGTCGCAAGGCGTGCGGGTCGGCAGTCTTGCCGGCGAAGATCTCGCCCGCTCCGCTCAAGCCGCCTTCGCTGGTGAGCCGTCGCTGGTGGAGGCGCTTTCCGGGGGGCAGGACGTTGACGAGGCAGACGCCGATGCGCTGCTCGATCGGCTGGCGCTGGTCCACACAGAACCCCCGCTCAACCTGCGTCAGGGGGCCTACGCCCCGCGCCGGGTGGCGTTCTACCTGCTGCCGGACTGGGCGCAGCTTGCCCGGATGGCCGCGACCGCCGCGCTGCTCGCGCTGGTGTTCATGGCAGTCTGGATCGTGAAGTGGAACATGGATTCCACCGCACAGGAGCAAGCCGCCCTCGCCGCCGCCCAGGCGCGATTCCCGGCCGCGACCGATCTCGACAGCGCGACGCGGCTGGTCGAGGGTGAACTCGCCCGCAGGGGCGAGGGCGGCGCGGCCTTCTCCGCGCCCGCAGCGGCGGTGCTGCTTGCCTTGAAGGGCCAGCCATCGGTGACACTGCGCGACCTCGGTTATGCCGGTGACGGGACGCTGCGCTTCACCGCGGCTGCGCCCGCGCCCGATGCGATCAACCAGGTGCTGTTTGCCCTGCAGAACGATGGATGGAAGGTGACCGTGCCGCCCTCGCTCGCCCCTGATCCCACCGGCGCGACCGTCGCCGCGATCACGGTTCGTGCGCCATGATCGCGCGGGTTGGAACCTGGTACACGGGCCTGACCGGGCGCGAGCGGGTGCTGGTGACGGTCGCGGGCGCGCTCGCTGCGCTGGTATTGCTGGTCTACGGGATCATCGGGCCGGTGGGCTCGGCATGGGACGACGCGGCGCAGCGCCATGCAGCGACGGTCGAGCGGGCGGGGCGCGTGCTGGCCGGGCTCGAGGCCCTCAAGCGGCCCGCGCCGAAAAGCGCCGTGGGGGCAGGCCCGGTCGATCAGCAAGTCGCCGCCGCCGCCGAAGCTGCTGGCCTCGTCCTTCAGTCGAGCCAGCCCCGCGGGAGCGACGTCGTGGCGATTGCCATCGCGACGGCGCGCGGGCCGGCCACCCTGGCGTGGCTCGATGCGCTGGCAGCGCAGGGCATTGGCGTCGAGAGCCTGACAGTGACCCCGGCGGCGGATGGCACCGTATCGGTCAACGCCACGCTGCGGCGGGCAGGCTCATGATCGGGCGGCTGATCTTCCTGCGCAACGGGCGGCTGTCCCGGCGGACGTGGCTGGTGATCGCGGCGCTGTTCCTCGCTGCGCTGGTGGTGTTCCTGCCGCTGCGGCTGGTGCTTGGCATTGCCGGCGGCGCCGAGCGGATGACCGCGCGGGGCGTTTATGGCACGGCTTGGTCGGGGACGATCGCGGATCTGCGGGTCGGTGCGCTGCCGCTGGGCACGCTCGACGCCGGCGTGCGCCCGCTGCCGCTGCTGGTCGGGCGGACGACTCTCGACCTGTCGCGAACCGCGCCTGCGGCAAACCCTTTCCGTGCGACCGTTTCGGGTGGAAGCGACTGGGCCGAACTGCGCGATCTCGACGGGACCGTCCCGCTGCCGGAGGGTCTTGGCCCGTTGCCCGCGACGCAGCTTGGTTTCGCTGGATTTGCCTACACGACGACCGAAGGCCGCTGTGATAGCGCGCAAGGAACGGTGTCGCTCACGCTGTCGCCGCCCAGCGCACTGATGCCGGGCGACCTTGTCCTTGGCGGCAAGGCACGGTGCGACAATGGCGCGCTGGCGGTCGACATGGCAGGGCCGACGGGGATGGAACGGCTGACCTTGCGCATCACGCCAGGCGGCAAATGGACCGCCGACCTCGTGCTCAAGGGCCTGCCGGTGGAAGCCGCCGGGCCCCTGCTCCAGCAGGGCTTCGCCGCCCGCGACGGCGGCGTCGCCATCCGCGCAGCGGGTTCGTTCTAGCCGAGGATCTGGGTCAGGAACCACACGCGCTGCTGGGCCTGGTCGGTCCAGTCGTCGGCCGCGCCCTCGGTGGCATTGTCGCCTGCTTCCGTCGCCGCGGCCTTCACGTCGCGGATTTTCCGGACCAGAGCCGCGTTGTCGTCGCGCAGCGCCTCGACCATTTCCATGGCCGAGACCTTCTCGCGGTCGTCGTCCTTGACGCTGGTCTTCGCGGCGATCGAGCCGATCGAGGTGAGAGTCGAGCCGCCGTTCTTGCGCACCCGCTCGGCGAGGATGTCGGTCAGCGCGAAGAGTTCGGTGGCGTGGGTGTCGAACAGCAGATGCAGGTCGTGGAACTGCGGTCCGGCGACGTGCCAGTGATAGTTCTTGGTCTTCAGGTACAGCGCGAAGTAGTCGGCGAGCAGGCCGTTGAGGCTGTCGTTGAGCGCCTTGGTGGCGTTGTCTCCGGGCATGGGACGTCCCCCTTTCGAGTGTGGAATGCGCCCGGAATACGCCGTCTCGCGGCAAAGGTTTCCCGCAAAGTCGCGGCGAGACTGTTCGGGTTTCTCGATCAGTCGATCAAGTCGTTGGGCAATCAGGGCTTTTCGGTGAAGAAAGGCGCAGGATGAGGAATCCGCCGAGCGCGGACACCAGCGATCCGCCCAGGATGCCCAGCTTCGCTTCCTCCGCCAGGGCCGGCTCGCCCGGGAAGGCCAGCGCGGCGATGAACAGGCTCATCGTGAAACCGATCCCGCACAGGAGCGCGATGCCCCAGATCTGCGGCCAGCTTGCCCCGGCCGGTCGGCGGGCAAGGCCGGTGCGATCGGCGAGCCACACGCTGCCGAGGATACCGACCTGCTTGCCAAGAAACAGTCCCGCGGCAATCGCCAAGGGCAACGCCGGTGTCTCGCCAGCGCCGCCGGCGAGGGCCACGCCCGCGTTGGCGAACCCGAACACGGGGACGATCAGGTAGCCGTTCGGACCCACCAGCGCGTGTTCGAGGCGCAGCAGCGGACTGTCACGCTGCTTGTCGAGCGCCATCGGGATGGTCAGGGCGGCGAGCACCCCGGCGACCGTGGCGTGAACCCCGGAGTGCAGGACCGCAAACCACATGGCGATCGCCAGCAGCAGATAAGGTGCGATCCGGGTAATCCCGAAGCGATTGAGCAATGCCATCGCCGCAAGCAGCGCGGCTGCGGCGGCCAGCCACGCGAGCTTGAGGCCGGCCGTGTAGAACACCGCAATGACCAGCACCGCCCCGATGTCATCGACGATCGCGACGGTCAGCAGAAACAGCCGCAGCGATGGCGGTACGCGCGGCCCGACAAGGGCCAGCACGCCCATCGCGAAGGCAATGTCCGTGGCTGCGGGGATGGCCCACCCCCGCGCCAGCGGCCCCGCACCGGCCACGGCGAGATAGACCAGCGCCGGCAGGGCCATCCCGGCCAGCGCCGCGATCACGGGCAATCGGCGCCGGGCCGCGCTCGACAGTTCGCCCTGCAGGACCTCGCGCTTGATCTCCAGCCCGACGGTGAAAAAGAACACCGCCATCAGCCCGTCGTTGATCCACAGGTGGAGCGTGTCCAGCTTTGCGACCGGTGTCCACGGCAAGGCGTCGTGCAAAAGGGCATGGTACCAATGCGCGGCTTCGGTGTTCGCCAGAACCAGTGCGACAATCGCCGCGCCGATGAGCACGAGACCCGGTCCAGCCTCGGACCGCAGGCTTCCTAAGAAACCGTGAACTAACCATTTCCGAAGCATTTCCGGGCTTTTGGGCATATTCTTGGCCTTGGCAAGTCCTATCGATCAGACCTACCCAACCGTAGTTTTCCTGAGGGGTTATACGGGGCGGGGTTTGTCTTGACGGTCGAGGCGTCCTTTTCGGCGCTGCAGTGGCTCGAACTCGTCGGGCACGAACTCCTGCTGTTCGCGGCGGTCTGGTTCGCGATCGGCGTGCTCGACGAACTGGCGGTCGACCTGACCTGGCTGTGGCTGCGACTGACGCGGCGGGTCGAAACACCCTCACTCGACCTGGATCCTGCCCAGCCGCTGCGGGGCATTGCGGCGGTCCTCGTTCCGGCCTGGCGGGAGGCGGCGGTCGTCGGCGCGATGATCGAACACTGCCTGTCGGTCTGGCCGCAGCGCGACCTGCGGATCTACGCAGGCTGCTATCGCAACGATCCCGAAACCCTCGCCGCGATGATTGCCGCCGCGCCGGGGGACCCGCGGGTCCGCATCGTCGTCCACGACGCCGATGGCCCGACCACGAAGGCGGACTGCCTGAACAGGATTCACGCGGCCCTGTGCGACGACGAACGACGGGGTGAATTCGCCGCACGCAGCGTGATCCTCCACGACGCAGAGGACATGGTACATCCCGCCGCCCTCGCACTGCTCGACCGGGCGCTCGACGAGGCCGATTTCGCCCAGCTCCCGGTGCGGCCCGAACCGCAGATGGGCTCCCGCTTCATCGCCGGACACTATGGCGACGAGTTTGCCGAGTCTCACGGCAAGGGAATGGTGGTTCGGGACTGGCTCGGCATCGGAATCCCGGCCGCAGGCGTCGGCTGCGCTTTTTCGCGTCGTGCCATCCGAGTCCTGGCCAGCCAGCGCGGTTCGTCCGACCCGTTTGCCGAGGAGTGCCTGACCGAAGACTACGAATGTGGCCTGCTGGTTTCGGAGGCCGGAGGGCGAGGGCGTTTCCTGCGGTACCGTGATGCGTCCGGAGCGCTGGTCGCCACGCGCGAGTTCTTCCCGGCGACGCTGGGAGCGGCCGTGCGCCAGAAGACCCGGTGGCTGCACGGCATTGCCTTCCAGGGCTGGGATCGCCTCGGCTGGCACGGCTCTCCGGCTGAACTGTGGATGCGGATGCGCGACCGGCGCGGCCCACTCACCGCGCTGGTCCTGGGAGCGGCCTACCTGCTCCTCGCCGTCTGGCCGGTCCTGCTGCTGGCGCGGTGGGCCGGCGCTCCGGTCAGGCCTGTGGCGAGCGGTATCGAACCCCTGCTGTGGTTCAACACCGTTTTCCTCGCTTGGCGCACGGCGTTCCGCTTCGCCTTCACCGCCCGCGAATATGGCTGGCGGGAAGGAATTTTCGGGATCTTGCGGATGCCGGTCGCCAACATCATCGCAATCATGGCCGGAAGGCGGGCCCTGTTCGCCTATCTGCGCACGCTCCGCGGGGCACCGGTCGCCTGGGAGAAGACCGAGCACCGAAGTCATCCCGCGCTGGCCGCGGCACCGTGACGAGGCAGACCCGTCGGCGCGGGGAGCCGCTGCTGCTGCTGGCCCTGGTCATTGGCACGTGGGTCGGCGGCCGCGCGGCGTCCTGGCAGTCCCCCTATCCCGCGGCGCTGCCACCTGCCGCCGCGTTTGCCGCGCTGACCGAAAGCCGCGCCTCCCGACCGCCTGCACGGCCGGCAACCGGCAAGAGCGAAGCTGCGAAGGGGGCCGAACGAGCCGCGACGTGGCCCGTCGAGGTCGGCCCGGTCGGGCCGGTTGCTGCGCCCGCTTCATGGCCGCCGGCGACCACTGGCCCGTCAGCTCCGCTGTCGTCCCGGCTGGCACCGTCCCAGCAGCTCCTCCTGATGGCCGGCCTCGGCTATGCCTTCCTGCCGGAGCGGGACACTTCCGCAGGTCGCCCGCGCGAGGCCGGTCGTGGCTGGGCCCCGCCTTTCATGCTGGCGGGCAGCGGGTCTGCCACGCCTTCGCGCTGGTCGGGCGACGGCTGGCTGCTCGTTCGAGGGGGCGAAACCGCGCGCGGCGCTGCGGGCGGAGCGGCAGGGTATGGCGGCAGCCAGGCGGGCGCCGTGGTGCGCTTCAGCCTCGCGCCGGACAGCCGCTACCGCCCTGCGGCATACGTCCGACTCTCCGGCGCGCTCGGCCGTGGGGGCGACCGCGAGGCGGCCTTCGGGCTTTCGGCCAGACCCCTGAGGCGACTGCCGATCCGCGTGCTGGTTGAAGGCCGGATCCAGCAGGAGCCCGGCATGACGCGAATCCGCCCGGCAGTCGCCGCAGTCAGCGAGCTTGCGCCGCAGCGTCTCCCTTTCGGAGCCGAGTTCGAGGCTTATGGGCAGGCAGGCTATGTCGGGGGCCGCAATGCGACGGCCTTCTATGACGCGCAGGCCACGGTCGATCGGCCGCTGCTCGCGCTGGGCCGCGACGCCAGGTTGAAGGTCGGTGGGGGCGCGTGGGCCGGGGGTCAGGAGGGTGCGAGCCGGATCGATGTCGGTCCCCGGGCCAGCCTGCGGTTCGATCTGGGCAGGGTCAGCGCCCGGGCGTCGGCCGACTGGCGTTTCCGCGTGGCCGGCAACGCTGCCCCCGGTTCCGGGCCGGCCTTCACGCTTTCCGCAGGATTCTGACAACGCGCGGGCTCCGCCGTTCCCTTGGCCGCCGGCGTGGGCTAGTCATTCAGGCGGCATGGATGTCTACCTCCCGATCGCCAACCTTGCGGTAAACGGCCTGGTCATCGTCGGCCTCGGTGCGCTGACCGGGCTGCTTTCGGGGATGTTCGGGGTGGGCGGCGGATTCCTGACGACGCCGCTCCTGATTTTCTACGGCGTCCCCTCGACGGTCGCAGCCGCCTCGGCTGCCAGCCAGGTCACCGGGGCGAGCGTTTCCGGCGCGTTCGCCCATGCCCGGCGGGGCGGGATTGACTACCAGATGGGCGGGGTGCTGGTCTGCGGCGGGATCATCGGCACGGGCTTCGGGGCGCTGCTGTTCCGGCTGCTCCAGTCGCTCGGCCAGATCGATACCGTCATCAATATCCTCTATGTCGTGCTGCTCGGCGGGATCGGCGCGCTGATGGCGCAGGAATCGCTGGCGTCGATCCGGGCCGAGCGGTCGGGCGTTCCGCTCCCTGCGCGCAAGCGCCGGCACCACCCGCTGGTCGCCAGCCTGCCCCTGCGCTGGCGGTTCTACCGCTCGGGCCTTTACATCTCCCCGCTCGCGCCGCTGCTGCTGGGCATGATGACGGGCATCCTGACGATGCTGATGGGGATCGGCGGCGGCTTCATCCTGGTGCCGGCCATGCTCTATATCCTGGGCATGGGGGCGAGCGTGGTCGTCGGCACCTCGCTGTTCCAGATCCTGTTCGTGACCATGGCGACCACGATGATGCACGCCCTGACGACCAAGGCGGTCGACATCGTCCTGGCGGTCCTGCTCCTGCTCGGCTCGGTCTCCGGCGCCCAGGTCGGCGCGCAGTTCGCCCAGAAGGCCAAGCCGGAGCAGCTGCGCCTGATCCTCGCGGTTATCGTCCTGCTAGTCGCGATGCGGATGGCGCTGGGCCTCGGCTATCGGCCCGACGAGATCTACACCGTGGTGGCGCAATGAGGGCGCTTTCGGCCCTGCTCCTGGCGATCTGCTGGGTCATGCTGGGCGGCGCGCGTGACCCGATCCTTGTGCCCGAGATTTCGCAGCACGAGATCCAGGTCCGGCAAGGCTTCACCGGCGCGGACCTGCTGCTGTTCGGCGCGATCCTCAATCCGGAAGGAAGCCGCGCCGCGACGGACTACGACGTCGTGGTGGTGCTCAAGGGACCGGTCCAGTCCATCGTCCTGCGCGAGAAGCAGAAGGTCGCCGGGGTGTGGATCAACGCCGCCAGCACGGAGTTTCGCTCCGCCCCCAGCTACTTCGCGGTCGTTTCGACCCGGCCGGTGGCGAAGATCGTCGATGACAAGACGGCCGCGATCTACGAACTCGGGCTCAAATGGGTGCAGCTGTCCCCGATCGGGGTGATCGAGCCAAAGGAACAGGCGCGCTTTTCGGCCGGGCTGGTCGATCTGATGCAGCGGCAGGGATTGTACCGCGAAAACGGCAAGGGCGTGACGATCAGCGGCGGGGTACTGTACCAGGCGCGAATCTCGCTGCCCTCGCAGGTCCAGACGGGGACCTACACCGCCGAAACCTTTGCGATCCGCGATGGCCAGGTGATCGCCTCCGCGTCTAGCAAGGTCGAGGTGCGCAAGCTCGGATTCGAGCGTTTCGTCGCCGAGGCGGCGGACCGCAGTTCGGTGTTCTATGGCCTGTTCGCGGTGTTCATCTCGGTCGCGATGGGCTGGATCGCCGGGCGGCTCTTCGCGCTGATCTGATCAAGTCGTTGATTTCAAAGCCCGTGACCCCTCGTTTAGCGGGATGTTAACCCCTGTCCGGGTACGCGCAGGGGTACCGGGAGCAAAAACACAGGGGTCTCCGCACGCCATGAACGACACGTCCAAGCAGGATTTTGGTGAAGCGACGCCCGCGTCGCCGAACGATCTTGCCCGAGGCGCGCCCGTGTTTCCGGACAACGCCCGCCAGCCGATCGGCTTCGTCATGGAAATCGCGGGCTCCAGCTCGCAGATCGCGCTCGACCTCCGAAGGCTGGAAGAATGTTCCGTCGATCTCGATCCTTCGGTCGCGCTGGCCGGGCAGGTCGGTAGCCAGATCAAGATCCGCGTCGGCAATTCGTGGCTGCTCGCGAGCGTGCGTACCCAGCGCCAGGAAAGCCGGGTCGAAGGCGGGATCATCGCCCAGATCGATTTCCTCGGCGAAGGCGACGAAGAGCGGCTCACGGGGAAGATCTACAGCTTCCGCCGCGGCGTCACCAAATACCCGATCCCCGGCGCGATGGTCTATCCGGCGACCAGCACCGACCTCAAGCAGATCTATGCCAGTGACGGCCGGGCGAGCGTGCCGATCGGCACCGTCTTCCCCACGCGCGACATCCGCGCCGGGCTCTATGTCGATTCCTTGCTGGGCAAGCATTTCGCCCTGCTCGGCTCGACTGGCACCGGCAAGTCGACCGGTGCGGCGCTGATCCTGCATCGAATCTGCGAGATGGCGCCCCATGCGCACATCGTGATGATCGATCCGCACGGCGAATACATGCAGGCGTTCAAGTCGACCGGCCAGCTGCTCGACGTCAGCAACCTGCAGATGCCGTACTGGCTGATGAACTTCGAGGAGCACTGCGAAGTCTTCATCACGACGACCGGGCCGGAGCGCCAGGGCGACTGCGACATCCTCGCCCGGTGCCTGCTCGCCGCGCGGATGAAGAACCGGCTGGCCGAGCAGATGGGCAAGATCACGGTGGATTCGCCGATCCCCTACCTCCTGTCCGACCTCAACACGATCATCCAGAACGAGATGGGCAAGCTCGACAAGGCGGGCACCAGCGCGCCTTACATGCGGATCAAGACCCGCATCGACGAGCTCAAGCTCGACCCGCGCTACCAGTTCATGTTCTCCGGCATGCTGGTCGGCGATACGATGGGCGAATTCCTCTCCAAGATTTTCCGCCTGCCGGCCAACGGCAAGCCGATCTCGATCATCGACGTTTCGGGCGTCCCCTCGGAAATCACCTCGACCGTGGTCGCGGTGCTGGCGCGGCTGACCTTCGACTATGCGATCTGGTCGCGCGAGGAGCAGACCAGGCCGATCCTGTTCGTCTGCGAGGAAGCGCACCGCTACGTGCCCAACGAGAAGAACGCCGACGGTTCTTCCGTTGGCCGCATCCTCTCGCGACTCGCCAAGGAAGGGCGCAAGTACGGCGTCGGGCTGGGCCTCATCACCCAGCGCCCGTCGGACCTGGCCGAAGGCGTGCTGTCGCAGTGCGGCACGATCATCTCGATGCGCCTCAACAACGACCGCGACCAGTCGTTCGTCAAGGCGGCGATGCCCGAAGGCGCGCGCGGCTTCCTCGATTCGATCCCGGCTTTGCGCAACCGCGAATGCATCATCTGCGGCGAGGGCGTCTCGATCCCGATCCGCGTGGCGTTCGACGAGCTGGAAGCGTTCAAGCGCCCGGCCTCGGCCGACCCGTCGTTCAGCGAACTGTGGAACAATGCGGGCGGCGAAGAGCAGAGCGTCGAGCGGACCGTCCAGCGCTGGCGTTCGCAGGGGCGTTAGAGCGCCGGCGTCAGCCTGCCCGCAGGCTCCCCGTCAGCTTCGCAGCATTCCGATGCCTCCTCCGGTGGACGGGGTCGCGCATTTTCCTGCCAGCCGCGGCGAAGGTAGAAGGCGATGGCGAGGCCCATCGACACGATCGACCCAGCGCCGAACGCCAGCCAGATCGCGTCCATGCCGAGCCGCTCGTACATCGTCTCGTAGAAGCCCAGTCTTACCGGATACATCGAGATCGCCAGCGTGATCAGCGGGGCATAGACCACGCCAGCCGCCCGCATCGTGCCGAACAGCACGATCGTCACCCCGAACAGGATGAAGGTCCAGCTTGCCATGAACTGGATGTGCCGGGCGAGCGGCACGGCCGGACTTTCGGGGCCCAGGAACAGGACGAGTGCGGGCCGGTCGAACAGCAGCAGCAGGGTAGTGAGCAGGCCGGTCATGACGAGGTTCAGGGTGATTCCCGCCCGGGTGATCTTGTGCAGGCGATCGGATAGCCGGGCGCCGATCGCCTGTGCGGCCATCGCGCTCACCGCCGCGCCGATCGCCATCGCCGGCATCTGCAGGTAGTTCCACAGCTGCAGAGTGGCGCCATAGGCGGCGGTCGCGATCAACCCTTCGCGGTTGACGAGGCCGACCATGATGATCCCTGCGCCCGAGATGATCAGCATCTGGGCGCCCATCGGCAGCCCCTTGCCGACGATATAGCGCAGCTCCTCGCGCGCCGGGATGAGGTAGCGAAGCTCACTCCCGCGCAACCGCAGGGGCAGGTCCTTCGCGTAGACATAGGCGATGTTGGCAAAGAGCCCGGTAGTGTTGGCGATCGCGGTCGCCAGCGCCGATCCGGCAATCCCCATTCGCGGGAATGGGCCGATCCCCGCGATCAGCAGGGGATTGAGGATGACGTCGAGCACGACGGTCAGGATCATGAACAGCAGCGGGGTGCGCGCGTCGCCGCCGCCGCGCAGGCCCATGGCCAGCATGATAGAGATCATGCCCGCGGGCATCGAGATGAAGATCACGCGCAGATAGGCAAGGGCGAGGCCATAGGATTCACCGGGCGTGGCCAGCGCGGTCAGCAGCGCCGGGGCGAAGATCCAGCCGAGCGTGGCCACGACGATCGCCAGCCCGCCACAGAACCCCAAGGCCGTCCCGAACGTCCGCCGTGCTGCATCGATGTTTCGCGCGCCGAAGTTCTGTCCGACCTTGACGGTGGCGGCCATGCCGAACCCGAACACCGTGGCAAAGACCAGGAACATGACGATGTTCGCATTGGCCGTCGCCGCCAGCGCCGCGTCGCCAAGCATCCGCCCGACCCAGACCGAGTTGATCGATCCGTTGAGCGACTGCAGCACGTTCGACAGCAGGGTCGGCGCGGCGAACAGCGCCAGCGTCTTCAGGATCGGTCCGCTCGTCAGGTCCCGGCCCGGCGGACCGCCGCGTGGCGGTCCGGCGGAGGCGGGGGTCGGAACGGCGGTCGCGTCAGTCATCCCTGCGCAATGCAGCAAGGGCGGCAAAAGCTCCCGAAGTCTCCGGATTGCCGAGCCCTGCGGCCTTGCGGGCCGCATCGGCGTTGGGACCTTCCGCAAATGGATCGATGGCCAGCGCCAGGCTCTGCGCGACGGCCTCGCCGAGGTCGAACGCGGTCCCTTCGTACTCCACGTCGTCGAGTTCGTCGGCGTCGAGCTCAATTTCCTCGTCCGGCACGACGCGCCGGACCGCGGGGACGAACCGGACGAACAGCGGCTCGTCGATGGACACGGGGAAGTCCTCGCCCGACACGGCGCAGGCCTGGATCACGGCGGCGCGAAGCTGGCCGGTGGCGGTCACGACCGCGCCTTCGGGCAGAAGTTCGACATCGGCTTCGAGGCTGTCGATCCCCGAGAGCGAGAATCGACCGGCGAGTCTGCGGCGCTCGGTCTCGTCGGCGACAAGACGGAGCGGCTTGTTGCCGATCTGGCGCAGATCAATGACGCGGGAGAATTCGGGCGCGGTCATGCGCCTGTTCCGATGCGGGCGGCGAGAACGTCGGCCGCGGGGAGGCCGGCGAGTTCGTCGGCCAGGCGGCGCAGGCCTTCAGCGACAGCGGCGCCGTCGCGGCCTTCGGACAACGTGACGTTGCGGGTTGCCGCGTCAACCAGCGAGGCCTCATCGGAGCCGGCCAGGGCATTGCGGAAAGCGCCGAGTCGTCCGCCCAGCAGGCCCATCAGCTTGCCCATGTGCTTGCCGACCACAAGATCGCCCACGCCGATTTCGCGGAGCTGGCCGTCCATGTCGTCCACGAACAGCTCGGTCAGCTTGACCGATCCCGGGATCAGCGCCTCCTCGCGTTCCATCCTGAGCAGGACGACCGCCAGGACCGCAGTGACCATGTCGAAACGCCCTTCGAGGGTGTCGGGCACGCCATCGTCGGCGTACCAGTGCCGCTGGCGGGCGATCTCGACGATCCGGTGCCACAGCGGCCGCACCTCGTCGCGGTCATCGGTCTTGCGGCCCAGCAGGCGATCGATGAGGCCCACGCCCACGTTCCTTTCCGTTCAGCGCCGATTCAATCGCGGCCTGCCACGCGGCGGGGTGACGCGAGGGCAAGCGGTCCTTGTGCGGGCCACGGCAAAGCCCTAAGGGTCGGGCCGATATAAGGCGAGGCGCGCGCTTGGCAACGGGCGGCGTCTTCGTGAACAGCCATCTGGCGGAGCGAATTGAATGCAGGACAGGTTGCCGAAGTTGCGTGGTGCGGTGGCGCTGATGGCGCTGGCGGTCATGGCGGGCGGCTGCGCCAGCATCAAGGATCACCGCGGCTACCTGGTCGATACCGCGCTGGTCGATTCGGTCGCGCCGGGCGTCGACAACAAGGCCTCGGTCGAACGCGCGCTCGGCCGGCCGACTTTCGCCAGCCAGTTCGGCACCCCGGTGTGGTACTACGTCGCGACTGACACCCGCCAGGCTCCGTTCCTGCGGCCCAAGCCGGTCGACCAGACGATCCTCAAGGTGACCTTCGATCCTGCGGGCAATGTCGCCAGCGTCCAGCGCGCCGGGATGGAAAGCGTCGTCCGCCTCAACCCCGATGGCGACAAGACGCCGACGCTGGGCCGCGATCGCAGCTTCTTCGAAGACCTGTTCGGCAACATCGGCGCGGTCGGCGCGGTGCCGGGCGCGGCGGGCGGCGGCAACACCGGACCGGGTCCGAACGGCAGCTGATCTTGAACCTTGGCGCGGGCCACACGATATCCCGCGCCATGGACGAGAGCAGGGCCAGCCACGGCCTCATTCAGTGGCACGGCACCACCATCATCGGGGTGAAGAAGAACGGCCGAACCGTCATCGCCGGTGACGGTCAGGTCTCCATGGGCAACACGGTGATGAAGCCGAACGCCCGCAAGGTCCGCCGGATCGGCGCCACAGATGAAAATGGGAGGGGCAAGGTCATCGCCGGGTTCGCGGGCGCGACCGCCGATGCCTTCACCCTGTTCGAACGGCTGGAGCGCAAGCTGGAACAGCACCGCGGCCAGCTGATGCGCGCGGCAGTCGAACTCGCCAAGGACTGGCGCACCGACAAGTACCTCAGAAACCTCGAAGCGCTGATGATCGTCGCCGACGCGGAAACGATGCTGGTGCTGACCGGCAACGGCGACGTGCTGGAGCCCGAGGGCGGAATTGCCGCGATCGGTTCGGGTGGGAACTACGCCCTCGCCGCCGCCCGCGCGCTCACCGATTACGAAGACGATGCCGAAAAGATCGCCCGCCGCGCAATGCAGGTCGCGGCAGATGTCTGCGTGTTCACGAACGACCGGGTGACGGTCGAGGAAATCTAGTCCCACTCCCGCATGCGGGAGGGGAGAAGGTAGAAAATGAACGACTCCCTTACACCCAAGGCCATTGTCCGCGCGCTCGACGAGCACATCGTCGGGCAGACCGATGCCAAGAAGGCCGTCGCGGTCGCGCTGCGCAACCGCTGGCGGCGCCAGCGCCTGTCGCCCGAACTGCGCGACGAGGTCACGCCCAAGAACATCCTGATGATCGGACCGACGGGCTGCGGCAAGACCGAGATCAGCCGCCGCCTCGCCAAGCTGGCCGATGCGCCGTTCGTCAAGGTCGAGGCGACCAAGTTCACCGAGGTCGGCTACGTCGGCCGCGACGTCGAACAGATCGCCCGTGACCTTGCCGAAGAAGCGATCCGCCTCGAAAAGGACCGC
Organism: Novosphingobium sp. FW305-C-111; assembly: GCF_058783565.1. Lineage (NCBI taxonomy): Bacteria > Pseudomonadati > Pseudomonadota > Alphaproteobacteria > Sphingomonadales > Sphingomonadaceae > Novosphingobium > Novosphingobium sp. FW305-C-111. Next base: position 71,142 of record NZ_JBYSYP010000009.1, read on the forward strand.
CGCCGCGAGGCGGTGCGCGATGCGGCGAGCAAGGCGGCGATGGACCGTCTGCTCAAGGCGCTGGTCGGCGACGGGGCGAGCGAGGCCACCCGCGAAAGCTTCAAGGCCCGGCTCGCCGACGGCTCGATGAATGACACCGAGGTCGAGATCGAGGTCGAGGACGCGCCCTCCGTGCCGATGGACATCCCCGGGATGGGCGGCCAGATCGGCATGATCAACCTGTCGGACATGATGGGCAAGGCGTTCGGCCGGCAGAACCTCAAGCGCCGCAAGCTGCGCGTTGCCGATGCGTGGGACAAGCTGGTCGACGAGGAATCGGAAAAGCGGATGGACCAGGACGACGTTGCGCGCGTCGCCCTCCAGAACGCCGAGACCAACGGCATCGTCTTCATCGACGAGATCGACAAGATCGCGGTCAGCGATGTCCGTGGTGGGTCGGTCAGCCGCGAGGGGGTCCAGCGCGACCTGCTGCCGCTGATCGAGGGCACCACAGTCGCCACCAAGTACGGGCCGATGAAGACCGACCACGTGCTGTTCATCGCAAGCGGCGCGTTCCACGTCGCCAAGCCCAGCGACATGCTACCCGAACTGCAGGGCCGCCTGCCGATTAGGGTCGAGCTTTCTGCGCTGACCGAGGACGACTTCGTGCGCATCCTTGCGGAGACCCGCTCGAACCTCGTCGAGCAGTACAAGGCGCTGTTAGGTACCGAGCAGGTCACGCTGGAGGTCTCTCAGGACGCGATCCGTGCCATTGCCCGCACCGCCGCGCAGGTCAACGAAAGCGTCGAGAACATCGGCGCGCGGCGGCTGCAGACGGTGATGGAAAAGCTGCTCGAGGAAGTGAGCTTCGAGGCCGAGGACCGGGTGGGCGAGACGGTGACGGTCGACGAAGCTTACGTGACCGACAAGCTCGCCGGGCTGGCCGGGAACGCCGACCTTTCCAAATACATCCTGTGAGCTTCGCGCTGCGCCCCGCCTCGCAGGCGCACTTCGTCCGCCTGATCGCGGACGAGGCGCCGGAGGCGGGGCTGGCGCTCCCCGACAGCCCGCTGGCGGAAAAGGCTGTGCTGGCGATGCTGGCCGGGATTGCGGCGCGGGTGGAAGCCGAGTTTTCGCCCTCGGCCTGGCTGGTGGTCGAGGACCGGCGGGTCGTCGGGCTGCTTTCGCTGACCACCGAACCCGACGGGACCAACGCGACCATCGGCTATGGCATCGCGCCGAGCGAGGAAGGACGGGGGGCAGCGAGTGCGGCCGTAGCGGCGCTGGTCGGCTGGGCGCGCGAGGATGGACGGCTCGATGCGATTTCGGCGGAAACCCGCACCGACAACATCGCTTCGCAGCGGGTGCTCGAGAAGAACGGCTTCGCAAAGGTGGCACAGCGCGACGATCCCGAAGACGGCGCGCTCTACTGCTGGCGCTGCGAGTTGTAGTCGCGCGTCCCCGTCAGCAGCCTGTCAGGTGCAGAACGCGGCAGAGGCAAGGTCGTAGCTGGTCCCGTCTCCCTGCCAGATCTCTCCGAAGTCGAAATCACCTTGCGGCGTAAACGCGACAACCGCGCGGCCCAGATCGGGCGCGAGGATGTTGCGCACCTGGATTCCGTCGACCTCTCCGCGGCGCTCGACCAGCTTGACCGGCCCCTTGCAGCCAGCGAGCGGAGCCTCGAAGGACCACGCACCCAGTGCGGCGAAGCCCAGGGAGGGTTCGCCCTTCCAGAGCACTTCGCGCTGCGCCTTGCTGACAAGCCGTCCGCTCATCAGGGCCCGATCGAGCCGCAGCAGATCGGCGGAGGTCCCGACCAGCGCAGCGGATGCCCCATAGGCTGCGAGTTCGACCCCGCCCCGGGATCTGGAAAACGCCGGCACTTCTCCGCGGAGCGCCAAGCGCGTGGTGCGGATGCCTGCCGGACGAAAGACCGTCCGCCTGAGCAGGGCCGAGAGCGATTCTCCGCTCGCCGCCTCGAGCATCGCTGCGGCAACGATGGTGTCGCAGTTGTTGTATCGAAACGAGCCCGGCTCGCCACTCGGCGGTGCGGCGCAGAGGCCGGTCGCATCCGCAGAGGTGCCCGCGCCCTTGCGGCCCGGAGCGAGATAGGGCGGCACGCCGTTGTCCGGCGTCTGCGCTTCGGGATCCGCCAGGCCCGAGGTATGCTGGAACAACTGCCGCAGCGTCACCTCGCGGCGCGGATGGTCCTTGAACGACGGAAGCTTGCTGGCGACCGTGTCGTCCCAGGAGATCTTGCCTTCGTCCACCAGCCGGGCTGCCGCGATTGCCACGACCTGCTTGGTCACCGAGCCCCAGGCCCAGAGGCGAGGCGCTTCGATGCCGATGACGAGGCGGTCCCCATCTGACATCGCGACTTCCCCCTTGAACCCCCTTGCGGCCAAGGCTTGCCGAAGATCGCTTGGCGCTGCAGCTTCCGCGGCAGGGCAGACAGTGCTGGCGAGAGCCAGGGCCAACAATCGGCGTGTCCACATGCTGTTTCCCCTGCCCTTGGTGTGCGACTAACCTGCCCGCCCGACTCACGATATTCCATCTGACATGATCAGGACATGATGCACCAGACCCCCGATGACCGCCCGATTTATCGCCTGCTCACCGGCAAGGACGACCGCGCGTTTTGCGAGCGGGTGTCGGAGGCGCTGGAGCAGGGGTGGCGACTTTACGGTTCGCCCTCGATCCACTGGGACGTCGAGAGCAATTGCATGAAGGCGGCGCAGGCGGTCGTCTGGCACGAGGCCGAGGTCGTCAAGCGCTAGGAAGGCGGCGGCGCAGCAAGGGCGCGGCGAGCGCCAGGGCGATCCCCGTCGCGCCTGCAATGGCGGCGTTGATGGCCCAGAACGTTGCGGGCTCGGTGCCCGCGTAGAGGCTCCCCATCGCGCCCGATACCAGGCTTGCCGCCGACACCGACAGCGCGGCGACGCCGAGCATCGTGCCGCGCAGCCGCTCTGGCGCTTCGCCGGCAAACACGGTCGTTTCCACCGGCACGAAAAACAGCCAGCCGAGGTTCGCCAGGACATGGAAGGCGAGGGGCCACGCCATCGCCGCCTTGCCTCCGCTGGAAGCCAGCATGAGCAGCGTGGTGGCTGCGGCCATCATCAGGCACCCCATCGCCATCTTCGCGAGCAGCCGCGGTTCGGCCCCGCGCTTCGCCTGCCAGCGCCAGAGCCCGATCACCAACGGGGCGAGCAGTACCGGCGCAATGCTGTCGAGCGAGGCGAACCACGGCACCGGCACCTCGAACCCGCCGATGCGCCTGTCGACGTGATCGCGTAGCCACAGGTTGTAGAGGTTCCAAACCTGTGACTGGACGATCCAGAAGCCGACGAGGAACGGCCAGAGCAGGGCCAGACCGACCACCCCGCGCCGTTCTTCCGCCGTCAGCGGTGGACGATCGCGGCGGGCAAGGCGCGGCGGCTCGGTCGGCAGGAAGCGGCTTCCGGCGAGATAGACCGCCAGGCCAATCAGCATGCCGAATCCGGCGGCGGCGAACGCCGCGTGCCAGCCCGCCGAACTGGCAAGGCTCCCGGTCAGCAGCGGCGCGATCACCCCGCCGGCGTTGACCGCGATCAGGTACATCTGGAAGGCGTCTGCCGCGCGCCGGTCACCCGCCGCGTAGAGCGCGCGGACCTGGGCCGAGAGATTGCCCTTGAACAGCCCGACACCGAGCACGAGCAGGAACAGCGCGAGAAGGAATGCGCGGTCGAACGCCAGCGCAAAGTGCCCGGCGGTCATCAGCAGCGCGCCCACCGTGACCGCGCTGCGGCGCCCCGTCCAGCGATCGCCAATGTACCCGCCAATTAGCGGCGTCAGCGTGACCAGCGCGATGTAGATCCCGAATACCTGCGCCGCGAGCGGTTCGGCCGCGAGCGGGCCGGTGAGCGCTTCGATGGCGGCGCGGAACGCGGCGAACCCGGCGACACGGTCGATCGCGCCCGGGCGGAACAGTTCGCCTGCCATGTAGAGGACCAGCACCGCCTGCATCCCCTTGAACGAGATGCGGTCCCACAGTTCGGTTCCGGCGAGGACCCACAGACCCGGCGGGTGGCCGAAGCGGTCGGGGTGGGTCGGAGCGATCATCGGGGGATGATTGCGGGTGCCGGGGCGGAACGCAACCGCTCAACAAACTTGCCGCGCCCCCGCGCAGGCGGGGGCGCATGTGTCGGGGGAGTTTCGGCGGAGGATCAGGCCTCCACGCTCTCCTGCGCCTGCCGCGCCCACATTTCGGCATAGAGTCCGTCCAGCCGGAGCAGCTCACCGTGGCTGCCGCTCTCGGCGAGCCGCCCCTGATCCAGCACCAGGATCCGGTCAGAATCCGCAATCGTCGACAGGCGGTGGGCGATGGAGATCGTCGTGCGGTCCTGCGCCACGCTGCGAAGGGTGGCGAGGATGTCCTGCTCGGTCCGGCTGTCGAGCGCGCTGGTCGCCTCGTCGAACAGCAGGATCGGCGGGTTTTTCACCAGCGTGCGGGCGATGGCGACGCGCTGCTTTTCGCCGCCGGACAGCTTCAGCCCGCGCTCGCCGACCTCGGTGTCGAAGCCCTGCGGCAGGCGGTTGATGAAGTCCGCGATGGCCGCGCCGCGCGAGGCGGCCTCGACGTCGAGCATCGTCGCGCCGTCGCGGCCATAGGCGATGTTGTAGCCGATGGTGTCGTTGAACAGCACCGAATCCTGCGGAACGATGCCGATCGCGGCGCGCAGGGAGGCCTGGGTGACGCTCGCAATGTCCTGCCCGTCGATCAGGATGCGGCCGCGCTGCGGATCGTAGAACCGGAACAGTAGCCGCGCGATGGTCGACTTGCCCGCGCCTGACGGGCCGACGATGGCCACGCGGCTACCGGCCTCGACCTCGAAGCTCAGGCCGTGGAGGATCTGGCGGTCTTCCTCGTACCCGAACCAGACGTCCTCGAAGCGGATGGTCGGGCGGCCCACGAGCAGCGCCGGCGCACCGGGGGCGTCGCGAACCTCGATCTCGGTGTCCATCAGCTTGAACATCGCAGCCATGTCGATCAGCCCCTGGCGGATCGTGCGATAGACCATGCCGAGCATGTCGAGCGGGCGGAACAGCTGGGTGAGGTAGGTGTTCACGAACACCAGGTCGCCAACGGTCAGCTTGCCCTGCGACCAGCCCCACACCGTATAGCCCATCGCGCCTGCCATCAGCAGGTTCACGATCAGGGCCTGCGCGATGTTGAGCAGGCCGAGGCTGTTCTCGCTCTTGACCGCGGCCTTGGCATAGGCCCGCGTCGCCTGGGCGTAGCGCTCTTCCTCGCGGTGCTCGGCACCGAAGTACTTCACCGTCTCGTAGTTCAGCAGCGAATCGACCGCCCGCGACATCGCCTGGCCGTCGAGCCGGTTCATCTTCTCACGCAGGGCATTGCGCCATTCGGTGATCCAGCGCGTCGTCGCGGCATAGGCGACCACCGCAACGGCCGTCGCCGCGACAAGGCCCCAGCCGAAATGGAAATAGAAGATGACCGCCACCGCGACCAGCTCGATGGCGGTCGGGGCAATGTTGAACAACATGAAATAGAGCATCACGTCGATGCTCTTGGTTCCGCGTTCGATGGTCTTGGTCACCTCGCCAGTGCGGCGGGCGAGGTGGAAGCGCAGGGACAGGCGGTGAAGCCGCGCGAACACGTCCTCGGCCAGCGCACGGGTCGCGTCCTGGCCGACCCGCTCGAACACGATGTTGCGGAAGTTGTCGAAGGCGACGCTGGCGAAGCGGCCGAGCGCATAGGCGAGCACGAACGCGAAGGCGACGGTGAACGCGGCGTTAGCCGCCACGCTGCCGCCGGGCGTCATCGCGTCGATCGCCTTCTTGTAGGCAAATGGCAGCGCCAGTGTCGTTGCCTTGCCCGCCAGCACCAGCAGCATCGCGACGACGATCCGCCACCGCAGCCGCGGATTGTCGCGCGGCCACAGGTAGGGGAGGAAGCGGGCAAGAGTCTGCCAGCCGTCGTGGCTGGCCTTCGGATCACTGGCGGTTTCGGGCGGCATGGCGCCCCAAATAGGAGTTTACCCGCTTTGTGCGAGTCCTATCGCACCTACCAGCCCTTGCGGCCCCACTCCGATGCGACTTCGTCGGGCAGGTCGAACAGCACCCGGCGGCTCTTGAAATCGATCGCCACGCGCTTGAACATCCGCAGCTGGCTCATCCCCAGCAGCAGCGCCGGGCGCTTGTTCAGCCCCAGCCGCTCGAATGGCGGGGCGTCGGTGAAGGCGAGCAGCGTATTGTTCAGCGTCATCTTGCCGAAGGTGAGGGTCCGGGCATAGCCGCTCTCGGCAAGCACCTGCTGGCCGGTGACCGAGACCAGGGTGGAGGGCTCGCCCTTGTGCTTCTCCGCCAGCGCCTTCTGCAGCGGCAGGTTGCCGATCGAGGTTTCCGCGCCGGTATCGATGACGATGTCGGTACGGACCCCGTCGACCAGCGCATCCGTCACGATCAGCTGACCGGAACGGCGGCGCGCGGTGACGACGATCTCGTACCCCGCATTGCCGCCGAGGTGCTTGGCGTCGTCGATCGCAAGGCGGTTGTTCTTGAAATCGAGCAGCACGCGCTGGTCCTGCAGGCTGTCGAGCCCGATGATCCCGTCCGCGCCGATGAACCGGCCTTCAAGGAGCGGCGCGGACAGGCCATAAAAGCTGCGCCGGCCAAGGTTGATCTCGTCGACATCGACGAGCTGGACCTGCTGGGTGCCCGCGACTCCCATCAGGATGGCCGACCCGCTGGGGACGAGACCAATGCGCGCGGCAGTGTCGTGGCTCAGCACCGTGCGCTCGGCCCCGGTGTCGATCAGGAAGTCGAAGGGCCCGTGCTCGCCGATCTGCACCGGGACGGTCAGCCGGGAATGGAGGTCGCGCCGCGCCTGGAGCACGTCGACCTCGCTCGCTGGCTGGGCACCGTCCTGCAGCGTCGGCAGCGGCAGCATCATCGCCAGGGCGGCGCCTGCTCCGGCGGCGAACAACGTGGTGGCCATGGCTTCTCTCCCCGGTAGTCCGGCTTGCAGGATACGCCTTTTCGCGTGCGTGTGCGAATCCCCCGGTCGGCGCGCGTTGACAGTTCGTCGCAGCCGCCCGAATGGTTGCAGATGGGGACTTTCAGCGTCGACGTGATCCTGCGCACGCACAACCGGGAGGCGCTGCTGGGCGACGCGATCGCCTCGTTCTTCGCGGCGGACCATTCGGCAATCGCCGCCCGCCTGCTGGTGGTGGACAACCGCTCAAGCGACGGGACGCCGGCTCTTCTCGCCGAGCTGGCAGCAAGGCACGGACCGGCGCTGGTCCCGATCCGCGAGGACACGCCGGGCGGCCAGCACGCGCTCAATGCCGGGCTCGCGCGCGCCGAGGCTCCGGTCGTCGCCTTCTTCGACGATGACGAACGCGTCGCCTCCGACTGGCTGCAGGTCATCGCCCGCGAGATGGCCGATCCGGCGACGGACTACATCGCCGGCCCCGCCCTGCCGCTGTGGGACGAGCCTGCGCCCGACTGGTTGCCCGATGGGTTCGGCGGCGTGCTCGGCATCATCGACAGCGGGCCCGAGCGGCGGGCGTTCGGCCACGACTTTGCCGGGATGCTGACCCAGGGGAACTGCGCGCTGCGCCGGTCGATCTTTGCCGAGACCGGGCCCTATCCGGCCGACTTGCCCACCGGCGAGGACCGCTGGCTCTACGAATGGCTGCAGGCGCACGGCAAGCGCGGGTTCTACTGCCCGGACCTGCGCATCCACCATGTGATGCAGCGCGAGCGGCTGAGCCAGGCGTACTTCCGCCAATGGGCCGCGCGCGAAGGGCGTGACCGCGCGGTGTGCGACCGGCTCGCCGACGCACCGAACGTCTTCGTCCAGAAGTGGTTCTGGCGCTATCTGGGCGGGGCCGCGGGCACTCTGCTTTCGGGGAGGGGCTCGAAGGCCGAGCGGTTCAAGGCCGAGCTCGAACTGCGCCAGGCCCGGGCGCGATTCGCCGAAACGCTGTTCAGGCGCGGGCGGGGCTGAACCGGCGCAGCAGCGGCGCAAGGGCATGGCGGGCCATGGCCTCGATCTCCCCGCGCGCGGGATGGCGCAGCAGGAACAGCGCGGCGATCCAGGCCGCGCCGCACAGCAGTCCGGTCAGGACAAGCCCGTCGAACCCGAGCGTCGCCGGCGAGCGCCACTCGTGCATCGCCCAGAGCGCGGGGAGCACGGCAGCGCCCGTCACCAGCGCACTGCGCAGGTAGATCGCCAGCATCGCCGGCCAACGGAAGCCGACCAGCCGGTGCATCCATCCGGCGTAGAGCAGATACCACCCCGCGACGTAGGCGATGCGCGAGGCGGCAGCGGCTTCGACGCCCCACCATGCCCCCGCAATCAGCGTTCCGAGCGAAAGCGCGGTGTCGATCAGGTTGAGCCAGATCAGCGTGCGAATCCGGCCAAGCAGGATCGGCAGGTCGACGTGGAGCGGCAGCATGACGAAGCCCATTTCGGCCAGCGCCAGCCAGCTCAGCAGCGGCGCCGCGCCGACCCAGGCGTCGCCATAGAGCAGGCGAATCACCGGCTCGGCCATCACCGCGATCAGCGCCATCGCCGGCCACACGATTGCGCCGTGCGCCGCGACGACGCGCTCGTATGCCGGACCCAGCGGCTGGCCCTCGTCGCGCAGGCGCGCGAATGCGGGATAGAAGATCCCGCCGATTGCCCCGATCACCAGCATGTGAAGTTGCGCAGCCAGCGCCGAGCCGCGGCTGTAAAGGCCGACCGCGGCCATCCCCAGCATCCGCCCGACGATCAGGTCCGGTGAGCGAACGCCCAGCGCGCCGGACACGAACAGCACCGAACTCGCCGATCCGAACGACAGGATCGGCCTGGCCCCCTTCAGGCTCGGCGGCCAGTGCAGCGGGGTGGGGCGCTGCGCTTGGGCGATGACGGCCTTGACCGCGGCCTGCGCGATCATCGCCCAAGCTAGGGCGGCTGCGGAAAAGCCGAGCCAGGCCAGTGTCAGCGCGACCACCGCGTTGGCGAGCGCGCTTCCCGCGTTGGCAAAGAAGACACCGCGGAAGTCGAGCGCGCGCTGGAGCAGCGCTACCGGTACGATGCTCCACGGCGTGAACAGGTAAGACGCCGCGATCAGCGCAAGGATCGGCGCAAGGCGCGGCTCCGCATAGAACCAGCTTGCCGGCCACGCGATCAGCAGGATCGCACCGGCGATCACCAGCGAGAACAGCACAGCAATGACGGTGCAGGTGCGGATCGTCGCCTCGTCGGCTTCCGGGTGTCCGGCGATGTAGCGGGTCAGGCCGAAGTCCTGGAGGATCGACAGCAGCAGCGCGGCCGCCAGCGCGACCGAGAACAGTCCGATCTCGGCCGGGGCGAGGAAGTACCGCGAAATGATCACCGAGGTCGCGAATTGCAGGACAAACCCGAAGTACTGGCTTCCCGCCGCCCACAGCGCCGCGGCGCGGATGCTGCCCTGCGGCCGGCTCATGCGGCAAGCGCCATGGCGAGGCGGGTTGCGCGGACCGGGTGGCCGAGCTTCAGCAGGCGGGCGACCGTGCGCCACATGCCTTCGGGTTGGCCACCTTCACGCAGGTAGTCGAGGATGATCTCGAGGCCCGGGCCGCGCAGGGCTTCCGGCACATAGAGCAGCTCTGGCGCGACGCGTTGGCGCACCCGGCGGGCCATGCCCTGCCGTCCGAAGGCGCGGTCGAGGTCGCGCACCGAGGGCAGGGCGGTCCATCCGCCGCTGGGATCGCTGCGCCCGGCCTGCCGCTCCTGCCAGGCGACCAGCGCAATCGCCGCGCCGATCCGCTGGGCCATCGCGTGGCGGGTCGAGACCTGCCCGTCGTAATGGCGGTAGCGCAGCAGCCGCTCCGGCAGGTTGCCGAGCTTCGTCACGGAGGCGAGGCGCAGCCACAGGTCGAAGTCCTCGCAATGCGCGAAGGCCGCGTGATAGCCGCCCACCGAAAGAACGAGATCGCGCCGCATGATCGCGGTCGGATGGCAAAGGAGCGATCCTTGGCCGATTCGGGCGAGGAAGGCATCGTGATCGATCGGCTGCTCGTCACCCGCCTTCGGTCGCGGCGCGCCGTCGGGGCCTATGTCGGTCGTCCAGCTGCCGACCACGCCGTATTCGGGGCGCTCGGCCAGGAACGCGGCCTGGCGGGCCAGCCGTTCCGGCTCGCAGATATCGTCCGCGTCCATGCGCGCGACCAGCGGCGCGCGCGCCGCCTCCAGCAATTCGTTGAGACTCGCGACAAGACCGCGATTCTCCCGAGCGATCACCCGGATCCGCGAGTCCTCGCTTTCGTGGCGCCGGGCGATCGCGAGGCTGCCATCGCGAGAGCCGTCGTCGAGAATCAGGAATTCGAAGTCGCCAAAGGTCTGCGCGCGCACGCTGGCGATCGCCTCGTCGAGGAAGGCGTCCGCGTCGTACACGCTCATCGCCACGGTGATCGCCGGATGGACCATCATCCGAACCCGAGCAGTGCGGCGAACAGGCTTGGCTGCTGCGCGCCGCGACTGTGCGCCCGGCGCCGCCATGCCAGCATTGGCGCGGCGAGCCAGGGGAATGCGCGCCAGCCGAGGAACGCGAGCGACCACACCGGCCCGCCGATCTCGCCACTGGACGCGCGCAGCTCGTCAAGGCCGCGCCGGACGTCGCCTTCGATCACCCGGTCGACCGCGTACTCGAAAGCCAGCTTGCGCCGGTTGTCCTCGAGCATCCTCAGGGCGACTGCGGATTCGGGCCGGTCGCCCATCGCGGCAATTGCCTTCTCATACACCCGCACATTGCCCAGCAGCATCCGCACCGCGCTGCCCGATGCCGAGCCGGGGCGGACGCGGTAATCGCCCAGGACCTCGTCGATGTAGTGTGCCTTGCCGCCGAGCAGCATCAGACGGACCCACAGGTCGAGGTCCTCCGAATGCGCCATGGCCTCGTCGAAGCCGCCAGCGGCGTCAAAGTCCGCCTTTCGAAAGGTCGTGCCAATATATACGTTGAATGAGCGGTCCAGCACGTCGGCAAGGGAGCCCGAAGCGCCGTCGCCGCTGCCCTGCTTGCGGTCGACACAGGCCCGCTCGCGCGCGACAGCCCCGAAAATGCGTGCGTTGCAGGTCACCAGACGGACTTCAGGATCGTCCTCCAGTACCGGGACAGTGGCGGCGAGGTATCCTGGGCGGAAGAGATCGTCGCCATCGAGCAGCGCGACCAGAGGGGCGCGCGCTTCGGCGATGGCGTGGTTGCGTGCACCTGATACGCCCTGGTTGCGCGTCGCGAGGAACCGGAAGCGGTGATCTGCGAGAAACGGTGCGACCGCCCCCGCGACGTCGTCGGGCGCGCCGTCATCGATCACGATGCATTCCCAGTCCGCCAGTGTCTGGGCTTGCAAC
>NZ_JBYSYP010000009.1:85000-173819 GCF_058783565.1 Novosphingobium sp. FW305-C-111
CAGGTTTGCCACGGCCCTGCGGCTTGCCGCGATGGGCTGCACCAAAACTTCTCCAGAGATGAAGACACGATATCCGGCTTCGGCCGGTAATGCGGGATCTGCCCGCGCTTCTTTGACATTGTGAATGGGTTTTTAATCGATGCCGTGGCGCATCGTGCGTGGTGACGAACTGCGTGCGTATGCGGCACTTACAGATGTTAAGTCTGGCTGAGATTATCGTCCGCACCTATTACAGCGCAGCCATTATGCAGGGCTGTCGTTGATGGTGTGGATTCTCAAGCGTGAGGTAAGAGCATTTGGTGGATGCCTTGGCATGTACAGGCGATGAAGGACGTGGCACGCTGCGATAAGCGTCGGGGAGTTGTGAGCAAACTTTGATCCGGCGATTTCCGAATGGGGAAACCCACCTTCACCATTTCATTCGATGTGCGGTTCGCCGCAGGTTGAGTGAGGTGGATAAGGTATCACCGAGTTGAATAAAATAGACTTGGTGAAGCGAACCCGGGGAACTGAAACATCTCAGTACCTGGAGGAAAAGACATCAACCGAGATTCCGTTAGTAGTGGCGAGCGAACGCGGACCAGGCCAGTGCCTTCTCTTCAACTAGCAGAACACTTTGGAAAGAGTGGCCATAGCGGGTGACAGCCCCGTATGCGAAAGTGATGGAGAAGGACTCGAGTAGGGCGGGACACGTGTAATCCTGTCTGAACATGGGGGGACCACCCTCCAAGCCTAAATACTCGTACATGACCGATAGCGAACACAGTACCGTGAGGGAAAGGTGAAAAGCACCCCGATGAGGGGAGTGAAACAGTACCTGAAACCGAATGCTTACAAGCAGTGGGAGCTCCATAGGGAGTGACCGCGTACCTCTTGCATAATGGGTCAGTGACTTAGTTTATCGAGCAAGCTTAAGCCGTTAGGTGTAGGCGTAGCGAAAGCGAGTCTGAATAGGGCGACTGAGTTCGATGAATTAGACCCGAAACCCGGCGATCTAGGCATGACCAGGTTGAAGGTGCGGTAACACGCACTGGAGGACCGAACCGTTTAATGTTGAAAAATTATCGGATGAGTTGTGTTTAGGGGTGAAAGGCCAATCAAGCCGGGAAATAGCTGGTTCTCCGCGAAATCTATTGAGGTAGAGCGTCGAATATTTGCCGTTGGGGGTAGAGCACTGGATGGATGCGGGGGTCGCGAGATCTACCAATTCTAACCAAACTCCGAATACCAACGAGTCTAGTTCGGCAGACAGACGGCGGGTGCTAAGGTCCGTCGTCAAAAGGGAAACAGCCCTAACCTACAGCTAAGGTCCCCAAGTCATCACTAAGTGGGAAAGCATGTGGGAATCCCAAAACAACCAGGAGGTTGGCTTAGAAGCAGCCATCCTTTAAAGAAAGCGTAACAGCTCACTGGTCTAAATAAGGGTTCCTGCGGCGAAGATGTATCGGGGCTAAAGTGATGCACCGAAGCTTAGGGTTCAGTCTTTGACTGAGCGGTAGCGGAGCGTTCCGTAGGCTGATGAAGCGATCTGGTAATGGGTCGTGGAGGTATCGGAAGTGCGAATGCTGACATGAGTAGCGACAAAGAGGGTGAGATGCCCTCTCGCCGAAAGACCAAGGGTTCCTGCTTAAAGCTAATCTGAGCAGGGTGAGCCGGCCCCTAAGACGAGCCCGAAGGGGGTAGTCGATGGGAACCACGTTAATATTCGTGGGCCTGGTGGTGTGTGACGGATTGCGTGTGTTGTCTGGCCTTATCGGATTGGTCAGGCTTCGAAGCAGTTCCAGGAAATAGCCCCACCGTATAGACCGTACCCGAAACCGACACAGGTGGTCTGGTAGAGTATACCAAGGCGCTTGAGAGAAGTATCCTGAAGGAACTCGGCAAATTGCCTCCGTACCTTCGGAAGAAGGAGGCCCTCATCTTGCGCAAGCAGGTTGAGGGGGCACAGGCCAGGGGGTAGCGACTGTTTAGCAAAAACACAGGACTCTGCTAAGTCGGCTTCAAGACGACGTATAGGGTCTGACGCCTGCCCGGTGCTCGAAGGTTAAGAGGAGGAGTGCAAGCTCCGAATTGAAGCCCGAGTAAACGGCGGCCGTAACTATAACGGTCCTAAGGTAGCGAAATTCCTTGTCGGGTAAGTTCCGACCTGCACGAATGGCGTAACGACTTCCCCACTGTCTCCAGGATATGCTCAGCGAAATTGAATTCTCCGTGAAGATGCGGAGTACCCGCGGTTAGACGGAAAGACCCCGTGCACCTTTACTGCAGCTTCAGAGTGGCATTAGGAAAGAATTGTGTAGCATAGGTGGGAGGCTTTGAAGCACCGGCGCCAGCTGGTGTGGAGCCATAGGTGAAATACCACCCTGTTGTTTTCTGATGTCTAACCCAGGACCGTTAGCCGGTTCGGGGACCCTCTGTGGCGGGTAGTTTGACTGGGGCGGTCGCCTCCTAAAGAGTAACGGAGGCGCGCGATGGTAGGCTCAGGCCGGTTGGAAACCGGCTGTTAGAGTGCAATGGCATAAGCCTGCCTGACTGCGAGACTGACGAGTCGAGCAGAGACGAAAGTCGGTCATAGTGATCCGGTGGTCCCTCGTGGAAGGGCCATCGCTCAACGGATAAAAGGTACGCCGGGGATAACAGGCTGATGATTCCCAAGAGCTCATATCGACGGAATCGTTTGGCACCTCGATGTCGGCTCATCACATCCTGGGGCTGGAGCAGGTCCCAAGGGTTTGGCTGTTCGCCAATTAAAGTGGTACGTGAGCTGGGTTCAGAACGTCGCGAGACAGTTTGGTCCCTATCTGCCGTGGGCGTCGATACTTGAGAGGAGTTGCCCCTAGTACGAGAGGACCGGGGTGAACATGCCTCTGGTGTACCTGTCATCGTGCCAACGGTGCAGCAGGGTAGCTATGCATGGACGGGATAACCGCTGAAAGCATCTAAGCGGGAAGCCTCCCTCAAGATAAGGTATCATCGAGTCGTGATAGACCATCACGTTGATAGGCCGGGTGTAGAAGTGCGGTAACGTATGGAGCTAACCGGTCCTAATAACTCTGTTCATGCTTGAGAGTCCCACCATCAATGACAGCCCTGCGGGGTTGGCGTTGAGGGGCGGTATTCCGGCCGGACAAACGACGCCTGATAAAGTTGCATCGATTAAAAACCCGTGATTTGCGCTGGCTCCATTGCTTGGTGGCCATAGCGTCTGTGACCCACCCGATCCCATCTCGAACTCGGCCGTGAAACCAGACAGCGCCGATGGTACTAACGCTCAAGCGTTGGAAGAGTAGGTCGTCGCCAGGCATTGCAGCTGGCGCAAATCGCGGAATGACCCATTCACATGTTACACAAGGCCGCTGCCGGATCACTCCGCGCGGCGGCTTTTGTGTCTTTGGAGCTGGAAGAGCTCCCGGAAGCTTCGCTTCCGATCTTGGTGACGCGGGGTGGAGCAGCCCGGTAGCTCGTCAGGCTCATAACCTGAAGGTCGTAGGTTCAAATCCTACCCCCGCAACCACGAAAAGGCCCCGCTTTTGCGGGGCCTTTTTCGTTTGTGCGTCGCTCAAGCCGGCGTCACGGCATATCCGATCCGCGGAAAGTGGACCGCGGTGGGGCCGAGGGACGGGTTGCTCCGGAGAAGGCTGACCCGGTTTGCTTCCATGCCAATAAGCTGGCCGACAACCGGATCGCGCCCGTAATCGGCCGCGGAGACGGCGACAGTCCTGCCGATAAGCGGGTGTTCGCCGCCCACGGCCTGATCGGGCTGTTTGTCTCTGGCGATTACGAGCGCTTCTTCGCGGGACATTTCCCGGCGCGTGCCATGCCCGAGGCTGGCGACGCGGTCCATCCACGCTTCCAGCCTCTGGTACGCGGCGAAGGCGCTCGCGGCCGGTGGGTAATGCGCCTTGACGAACCAGAGGTTGTAATAGGCCGCCGCGTCGGCCGCCCCCGGCTCCCCTCCGCCGAGGAACAGGCGGCCATCCTCCAGTTGCCGATCGATCAGCCCGGCATGTGCCTGCAGTTGCTCGCGCATATAGGGGATGGCGGCCTGCATCGCGCCGGTATCGAACGGGCGACCGGAAAGGGCTTCGCGGTCCTTGATGAAGGCCGGATCGACCTTGTCGCCGAGGCCACCGAATATCACTGCCACCGCGGCCTGGAAGAATTCCCGGTCACTCCAATACTGGAGCGCAGTGGCCAGGCCGGTGACGCCTCCGGGGAAGAGGCTGGGGCCGGGCAGGCGCCGCTCGATTTCCTCGACGATGAGCACGCTGTCGCAATAGATGTCCGCGCCGATCTGCATGACCGGGATCCGGCGATATCCCCCGGTCAGCGGCACGAGATCGGGCTTGGGCATGATGACCGGCTGGTCCACCGCGAACCATTCCGCGTTCTTGATGCCGAGGCAGATGCGCACCTTTTCCGAGAACGGCGAGCTGTCGTACTGATGGAGGATGATAGGCGGCATCGGCTGCTCCATTTTCTTATACCGGGGCGTATGATGCGCGCCCTGTGCCGCGATGCAAGCGGGATTGCTGCAATTCCACCGCTGCGGTTGACTTTATGATGCCCGAGGCGTTTCTGGCGGCAATGCTTTCCCAGAAGACGCGTTACACTATCCGTGCGCTGCAGCACCTCGCCGACAATTTCGGCCAAGGGCCGGTGCGGCTGGATGCGATCGCTGAGGCGCAGAACATTCCGCGGAAGTTTCTCACCGTCATCCTGTCCGAGCTTGCCCGCGAGGGAATCGTCAATTCACTGCGTGGGCGCGAGGGCGGCTATGAACTGGCGCTCCCGCCGATAGACATTCGCTACGGCGACATCATTCGCCTCACGCGCGGCAGCCTCGCGCTGGTGCCATGCGCGGCGCGCAATGCGCACGAGAAATGCGTCAATTGCCTGCCAGAGGCCGAGTGCCGCCTGCGCGGCCTGATGCTGTCGCTGCGCGACGAGATGGCGGCGATGCTGGACCGGGTCACGCTGGCGGATCCGATCGAGGTCGAGCCGCCGTTCGTGGAAGAATAGCGCACCCCCGCAACTTCACTTGGCGTTCATCCCGGCGCTGGCTATAGGATCGCCCATGATGTCCATCGTGCCAGGCAGCAGAGCGCTGCGGATCGCCGTTCTTGCCACTGCCGCCGGGGCCATGGCACTCACCGCCGGGTGCGCGGGCGGGCGCGGGCCGAAGAGGGATACGGCCTACGTCGCGCGTGACGTCGACACGCTTTATGCGGCCGCCAAGGACCGGCTCGACCGGGGGCAGGCCAAGCAGGCTGCCGCGCTGTTCGACGAGGTCGAGCGCCAGCACCCCTACTCACCGTGGGCCCGCCGTGCGCAGCTGATGAGCGCGTTCAGCTATTACGTCTCGCGCGACTACACCAAGTCGATCCAGGCCTCGCAGCGGTTCCTCTCGATTCACCCCGGCAACAAGGACGCGCCTTACGCGTACTACCTGATCGGGCTCTGCTATTACGAGCAGATCAGCGACGTCACCCGCGACCAGAAGACCACCGATCAGGCGCTGCGGGCGCTGACCGAATTGGTGCGCCGCTATCCCAACAGCGACTACGCCGCCGATGCGCGGTTGAAGATCGACCTTGTCAACGATCACCTCGCCGGCAAGGAGATGGAGATCGGGCGGTTCTACGAGCGCAGCGGCAAGTGGCTTGCGGCGGCGCTGCGCTTCCGGACGGTCGTCGACAAGTACCAGACCACGAGCCATGCGCCCGAGGCGCTCTACCGCCTGGTCGAGACCTACCTGTCGCTCGGTATCCCGGAAGAGGCCCAGAAGGCCGCCGCCGTGCTCGGAGCGAACTATCCGGGCAGCGAGTGGTACCAGAAGGCCTACGGGCTGATGAACGACAAGGCGCCCGGCACCACCGCGAGCTGATCGCCCGACTCGATTCCGATCGACCGAAAGGCCCCGCTTCGGCGGGGCCTTTTGCGTTTCGGTCCGGCGCTTGAAAGTTGCGCTTGGCCGCATCGAAGTGCTTCTACTATTGTCTATCGAAGAGGTAGAGATATAGCGGCGCTCGTCGAGGAGGCAGCAGATGACCACCAGAAACGGAACCACCGGCAGCCCGCCCAAGGCGGATACAGCCCGTGACCCGCTCGAAACCGTGGCCGAAGCGCTCGGCCGCATTCGCTATGGCGCGATCCAGTTGACCGTCCACGATGGACGGCTCGTCCAGGTCGACGTCACCGAGCGTCGCCGCTTCACCTGAGCGGGGCAAACTGACCCGCCGGCCAATGCCGGCAACCTGATCACCCGTTGCAGACCGGACCACCGGATGCGGCCAATTCCCTTTTTTCCAAGGATTTGGGCATGCATTCGTTCGTCCGCACTTCGCTTTTCGCCGTCGCCGTCGCGACCACCACCCCGGCATGGGCAGCCGATCCCGTCATCAACGCGGCGGTTGCAGACGAACCGTCTGCCGACCCTGCCGCGGCTGGGGACGCACCGGCCACCGAGCCTGCCGCGGTGGCAGAAGACGAGGATCTCTCGCGCGGTGAGGTAATCATCGTCTCCGCGCGCCGCCGCCAGGAAGCGGCGCAAGCCGTGCCGCTGGCGATTTCCGTGGTGAAGGGGGATTCGATCGAGGCGACCGGCAACTTCAACGTGGTCAAGCTGCAGCAGCTGGCGCCGACGCTGCAGGTCTACACTTCCAATCCGCGCAACACCTCGGTCAACATCCGCGGGCTCGGCGTGCCGTTCGGGCTGACCAGCGACGGCTTCGAGCAGGGCGTCGGCATCTATGTCGACGACGTGTATAACAGCCGCGTGGCGGCCGCGACGTTCGACTTCCTCGACGTCAGCCAGGTCGAGGTGCTGCGCGGGCCGCAGGGCACGCTGTACGGCAAGAACACCACGGCCGGCGCAATCAACATCACCACCAACCAGCCGACTTTCGACTTCGAGGGACGAGCCGAGCTGACCATCGGCAACCTCGGTTACCGGCAGGCCAAGGCGGCAGTCTCGGGCCCGCTGACAGACACGGTCGCGGTCCGCATCGCCGCGGCATCGACCACCCGGCGCGGCACGCTCTACAATGTCGCCTCGCGGCGCTGGATCAATGAACAGGACAACCTCGGCCTGCGGGGCACGCTCCTGTTCAAGCCGAACGACGATCTCTCCGTCACCCTTTCGGGCGATTACAGCCAGCAGGACCCCTACGGCTTTGGCACCGCGTTCGTCCGCGTCGGCAAGACCCAGCGTGCGCTGAACCGCCAGTACGACGCCCTGGTTGCCGCGCTCAACGCTGCAACCCCGGGGCGCAATTACGCCGTGCCAAGCCGCAACGTCTATGACCGCCTGACCGATATCGACGCGCCGCTCCAGGCCGGCAACAAGATCGGCGGCGCCTCACTGCGCGTGAACTGGAAGCTGGGTGCGGGCGAACTGACCTCGATCACCGCGTGGCGGTTCTGGGACTGGAAGCCGCAGAACGACCGCGACTTCACCGGCCTGTCGATCGTCTCGAAGTCGCAGAATCCGTCTCAGCAGGACCAGTACAGCCAGGAGTTCCGCTACAACTATTCGGGCGACAAGGTCGACTTCGTGGCCGGTCTGTTCGGGTTCAAGCAGCGCATCGACACGCAAGGGACCGAGCAGCAGGGCGTGGACGCAAGCCGCTGGAGCCTCTCCGGCGCGCTCGCAGCCAATCCTGCGGTGCTGGCCGGACTGACCGCCAGCAACGTCCAGTATCTCAAGAGCGACAGCGCCGCGCTTTACGGGCAGGTCAGCTACAAATTGACGCCGGAACTGACCATCCAGCCGGGGGCACGCATCAACTACGACAAGAAGGAAGGCTTCTACAGCCGCGTCGTTACCGACGGGGCCGGCAATCCGGTGGTGTGCAACCCGGTCCCGGCCGCCGGCTCGGTCCTCGCCGCGCAGTGCGGCGTGTACCAGCCGCAGAGCACCGCGCCTTCGATCAGCGACTGGAATTTCAGCTACGATATCAACGTCAACTACAAGATCGCGCCCGACATCCTCGCCTATGCGACGTACGCCAAAAGCTTCAAGACCGTCGGCATCAACCAGAACGGGCTGCCGCTCAACAGCGCGACCAACCTGCCCGACCTGTCCGCGGGGACGGTGAAACCCGAATCGGTCAACCATTTCGAGGTGGGGCTCAAGACCCAGTTCCGGAACCGCCGGGCGACCTTCAACCTCACCGCATTCCGCACCGAGATCAGGAACTTCCAGGCCACCGTCAACGGCGGCCAGTTCGGGACGGTGCGCGGCTATCTCGCCAACGCCGACAAGGTGCGTTCGCAAGGCATCGAGGCGGATTTCAAGATTGTCGCCAGCGATCGCTTCACCGCTTATGCCAACGCGGCTTACACCGACGCCAAGTACGTGAAGTTTACCAATGCACCGTGCCCGCCGGAGCTGTCGGGTGGCACGCTGCAGCCGATCGGCGCGACGCCGGACTACTCGAACGCCGGGGTGCCGGGCACGCTGAGCCCGCGCCAGTGCGACATTTCCGGCCAGCAGCTGCCGGGCGTGTCGAAGTGGGCGTTCTCCTATGGCGCGGAATACAACCTGCCGGCCACGCTGCTCGGCAAGGACGGGCAGGTCTACCTCGGGGTCGATGGCAGCTACCGTTCGAAGTGGAACTCCAACGCATCGCCTTCGATCTATACCGTGGTCGACGGCTATGCGCTGACCAACTTCCGGCTCGGCTTCCGCGGCGAGGGGGTGAACGTCTTCGCCTGGGTCCGCAACGCCTTCGACGTCAACTACATCGAACTGCTCCAGGTCGCACCCGGCAACGTTGGCTTGATTGCCGGCACGCCGGGCGACGAGCGGACCTTCGGCGGTACGATCAAGGTCGAATTCTGAATTTCCCGCGACGGGCGGGACGTCCGATAAGGCGTCCCGCCCCATCCGGCCGATTACGACCTGTCCCTACGTAATGTTACTGCTATACAAGGTGTCCAAAGAACGACTCGGGGGAGAGCTTTGAAAGGCATCTCGTGGGACCCGGAGTGTCGTGATGCCAAGTTTTCTGAAGTTGTGCTGGCTGAACCGCCACGAGCCCGACCGCCGCGATGCGTGGTGGGACGGGGGGCAGTTCGTTTCCCGTTGCACCCATTGCGAGAAGCCGATTCGGCGGGTGAAGCACCGCGTCTGGGTCCATGACCAGCGCCAGCATCGCCTTGCTCCGCCGGTGATGCACCCCCCGGTGACGTAGCCGCGAAGAGGCGCTAGGGTCGTCGGCAAGCCATGCTGACCACCCTCTCCATCCGCAACGTCGTCCTGATCGAGGCGCTCGACCTGTCGTTCGGACCGGGGCTCGGCGTGCTGACCGGCGAGACCGGGGCCGGCAAGTCGATCCTCCTTGATGCGCTGGGCCTGGTGCTGGGCGACCGCGCCGACAGCGGGCTGGTCCGCGCCGGGGAGGACCAGGCCAGCGTGACCGCCACCTTCGAATTCGATCGCCTGCCGGATGGCATCCGCCGCATGCTGGGCGAGGCGGAACTCGATGTCGAACCGGGCGAGCCGCTGATCATCAAGCGCCGCCTGCGCGCTGGCAACGAGCAGTCGGGGGGCGGCAGCAAGGCCTTCGTCAATGACCAGCCGGTCGGCGTGGCGCTGCTGCGCGAGATGGCGCGGTTCCTAGTCGAACTGCACGGCCAGCACGACGACCGCGGGCTCGTCAATCCGCGCGGGCACCGCGACCTGCTCGACCGCTACGCCGGGACCGACCGCGCCGCGCTGGAAGCGGCCTGGGGCAGCTGGAAAAAGGCCGGCGACGCGCTCGCCGAAGCGAGGGCGCGGATTGCCCGCGACAGCGCGGACCAGGACCTCCTGCTCGCGCACCTTGCCGAGCTCAACGATCTCCAGCCGGTGATCGGGGAGGAAGAAGACCTCGCCCGCCAGCGCGCGGCGATGCAGAAGGGCGAGCGCCTGACCGGAGATCTCGAGGAGCTGCGCCGGCTGTGGGCCGGATCCGACAGCGCGCTGGCCTCGCTGCGCGGTGCGGCGCGGCGGCTTGACCGGATTGCCCAGGAACACCCGCTGCTGGCCGAGGCGCTCGAAGCGCTCGACCGCGCGGTGATCGAGGCGAGCGAGGCCGAAGACCGCATCGCCCGTGCGGCCGAGGCGCTGGCCCATGATCCCGACAAGCTGGACCGCATCGAAACCCGCCTGTTCGAGCTGCGCGCAGCGGCCCGCAAGCACGGCTGCCAGGTCGACGATCTTCCGCACAGGATGCACGAGATGCGCGCCGCGCTCGACGCCATCGAACACGGCGAAGAAGCGGTCGCGGCGCTGGAGAAGGCGGCACGGGTCGCGGGCGATGCTTTTCGGGCCGAGGCGGAGCGGGTTTCCGGCGAACGCACCAGGGCCGCGGCCAAGCTCGACCAGGCGGTCGCGGCGGAACTCGCCCCGCTCAAGCTTGATGCGGCGCGGTTCCGCACGCAGGTGGCGACCCTGCCCGAAGACCGCTGGGGCCCGCACGGCGCGGACGCGGTCGAGTTCCTGATCGCCACGAACCCCGGCGCGGACTTCGCCCCGCTCAACAAGATCGCGTCCGGCGGCGAGCTTTCGCGCTTCATCCTCGCGCTCAAGGTCGCGCTGGCCGAGCAGGGCGGCGCGGCGACGGTGATCTTCGACGAGATCGACCGCGGCGTCGGCGGCGCGGTGGCGAGCGCAATCGGTGAGCGGCTCGCGCGGCTGGCGGCGGGCGGCCAGCTCCTTGCCGTCACCCACTCGCCCCAGGTCGCGGCGCGCGGGGACGCCCACTACATGATCGCCAAGTCGAGTGAGGGGACCGTCACCCGCACCGGCGTGGCCCTGCTCGATGCGGCCGGGCGGCAGGAGGAAATCGCCCGGATGCTCTCCGGCGCCGAAATCACCGCCGAGGCGCGGGCGCAGGCCGACCGCCTGCTGGAGCGGGTGTGAGCAGGGCGGCGTTTTGGGGGGCTTGCCTTCTCGGTGGGCTTTTCCTGACAAGCCCTGCCGCTGCGAAATTCTCGACCACGGAGTCCGACATCGCCGGTCCTTGCCGTGTCGCCGGGACAAGCTTGATAAGCGAGGTTCCTCCCGCTGACTGCTTGGAAGCAATCGGGGCGGCGAAGGACGATCGCGCACGCGCCGTACTCTATTTTGCGTGGGCCTATTCGCTGAACGAGGCAGGCAAGGGCATCGCTGCAATCCCTTACCTCGACAAGGCCATCGCCGCGGTGCCGGACTTCGTGACTGCATGGCACGAGCGGGGCTATACCAACAATGATCTTGGCTTCTACGAAAAGGGGCTCGCCGACCTGACCACAGCCGTGGCGCTTGCTCCGGACGAGGTCCGGATTTGGCAGGAGCGTTCGTTTTCCTACCACCGCCTCGCCCGGTTCAGCGAAGAGCTGGCCGACATTGACCGCGTGATCGCGATGGCGGGCAACACGCCGGCGCGTTCGTCCGATCGCGCATCCGCTCTGGCCTGGCTGGGCCGGTATGAGGAAGCCGCTCTCGAGCTGTCCGGCTTCGACAGTTCGCGCTATGATGAGGGGGCCTGCCAGTTGGCTGCCAGCATTGCCCGCCGGCAGGCATTTCAGGGCGGGCCTGAAACCTTTTCGGCCTGCACGCTGGAGAATCTTGCAGTGCTTTCAGAGGGGTCAAGCATGGTCGACGCTTGTTCCTGGGCTTTTGATCACGAGCCCGAACCTTCGAAGCGCGGAGAGTTCCTCACTGTGCGGGCTTCTGCGCGGATCGTAGCCGAAAACAGAATGGCTGCCGGGATGGACGATTACGCCATGGCGGCTGCGATAGATCCGGAGAATCCGCAGCGCCACGTCAATTATGGTTTCAGCCTGATTTCGGCGCGGCACAGCTGGGCTGCACGTAACGAATTTGCCCGGGCCTTGGCCAGTCCCTCGCTCGACTTGAATACACGGGCTTATGCACTCGGGGGAAGGGCGCTGGCGAACTACAACCTGGCCGACAAGGATGCCGCCATCGCGGACGCGAAAGCTTCGGTCGAGGTCAAGCCTAACCCTCCTGCGCTTGATCTATTGGGAACCATCGCCCTGGAAAATGGCGACGAGGCGGCGGCGCGAGCATTCTGGCTGGCCGAATGGCGACTTGGGCACGGCGGTGAAAACCTGCGTGGCAATCTCGCCAAAGTGGGCGTTGTCGATCCAGACAATTGGCCGCAGGAGAATGCGAAGTGATCGCCTTGACGCAATCCGGCGCCGAAATCACCGCCGAGGCGCGGGCGCAGGCCGACCGCCTGCTGGAGCGGGCGTGAATCTCCATCGTCGCGAATTCATCGGTGCCGCTGCTGCGGCGCTGCTCCTTACTGCCTGCAGGACACCCATGGACGAGATCGAGACGGACAAGCTCTACGGCGTCATCGGCCAGATGCGCGCAACCCCGGGCCAGCGCGAGGCGCTGATCGCGATCCTGCTCGAGGGGACGGGCGAGATGCCGGGGAACCTTGCCTACACGATCTTCCGCGACCTCGGCGATGCCGACGCGATCTGGATTACCGAGGTCTGGACCAGCGTAGAGGCGCACAAGGCCAGCCTCTCGCTGCCATCAGTGCAGGCCGCCATCGCCAAGGGGCGGCCGATCATCGCCGGTTTCGGCGCGCGGGCGGAGGTCGAGCCGGTGGCGGGGAGCCGGCATTGAACCTCTCGCCGCTCGACCGGCCGGTGTGGAACAGCCTGACCGGGCGGCAGCGGCATCTTGCGATTGATGGCGGCGCGGCGGTGCGGATCGCGCCGGGCTGCGGGCCGTTTGTCGCGGCGCGCGATGCCTCGGAGGCGGCGCAGTGCGACCTTGCCAAGCTGGTGGCGGCGCACGGGCCCTGCGCGCCGATCGAAGCGGAACCGTGGCCCGCGCCGCCGGGGTGTCACGTGGCGGAAGAGCTCGAACTGCTCCAGATGATCGCGGACGGCGGCATCGTATCGGGGCCGAGCGTTGCCGACATCGCCCCGCTCGGGGAGGGCGACATTGCCGATATGGCGGCGCTGGCCGCGCTGACCGAGCCGGGGCCATGGGAAGCGCGGACGCACGAGATCGGCCCGTTCCTGGGTGTGCGGCGCGAAGGACGGTTGATCGCCATGACCGGCGAGCGGATGCTCCCCGGACCCGGTTTCGCCGAGGTCAGCGCCGTCTGCACCCATCCCGACGCACGCGGGGAGGGTCTGGCGGCGGCGCTGGTGCGGGCGGTCGCGGCGCGGATGGCGGCGCGCGGCGAGGTGCCGTTCCTCCATGTCCTGTCGAGCAACCACGGCGCGATCCGGGTCTATGAGGCTTTGGGCTTCCGCAGGCGCAGGATGATGGTGGCAACGATCCTCGTCGCCGATTAGGAACGCAGACATGACCACCGCCATGTCCGAAGCCGATGCCGCCAACGAACTGATGCGGCTGGCGAAGCAGATCGCCCACCACAACCGCCTCTACCACGCCGACGACGCGCCGGAGATTTCCGACGCCGAATACGATGCGCTGGTCCGCCGCAATGCCGAGCTCGAGGCCGCGTTCCCCCACCTGGTCCGCCCCGACAGCCCGAGTGCGGCGGTCGGCCACGAGGTTGCTGCCTCGCCGCTGTCGAAGGTCACGCACGAGGTGCGGATGATGAGCCTCGACAACGCCTTCTCGGACGAGGAGGTGGCCGACTTCGTGGCGCGGGTCCGGCGGTTCCTCAACCTGCCTGCCGAGGCCGAAGTGGCGATGACCGCCGAGGACAAGATCGACGGCCTGTCGTGCTCGCTGCGCTACGAGCAGGGCCGCCTGGTTCGCGCCGCCACCCGCGGAGACGGGCAGGTGGGAGAGGATGTCACCGCCAACGTGGCGCACATTTCCGACATTCCGCAGGTCCTGCACGGCGACGGGCTGTTCGATGTGCCGGAGGTTTTCGAGATCCGTGGCGAGGTCTACATGGCCAAGGCGGATTTCCTCGCGCTCAATGCGGCGCAGGAAGCGAACGGCGGCAAGATCTTTGCCAACCCGAGGAACGCCGCCGCCGGCTCGCTCCGCCAGAAAGATGCCAGCGTCACCGCCAGCCGCCCGTTGCGCTTCCTCGCCCACGGCTGGGGCGCGGCGAGCGCGGTTCCGGCGCAGACCCAGTTCGAGATGATGCAGAAGATCGCCGGATGGGGCGTGCCGGTCTCGCCGCTGCTGGTGCGCTGCAGCTCGGTCGAGGCGATGACCGGGCACTATGCGAGCATCGGGGCGCAGCGGGCGGCGCTGCCCTATGACATCGACGGCGTGGTCTACAAGGTCGACCGGCTCGATTGGCAGGAGCGGCTGGGTTTCGTCGCCAAGGCCCCGCGCTGGGGCCTGGCCCACAAGTTCCCGGCTGAGCGCGCCGAGACGGTGCTCGAGGCGATCGACATCCAGGTCGGCCGCACCGGCAAGCTGACTCCGGTCGGGCGGCTGCGGCCGGTGCTGGTCGGCGGAGTCACGGTCACCAACGTCACGCTCCACAACCGCGACGAGATCGGGCGACTGGGGCTGCGGGTGGGGGACAGGATTGTGCTCCAGCGCGCCGGCGACGTGATCCCGCAGGTCGTGGACAACCTCACCCGGGACGAGACGCGCGATCCCTATCATTTCCCTGACCATTGCCCGGAATGCCAGTCCGAAGCCGTCGCCGAGGAAGGCGAGGTCGACGTGCGCTGCACCGGCGGGCTGATCTGCCCGGCGCAGCGGACCGAGCGGCTCAGACACTTCGTCAGCCGCGCTGCGCTGGACATCGAGGGGCTGGGCGAGAAGACCATCGCCGAATTCTTCGCGCTCGGCTGGCTGGAAAGCCCGGCGGACATCTTCCGCCTGAAGGCGCGCCGGAGCGAGATCGTCGGGCGCGAGGGGTGGAAGGACAAGTCGGTCGACAACCTCCTCGCCGCGATCGAGGCGAAGCGCAAGCCCGACGCGGCGCGGCTGCTGTTCGGGCTGGGGATCCGCCACGTGGGTGCGGTGACGGCGCGCGACCTGATGAAGCGGTTTGCCACCCTTCCGACGCTGCGTGCGGCTGCCGAGCGGGCGCATGGCGGAGATGCCGAGGCCGCCGCCGAACTCACCTCCATCGA
The DNA here is from genome assembly GCF_058783565.1 of Novosphingobium sp. FW305-C-111. Classification (NCBI taxonomy): domain Bacteria; kingdom Pseudomonadati; phylum Pseudomonadota; class Alphaproteobacteria; order Sphingomonadales; family Sphingomonadaceae; genus Novosphingobium; species Novosphingobium sp. FW305-C-111. Next base: position 100,037 of record NZ_JBYSYP010000009.1, read on the forward strand.
AGGTGTCGGCCCCGTCGTGGTCGAGGCGCTGGGCGATTTCTTCCACGAACCGCACAACCTCGCGGTGTGGGATGACCTGCTATCCGAAGTCAGCCCGCCCCCTTACGTGGTTGAAACCAAGGACAGCGAGGTCGCGGGCAAGACGGTGGTCTTCACCGGCAAGCTCGAAACCATGAGCCGCGATGAGGCGAAGGCCCAGGCCGAGGCGCTGGGCGCACGCGCCGCGGGTTCGGTTTCGGCAAAGACCGACCTTGTCGTGGCAGGGCCGGGGGCCGGATCGAAGCTCAAGCAGGCCGCGGCGCTCGGAATTCCGGTGATCGACGAGGCGGCTTGGGCCGAAATCGTGAGAAACGCCGGATGATCGAGCCGCTTCACCCGATCGCGCTCGAAATTGCCGAAGCACTGAAAGGGCGCGGCGAAAGGGTCGCGGTGATTGACGGCGCAACCGGCGGGCTGGTTTCGGCGGCGCTGCTGACCGTGCCAGGCGCGCTGCAGTTCTATGTCGGCGGCGGCGTGCTCTATTCGCTGAAGGCGCGCGAGATCCTGCTGGGCCGCCCGCGCGAGGCGTGGCGCGGCATGCGCTCGGCGACCGAGGAATACGCGCTCGCCCAGGCGCATGCCATCCGCGAGCATTTCGGGGCCGAATGGGGCCTCGCCGAAACCGGCTCGGCCGGCGCGAGCGTCCACCCGATGGGCGTCGCGAGCGGGCGCAGCTGTATTGCAGTGGTCGGACCAGAGATCGAGCGCGTGCTCGTCACCGAAACCGGCAGCGATGCCCGGATCGCCAACATGGAGGCTTTCGCGCTCGCAGCGCTCGGCCTCCTGCGCGATTGCACGACGATGCCCTAGAGCACAACGTCACGCTAACTTTCGGCTATCCTAAGATAGGATGATGCCGTAAAGGAAAGCGGATGGGGCTCGGACAACTGCCTATCGTCGGACCTGTGGCGCAGGGCGCACGTGCGGTGGCTCACCGCGCGGGCGACGTGCTGGCCGCTGGCGCCGGCCCGCTCGACCCGGCCCTGTGGCGGGCCGAACTGTCGATCGATCACCGCGTCCGCGCCCGCCGCTTCATTGCCGAGCATGTGCCCAAGCATGGCCGAGGCGTCGAGATCGGGGTGTTTACCGGGCTGTTCTCGGCCATGCTCCTCGAAGTCGCGCAACCCCGCGAGGCGTGGTTCGTCGACGTGTGGTGGGACGAATTCGGCCCGATCTATCCGGACTGGGGCGCCTATACCGCGTGGGGCACGCTTTCGACGCGGACTGCCTTCAACGCCGCCCGCCGCCGGATCGCCAGGGCCGGGCGGGATTGTGTGTGCCACGTGGTGATCGACCGGTCGGAGAGCTTCCTGGCCATGTTCCCGCCGGCGATGCTCGACTGGGCCTATCTCGATTCGGGGCACGACCTTGAAGGCACGCGGGACGAGCTCGCGCTGCTGGCCTCCCGGCTCAGGCCCGGCGGGGTATTGATCGGCGACGACTGGGACGAGAATCCCGCCAGTCCGCATCACGGCGTCTACGTCGCGGTACAGGAAGCGATCGCTGCCGGACGCTTTGAGCTGATCGGCAGCTACGGCTGGAAGCAGTTCGCCTTGCGCGCCACCGGGGCCTGACCGCCTACCATCGCTTCGACCATTCCGGCAGTGCGCCGACCCGGGTAGGCCGCACCCGGCCCCGGGCGCGGCGGCGCAACCACAGGATCGACCAGTCGCCTCGCACCATCCGCGCCGCGAGGCGGAAGCCTGCGCGCAGATAGGCCGCGCGAACCCTCGGTTCCTGCGTCTCGAGCAGTCCGGCGAGCAGGAGGTGGCCGCCCGGCAGCACCGCTTGGGCGAAGTCCGGCGCGAGCTCGACCAGCGGTCCGGCGAGGATGTTGGCGATGAGCAGGTCGTAGGGCCCGCGTGCTGCGATCAGGGGGTGGTCGGTTCCGGGCGCGACGACCATCGTCAGCTCGCCGGGACCGCCGCCGACCGGAATTCGGTTGGCCTTGGCGTTGTCGAGCACGACCGGCGCGCAAACCGCGTCGATGTCGCTCGCGGTCGCGAGCGCGCGCGGCCAGAGATCGAGCGCGGCAAAGGCCAGCAGACCCGTCCCCGTGCCGATGTCGGCGAGGTTGCGCACGAGCACGCCCTGGCGCTTCATCTGGGTGAGCATGGCCAGGCAGCCTGCAGTGGTGGCGTGCTGCCCGGTTCCAAAGGCGCGGCTCGCGGCGATGACGAAGTCGCGGATGCCCGGATGCCCGAGCGGCGGATGCTCGGGGGTGTGAACGTGGAATACGCCTTCGCGGATGGGCGCGGTCCCTTGCTGGCTCAGCGTCACCCAGTCGGCATCGGGAAGCTTCTCGATCTCCAGCGGGGGGCTGCCCTCGGCGAACAGCGCGGCGACGGCGGCCTTGTCCGCCTTTGTCGGCTTGCGGGCGAGCCAGGCCTCGAGCCGCCAGTCGTCGGGCTTGTCCTCCGCCACCTCGCAGCCACCGATCACGACCTCAGGGTCCCAGTCGAAGGCGTCTTCGTGGGCGACGAGCGCCGCCTCGATGACCGCACGAGAGGCGTGGACGGTGATCTTCCAGCTCATTGCCCGCGTTCCTTGGCGAGCCGCGCCTCGAAGGCGCTTCGCGCATTATCGACATAACGCCTGCACGCCGCTGCATCGACCAGCGGCGCCCGGCCCGCGAGCCGTTCGAACATGTTGCTCGCGCCGGGGTGCGGCGTCAGCAGAACGCCGCAGGGCAAGGGTGCGGAGCGGTCCAGCCCGGTGCGCACCTGCGCCACGCGCTGGGGATGGTCGGCGAAACGGTAGTCGTCGGCGGCGATCGTGGACATGCTGTCGAGATAGGCGATCGGCTGGGTCCGGCCGGCCTCGTCCCGCGCCTCGAAGGTCCAGTTCGCGGAGCCGGGGGCGTGGACACCGGCGAGGTGCATGGTCAGGGCGAGGTTGCCGAGCGTCAGGGTCTCGCCATCGGCCAGGATGCGGTCAACCTTGGCCGGAGGAAACGCGGTGTGGATCGCCGCCTGCGGATCGTCCGGACCGACCTGGCCCCGTTCGAGCGCGGCGGCGGCGATTTCGCCGGCCGCGACCTTCGCGCCCGTCGCGGCGGCAAGGCCGGCAATGCCGCCGACGTGGTCGTTGTGCTCGTGGCTCATGACGATCCAGCGAACGTCGCGCGGGTCGGCCCCGGCGGCACGGATGTTGGCGAGGATCGCCGGAACCGCCTGGTCGGTCGCACCGTCGATCAGGACGTGGCCGGAATCGCCCTTCACCAGCAGCACCGTGATGCCGCAGGTGCCGACGTCCCAGACATTGCCCCAGACGTGTGCTGCAGGCGCTGGGTCGCTCCACCCGTCACGCTCTCCGCAGGCCGCGGCGAGATCGGTGCGGGGCGGCGGGGCCTTGATCTCCGGGGTCGGCGTGCAGGCCGCGGCGAGTGCCGCAGCGAGGATCGCGAGCCTAGCGGACATAGCTCGCTCCGTTGGCATCGATGGTCGCGCCGGTCATGCTCGGCGGCGCATCGAGCGCGCAGAACTTGACGATCGCGGCGATTTCCGCGGGCGTCGCCACCCGCCCCAGCGGAATGTCGGCGAGCAGGCCCGGCCCGCCCCGGCTGGCGAGATAGTCGCCGGCCATGTCGGTGTCGGTAAAGCCCGGGGTCACCGCGAAGCTCAGGATACCGTCCTTCGCATAGCCGCGCGCGACGGTCTTGTGCATCGCGATCATCCCGCCCTTCGCGGCGGCGTAGTGCCAGTGATCGGGCGAATCGCCGCGATAGCCGGCGCGGCTGGCGACATGGACCACGCGCCCGCCGCGGCCTTGCCCAAGCCAGTGGCGGACGGCGAGGCGGGTGAGCTGCGCCGCCGCGGTCAGGTTGATCCGCAGCGTGTCTTCCCAGTTGTCGAGCCAGGCGATGTCCGAGAGCTCGAGCGGGTTCTTCTCGAACAGGCCGGCGTTGTTGACCAGGACGTCGATCCGCCCGCCGGCCTCGACCATCGCGTCCTCCCAAAGCTGTTCGGGCGCGCCGGGGTTGGCGAGATCGGCGGAGAGGACGCCGGGGCGAGGGCGGGCGCCGTGGCGGATCACCCGCGCGCCTGCGGATTCGAGCGCTTCGGCCGCAGCGGCGCCGATGCCGCGGGTCGAGCCGGTGACGAGAATGACGGGGGATTGCATCGGCCGCTTCTAGGGGAGGAGCGACGGAGGGCGCAACTGCGCCGAAAATGACGCTGCGGCGCGCTTGCGCGAAGGGACTTTTCGGCTAATACCGATTCTCAATCGGCTGCGGCGGTTTGCCGTGGCCTGCATGACCGCGAGGGGGAACCACATGGCGCAGGCACGCAGCAAACGCCCGCTTTCACCGCACCTGCAGATCTGGCGGTGGGGTCCCGCCATGACGATCTCGATCCTCCACCGCATTGCCGGCAACGGGATGGTCTTCGTCGGCCTGCCGCTGCTGCTGTGGTGGCTCGGCGCGATCGCCTCGGGCCCGGAAGCCTACGCCACTTTCGCCAGCTGGGTCTGGACCGGCGAGGAAGGCAGCGCGCTGAAGGGCATCACCAGCATTCTCGGCAAGATCGCCCTGGTCGGTCTGTCGTGGGCGTTCTTCCAGCACCTGTCATCGGGCATCCGCCACTTCTTCCTCGACATCGGCGCGGGGTATGATGTGGACCAGAACAACCGCTGGTCGCTGATCGCCATCCTCATCGGCGTGCTGCTGACCGTCGTGTTCTGGCTGGTCGCACTCAAGTTCTGACACGCGGCGCCTTCGGGCGTCAGCGAACCGAATACTCGGGGGAAATCATGGGCAACGGAACTTCAATCGGACGCGTGCGGGGCCTCGGCTCGGCCAAGCACGGCGCGCATCACTGGCTGCTCCAGCGGTTCACCGCGGTCGGCAACCTGATCCTCGTTCCCTTCCTGCTGTTCAGCCTCGCGCTGATGCCGCAGGTCGATTACGCGACGGTCCACGCCTGGCTGGCGAAGCCGATCCCGGCCACCGCCGTGATCCTGCTCATCCTCAACGTGTTCTGGCACGCCCGCCTCGGCGTGCAGGTCCTCGCCGAGGATTACCTCCACGGCCACGCGGAAAAGTTCGCGGCGCTGATCGCGCTGAACCTGCTGCCGTTCCTCGGTGCCGCCTATGGCATCCTCTGTGTCCTTCGCGTCGCGCTGGGAGGCGCCTGAGCCCATGGCAACCGCATCCAGCCAGCCCGCTTACAAGATCATCGACCACACCTATGACACGGTCGTCGTCGGCGCCGGTGGCTCGGGCCTCCGCGCGACGATGGGCTCGGCCCAGGCCGGCCTCAAGACCGCCTGCATTACCAAGGTGTTCCCGACCCGCTCGCACACCGTCGCGGCGCAGGGCGGCATCGCCGCCTCGCTCGGCAACAACAGCCCGGATCACTGGACCTGGCACATGTACGACACCGTCAAGGGGTCGGACTGGCTGGGCGACCAGGACGCCATCGAATACATGGTCCGCGAAGCCCCGGCGGCGGTCTACGAGCTGGAACATGCCGGCGTGCCGTTTTCGCGCAACCCGGAAGGCACGATCTACCAGCGCCCGTTCGGCGGCCACATGCAGAACATGGGCGAGGGCCCGCCGGTCCAGCGCACGTGCGCCGCGGCCGACCGCACCGGCCACGCGATGCTCCACGCGCTCTACCAGCAGTCGCTGAAGTACGAGGCGGACTTCTTCATCGAATACTTCGCGATCGACCTGATCATGGAGAACGGCCAGTGCCGCGGGGTGATCGCCCTGTGCATGGACGACGGTTCGATCCACCGCTTCCGCAGCCACGCCGTGGTGCTGGCGACCGGCGGTTACGGCCGCTGCTACTTCACCGCGACCAGCGCCCACACCTGCACCGGCGACGGCGGCGGGATGGTGCTGCGCGCCGGCCTGCCACTGCAGGACATGGAGTTCGTGCAGTTCCATCCGACCGGGATCTACGGTGCCGGCGTGCTCATCACCGAAGGCGCGCGCGGCGAGGGCGGGTACCTCACCAACTCGGAAGGTGAGCGCTTCATGGAGCGCTATGCCCCCTCGGCCAAGGATCTTGCCAGCCGCGACGTCGTTTCGCGCTCGATGGCGATGGAAATCCGTGAGGGCCGCGGCGTTGGCCCGCACAAGGACCACATCTACCTTCACCTCGACCACATCGACGCGAAGGTGCTGGGCGAGCGGCTTCCGGGCATCACCGAGAGCGGCAAGATCTTCGCGGGCGTCGACCTGACACGCCAGCCGCTGCCGGTGGTTCCGACCGTTCACTACAACATGGGCGGCATCCCTTGTAACTACCACGGCGAAGTCGTCACCATCGGCCCCGACGGCAATCCGGACACGGTCGTGCCCGGCCTGTTCGCGGTGGGCGAGGCGGCGTGCGTCTCGGTCCACGGTGCCAACCGCCTGGGCTCGAACTCGCTGATCGACCTTGTGGTGTTCGGCCGCGCGACGGGTCTCCGCCTCAAGGAGATCCTCAAGCCCGGCACGGCGCACAACGCGCTGCCCAAGGACAGCGCCGACCTCGCGCTGACCCGTCTCGACCACTTCCGCAACGCTCAGGGCGGCTCGCCCACGGCCGAGGTGCGAACCGAGATGCAGCGCACGATGTCGGCCCACGCGGCGGTGTTCCGCACCGACGAGCTGATGAGCGAAGGCGTCACCAAGCTCGCCAAGACCTATGAGCGGATGCAGGACATCCACGTCTCCGACAAGTCGCTGATCTGGAACTCGGACCTCGTCGAGACGATGGAGCTCGACAACCTGATCAGTCAGGCCAGCGTGACGATGGCCGGCGCGTTCAACCGCAAGGAAAGCCGCGGCGCCCACGCGCACGAGGACTTCCCCAACCGCGACGACGCCAACTGGATGAAGCACACCGTCGCCTGGTTCGACGGCTGGGGCGGCAAGGGCGGCGGCGTGAAGCTCGATTACCGCCCGGTCCACGAATACACGCTGACCGACGACGCCGAGTACATCAAGCCGAAGGCGCGCGTGTACTGAGGGTTCGCCGATCGGCGCATCAAGCGGCGCGGGTCCTGCCGGATCCGCGCCGTTTTGCTTTTCGGCCCGCTTCGACCGGCAAGTAACAAACGATACTGGATTCCCCGCGCAGATGCGCTAGTCATGGCCGCAGGTTTTACGGGTCACGGGGTTTTCTGAATGCGCAACTTCCTGCGCGGCGCGCTGGTTTCGGCGGCGTCGCTTGTTGCTTTCGTCCAGCCGGCACATGCCGAATGGCTGCAGGCGAAGTCCAAGCACTTCATCGTCTATGGCGACATGCCGGAGAACGAGCTCAAGCGGAAGGTCGAGCGGCTGGAGCGCTTTCACGGTGCGCTGCGCACGCTGTTCAAGGCGGATCGCGACGATGTCGGCACGATCTATATCGTTGGCAGTCTGTCGGAGCTGCAGGAGCTGGCGGGCAGCAGCAGGGTCGGGGGCTACTATCGCGGCGACGCGCAGGGGCCGACAGGGTTCGTGCCGGAAAAGCTGCCTTACCAGGCCAAGGGCTTCACCCCCGAGTCCATCCTGTTCCACGAATATACGCATCACATCCTGCTATCGACCACCAACGTGTTCTACCCGCGCTGGATGAGCGAGGGGCTGGCCGAACTGTTCATGACCGCCAACCTGCGCGACGACGGCAGCGTCATTTTCGGCCAAGAAAACCCTTCGCGTGTCTATGCCCAGGCGGGCATGAACCGCTGGAGCGTCGAACGCCTGCTCGACAGCGATTCCAATCCACCGAAAGGCGACGAGGCAATCGAGCTTTATTCGCGCGGCTGGTTGATGCTCCACTACCTGCTGTTCAGCGGCAAGCGTCCCGGGCAATTCCTGCAGTTCTTCGAGGCGGTGAACAAGGGTGAGCCGGCGCTCGAGGTAGGTCGCCGAATCTTTGGCGACCTTGGCAAGCTCAACAATGAACTCGACGGATATGTCCGCTCGGCGACGTTGCGCAGCTATCTGGTCGACTCGAGCAAGCTCGCAGGCACCGACCAGGTCGAAATCGTCCACCTCTCGCAAGGCGAACGCGACATGCTGCCGCTGCGGATCGTCTCGGCCAATGGGGTGAACAAGGAGCAGGCGGTCAAGCTCGTCGCCAGGGCCCGCCCGATTGCCGATCGCTATCCGAACGATGCCATGGTTCAGCGCTACCTCGCCGAAATGGAGTTCGACGCCGGCGAGCTCGACCGTGCCGATGCGGCGCCGACCGCTCGCTCGCGGCCGATCCGCAGAACGTGATGGCGATGGTCTACAAGGGCCGTGCTGCGGCCAAGCGGGCAGTCGAGAAGAAGGACGCCGCGCAGTGGAAGACCGCGCGATCGTGGTTCCTCCGCGCCAACCGCGCGAAGCCGGACTATGCGCTCCCGCTGGTGCTCTATTACGACAGCTTCGTCGGCGCGGGCGAACCGGCACCCAAGGCGGCGGTCGATTCACTGGGCGGTGCGATGGTCCTCGCGCCCGCCGATTCGTCGCTGCGCGCACGGCTTGGCGTTGAGCTCATTCGCCAGAACAACATGCCGCTGGCGCTGACGATCCTCTCGCCCATCGCCTTCGATCCGCACGCTTCGGGCAAGAATCCCTACGCCAAGCTGGTCAATGCGATGAAGGGCGGGGCGAGCCAGGAAGCGCTGCTGGCGCAGGCCAAGGAGCTCAAGATCGACGCGATCAACGAGTTCACCGAGCCGGCCCCACAGGGCGAGGACGAGGCCAAGAAGCCCGGCGAAGGCGACAAGGCCAAGGACAAGGACAAGGGAAGCGGCGAAGACGGCGAGTAAGTCGTTCGTCGCCGCCCGCCGACGTTCGTCCGGTCGCGGTTGGCGGTTGGCCGAAAGCGGCTCGTTTCCCCGGCGGCGGGCGCGCAGGCACGCTCCATCAACCGCTGGGGAGCGAACCGATGACCAAGACCACCCGTACCCGTCTCGCCGCCGCGCTGCTCGCCTGCGGTGCGGCCCTCGCCGCCGTGCCGCTGGCCCAGGCGCTGGCCGAGCCCACTCCGCCTGCGCCTCCCGCGCCTCCCGCCCCGCCGCGCGCACCCGATGCGCCGCGGATGGAGCAGCACGTCGTCATCGTGAACACCGATGGCAACATCGACGAAGATGACGATGAAGCCGGCCTCAACACCCGCGTCGTCACCCGCGACGGCAAGACTTTCGTGTTCAAGACGAAGGACAAGCTGAGCGATGCCGAACTCGAGCGCCGCGTCGCCGAGGCCGAAGCCGCGATCCCGCCCGTCCCGCCCGTGCCGCCCGTGCCCGGCGTCGATGGCCGGCGCGTCGAGAAGCGGGTAATCGTCCGCCATGCCGGCGGCGACGTCGACGTCGCGCAGTTCGATTGCGACGGCAAGGACGGCGCCAACATCGACACCTCGGCGGAAGAGGGGGGCAAGAAAACCCGCGTCAAGATCCGCGTCTGCGGCGACGGCGAGGGCAGCGCGGACGAAGCGCTCCAGGCCGTGCGCGATGCCCGCGCCCGGATCGCCTCGGACGGTTCGCTGTCGGATTCGATGCGCGCCGAAATCCTCGGCCAGCTCGATGCGGAGATCGCCCGGCTGGAGCGCAAGCCTGGGTGATGCGCAGCGCCGGCGGGGCCATCGGTACCGCCGGTCGGTTGCCCGATCCCGCCGGTCGCCCGCTTGACCTTGACCGCAGTAATCCTGCCCATACAACCGCGTGGTCACCGCACGGGAGAGACAGGAAAATGTTCAGTCACGTCATGGTGGGCAGCAATGATATTGCCCGCTCGAAAACGTTCTACGACGCCACCTTTGCCGCTTTCGGCGGCAAGCCGGCGATCGTCGACCCCAAGAACCGGCTGATCTACCAGCACAACGGCTCGATGTTCATCGTGACCACGCCGATCAACGGAGAACCTGCGTGCGGCGCCAACGGCGGCACCATCGGATTCGCGATGACGCCGGAACAGGCCGATGCGTGGGAGAAGGCGGGTCGCGAAAACGGCGGCGCCGCTTGCGAAGATCCGCCGGGACCGCGTGAGGGCAGCCCGTTCTACCTCGCCTACCTGCGCGATCCGGACGGCAACAAGCTGTGCGCGCTTCACGTCATCGGGTCGTAAGCCCCAACGGCGGGGCCGGGTCCGTCAGGCCCAGCCCATCCTGCCGATGACGTTGGTCGTGCCGCGGTTGCTGGTCATGGTGACCGCGCGCAGGCCATCGTCACCGGTTTCTCCGGCTGTCACGGTGAGGACGTCGCCGGGATGGGCGATGCCGCGATAGCTGAGGTCGAGGCGCGAAAGCCGCTTGCCTTCGGGCGCGAGCCTGCGCCCGAGTCGCGAAGCGAATCCGGCGAGGTTCCACCCCACCAGCACCGTCGAAGGCAGCCCTTCCGAGCGCGCATAGGGCACGTCCCAGTGGATCCGGTGGACTGCCCAGATCGCCGCGTTGAAGAGGAACGACTGGATCATGTCGGTCTGGACCACCAGTTGGTGCGGTCCGGCTTCCGGCAGGGCGGCTGCCTCTTCGAGCGTGGCCGGTTCCGCCTTCGCCGCCCCCTGGATGGCCGGCGGCGGAGTCCGCAAGATCAGGGTCGAGACGAGCGTCTCGACCGGCTCGCCATCGGGCGTGACGAACGCCTGCTCGCTGCGGACGATCGCCATCGGCCCGGTCTTGCCCTCGCGCTCGTCCATCGACAGCACGGTAGTGCGTTCCTCCAGAACCTCTCCGATCACCGCAGGACGGTGAAACGTCCAGTCCTGTCCGCCGAGCATCGTCTGCAGATGCTGAAGCCCCGGCGGGGCGACGAACCCGTACTGCCCGTCGGGAAGATACGCCGATCGCGGCGGGCAGGGACGCGTGGTGAGATAGGCAAATGTCGGCGGGGCGACGATGTCAGGATAGCCGAGCGCCCGCGCCGCGTTCACATCGAAATGCTCGGGGCTTTCCTCGAGAATGCCCGAACAGAAGCGCGCGATGTCGTTGGCTGTAACCAGCCCGGTCCGTTGGCGGGTGACGGAGCCGATCTGCGCCAGTGCCTGGTCGGTGAGCAGCCTGTAGGCCATGTGTTTCTCTCCCTTGCGGGAGCAATCAAGCCGAAAACCTGATGACTCGTCAACTTCTAACCGCGCACCTCGCGGGCAATGGCGTCGAGTATCCCGTTGACGAACTTGGCCTCGCGCGGGTCGAAGAAGGCATGGGCGACATCGACATATTCGCTGATCGCTGCGGCGCGGGGGACATCGTTGCGGGCGAGCAACTCGTAAGTTCCTGCGCGCAGAATCTGCAGCATGGTCTTGTCCAGCCGCTCGAGCGACCAGCCCTGTGCCAGCTTGGCGGAAACGAGGCCGTCGATCTCACCGCGCCGGGCGTGCGTGCCTCGCACCACGTCGTCGAAGAAACGCACGTCGGCCTGTGCGTATTCGACGTCCTCGATCTCCGCACCCAAGCGGTGCATGTGGAACTCGTCGAGCAGCATCGCCATCGGCGTCTGCTCCATGTCGAGCTGGTACAGCGCCTGCACCGCGGCAAGCCGTGAGGCGGAACGGGCGCGCGAACGATCGGTCATGGGGTCGCCTTGAAGCGCATCGCCCCCAGGTAGTCGCGCTTGCCAATCGGCAGGCCCGCGCCCCGGAACAGGTCGTATGCGGTGGTCACGTGGAAGAAGAAGTTCGGGAGGGAAAACGAAAACAGGAAATTCTCGGCGGCGAAGTCCAGCGCGAAGCTGGTGTTCGGGATGCTGAAATGGACGTTGCTGCCGACAAATCCGTTGACCTCGGCCGGATCCAGTGCCTCAAGCGCCGCGATCGCGCCAGCCAGGTTCTCGCGGTGTGCGGCGAGCGTTTCGGGTGTCGGACCCATGTCTGGCTGGAACGCTCCGGCGCGGACGCCTTCAATCGCATGGAGCGAGTGGTGGCGCGCCCATTTGATCTGGACCGAGAGCGGCATCATGTCGTCGGCGATGCGGCGGGCGAGCAGGTCGGCCTCGGCGATGCCCTGTTCGGCCGCCCAGCCCTGCGCCTTCGCCAAGATCCCGTCGAGCGCGCGGAGATGCTGGATGAAGCTCGGCACGGTGGCGTCATAGAGCGAAATGGTCATGGCAGGCTCTTCCCGGTCTGGTTGTCGAGACCCGCGATAGCGCGGGACGCGGCGCGGCTCAAATGCCGAGACGCAGCTCGATCGAGCGGGCGTGGGCGGCGAGACCCTCGGCGTCCGCCAGCGCGATCGCGGCGGGGCCGACTTTGCCCAGCGCATCCGCGTCCAGCTCGATGAAGCTGGTCCGCTTCATGAAATCGAGCACCGACAGACCCGACGAGAAGCGCGCCCGGCGCCCGGTCGGGAGGACGTGGTTCGGTCCGGCGACATAATCGCCGACCGCCTCGGGCGTGTGCCGGCCGAGGAATACCGAGCCAGCGTGGCGAATCTGCGCAAACAGCGGTTCAGGATCGGCGGTGGCGATCTCGACATGTTCGGCCGCCAGCGCATTGGCGAGGGCCGGGGCCTCGTCGAGCGAGTTCACGACGATGATCGTGCCGTGCTTGTCCCAGCTCGCCTTGGCGGTTTTCGCGGTTGGCAGGAAAGCGATCTCGACCCCGACCATGTCGGCGACCTGGTCGGCGAAACCGGCATCGTCGGTGATCAGGATCGATTGCGCGGCAGGATCGTGCTCGGCCTGGCTGAGCAGGTCGGCGGCGATCCACTGCGGGTTGTTCTGCGTATCGGCGATGACGAGGATTTCGCTGGGGCCGGCCACCATGTCGATCCCGACGACGCCGTAAAGCTGGCGCTTGGCCTCCGCCACCCAGGCGTTGCCGGGGCCGGTGACGACATCGACCGCGCGAATGCGCCTGGTGCCATAAGCGAGAGCGGCCACGGCCTGCGCCCCGCCAACGCGCCACACCTCGTCCACCCCGGCGAGGTGGGCGGCGGCGAGGACCAGCGGGTTGACCTCACCCTTCGGCGTCGGTGTTGTCACGACCAGTCGGCCCACGCCTGCGACCTTGGCGGGGATCGCGTTCATCAGCAGCGATGAGGGGTAGGCTGCGCGTCCGCCGGGCACGTACAGTCCCGCCCCGTCCACCGGCCGCCACTTCGCGCCAAGGCGGACGCCGGCCTTGTCGGTGTAGTCGCGGTCCTCGGGAAGCTGGGCCTCGTGATAGGCGCGGATACGCTTGGCGGCGAGTTCGAGCGCGGCGCGCAGGTCCGGTGGCAGGTCGTCGAACGCCTCGCGGCAGGCCTTCGGGTCAATCCGCCAGCCGTCGTCGGCAGGCAGGTGGCCGTCGAACCGTTCGGTGTATTCGGCCAGGGCCTCGTCCCCGCGGATGCGCACGTCCGAGATGATCGTCTCGACATCGCGGGCGATGTCGGGGTCGCTCTCGCGGCGGTCCTTGACCAGCTTGGCGAAGGCGCGGGCGAAACCTTCGTCCGCCGAGTGCAGCCGCTGCATCAGGCCGCGTCCTTGTTCGCGGACAGCGCGCGGAAGGCGTCGATCAGCGCGCCAAGGCGGGCGCTATCGGTCTTGAGCGCGGCGCGGTTTACGATCAGCCGGGCCGAAATCGGCATGATCCGGCTGGTCTCGACAAGGCCGTTGTCCTTGAGCGTCCGCCCGGTCGAGACGAGGTCGACGATCCGGCTGGCGAGGCCCAGCGACGGTGCGAGTTCCATCGCGCCGTTCAGCTTCACGCATTCCGCCTGTACGCCCATCCGCTCGAAGTGGCGGCGGGTGAGGTTGGGATACTTGGTGGCGACGCGGGCGTGGCTCTCGTGCCGGCGGGCCGGGTCCTCGGCCGCGCCGACCGGTTCGGCGACCGACAGGCGGCAGTGTCCGATGTCGAGATCGACCGGGGCGTAAAGATCGGGGTAATCGAACTCCTCGATCACGTCCGAGCCGACGATGCCGAGCTGCGCCGCGCCGTGGGCGACGAACGTCGCGACGTCGAAGGCGCGGACGCGGATGATCCGCATGTCCGAGCGGCTGGTGGCGAAGCTCAGCGCGCGCGACTTCTTGTCGAAGAACGCGTCTTCGGGCACGACACCGGCAGACGCGAGCAGCGGGAGCGCCTCGTCGAGGATGCGCCCCTTGGGAATCGCGAAGACAAGCTGGCCGGCGGCAGACATGGCCGCGCCCATATGGCCTGGCGCGCGAAAGGGCAACAAATGAGCGACGGCTACCGCAGGCAGACGATCTACCAGACCGGTGACAGCGCGGTGGTCGACGCTTTCCACAACCAGGTTTATTACTGCCGGACCAACGAAGCCCCGGTGACGGCGCGGGTGGTGGAGGCTCTTGCCGGGCTGGTCGCCGGCGACAAGACCGGCGAGCTTCTTCGCCGGGTGCGGGACTGGCAGGGACCGCCGCTGGCCGACGCGCTCCCGCTGCGGGTCGCGGGCGGCATCCATTCGCTGCACCTGGCCGGCGGCGAGCCCGCACTTGCGCCGATTTATGCAGACCAGCCTGCCGACGACATGGCGGTAATCGGCGAAGTCATTTCCAGGCGGGAGCAGGATCTGCTCCCCTGGCTCGACGGGCCGCCGCAGACCAACGAGGCCGGACGCTCGTCAAGCTTCATCGCGGCGATGCTGTGGCTGGCCGGTCAGGGCCTCCCTTCGCGCTTCGAATGCCTGGAAATCGGGTCCAGCGCGGGGATCAACCTGATGCTGGCGCGCTACCATTACGATCTCGGCGGGATCGAGGTCGGACCGGCGGATGCGGTAATGCGCTTCGCTCCGGAATGGCGCGGACCGCCGCCGCCGGACCGGCGCATCGAGATCGTGTCGACGCGGGGGTGCGACGTCGCGCCGGTCGACCTGACCGACCCGGCGCAGGCGTTGCGGCTCAAGGCCTATATCTGGCCCGAGCACACCGTGCGGTTCGACCGCATGGAGGCGGCGATCGGTGCGGCCCGTGCTTCACGGCCCGACATCTCCGGGATGGATGCGGCCAGCTTCGTAGAGGCGGAACTGGCGAAGCCGCAGGAGGCGGGAACGACGCGCGTGCTGATGCACTCGATCGTCTGGCAATATGTCCCGCGCGACCAGCAGGCGCGGGTGATGGCGGCGATGGAGGCGGCAGGTGCCCGGGCCACGCCGGAGCGCCCGCTGGGATGGGTCGCGCTGGAAGCCAACCGGACGGTCCATCGCCACGAGCTGTCGGTGCAGCACTGGCCCGGCGGCGAAACCCGCCTGCATCTCGGCAACGCCCACGCCCATGGGCAGTGGGTCGAACGGCTGGATCCCCCGCAGCCGAGCGAATGGCCGGAGGACTAGCGCGCCTGCTCAGCCCCGCAGCAGGAGGCGCGTGGGATAACACTCGATCACCGGCACCTCCCACGGGTGCGCGGCGAGCAGTTCTCCCAGCGCCGCGTCAATGTCTGCGTTGGCAGGGGCATAGGTGGTGAGGATCACGGTCGGCGAGAGCGCCCGCTCCCCCGCCGTGCCGAGGGTCGGCCGTGCCTGCGCCGTGGGCTGGAAGCTCTCCCAGCCCGGCGCGATTTCGACGACTCCCTGGTAGGCGCCGAAGTCGCCTAGCGCGTTGGCGTCCCGCAGGATGGCGAGAATGGCCGAGGCCGCGGCGTCCCGCTCCACTGCGCCTGCATCGCCAGCGAGAAGGGCGGCCAGCGTTTCGGGCGCGACCGGGCAATGGACCTTGACCGCCAGCGCATCGCGCCAATGCCTCACAGGCTCGCGCTCACCATCCAGTCGTGGAACAGCTTCACCGGACGGGTCTCCAGCGCGCGGGGCTTGCACACGAACCAGTAGGAATAAGGGCTGGCGACGTCGATGTCGTAGAGCCGGGCAAGGCGGTCGTCGTGCGAGCGGGTAAAGTGGTCATCGTGCATGATCGCGATGCCGAGGCCCTGCGCAGCCGCTTCGAGGATCAGCTGCCCCGAATCGAAGTGATCGATCGCGGCCGGCACCAGCCGCTTGAGCCCCATGGCGTTCTTCCACGCCTCAAAGCTTTGCGGCAGGTCGTTGTGGACCAGGAACGTCTGCTTCTGGAGCTTCGCGATGTCCGGCTTCGGGCCGAGCTGCTTGGCCATCTCGGACGACGTTATCGCATAGACCTTGTTATGGTCGAGCCGCACCGAATAGAGCGCCGGATCCGGCTCCTCCACCAGCACGATCGCCGCGTCGATCGTGTCGCCCAGCTTGGTTTCGGCCAGGTGCGACGAGTCCACGTCGATGTGCAGCGTGGGGTGCAGTTTGCGCAGCTCCCCGAGCCGCGGGAACAGGCGCTGGCTGCCGAACAGCGGAAGTACGCCGAGCCGCAGGCGCATGACCCGGCTGTTGCCCGAAAGCTGCTCGACCCGGTCAGCCAGGTCGTCGAGAACCGGGGCCACCGCCTCATATAGCGCCTGCCCGTCGTCGGTCAGCTTCAGTTGCTGGTGCCGCCGGTCGAACAGCTTCTTGCCGATGAAGTCTTCCAGTGCCCCGATCCGCCGCGACAGCGCCGACGGGCTGAGCGCGAGTTCGGCGGCGGCCGTCTTGGCCGAGCCGGTGCGCACCACGCGCAGGAACGCTTCGAGCGAGCGCAAGGGAGGAAGACGGCGGATCATGGCTCAGCCGTCGCTTACCTCGGGAACGGGCGCATGCAAGCGAAGTCTCTGCACGCGGCGGTCGTCGCCGGCGGTGATCTCGATGCGCCAGCCGCTGTCATGGTCGAGCATGGCGCCAACGGGGGGCACCTGTCCCGCCAGGACGACGGCGAGTCCGCCCAGCGTATCAACGTCTTCTTCGATCTCCGCGAGGCGCGGGTCGATGGCATGTCCGACATCGTCGAGTTCGGCGCGGGCGTCGGCATCCCAGGTCTGCTCGTCGATCCGCTGGATCAGCTCCTCGCGGGCGTCGTCGTGCTCGTCCTCGATCTCGCCGACGATTTCCTCGACAAGGTCCTCGATGGTGATGATCCCGTCGGTGCCCGAATATTCATCGATGACCACGGCCAGGTGCGTCCGGCTGGCGCGCATGTCGGCCAGCACGTCGAGCGCGTTGCGCGCCGTCGGGACAAACAGCGGCTGGCGCATCAGCGAGGTCCAGTCTTTGGGCGCCGGCTTTCCGCTGGCGATGATCGCGAACACGTCCTTGATCAGCACCATCCCGACGATCTGGTCGAGCGAGTCGCCATAGACCGGCAGGCGGCTGTGGCCGTGCTCGGCAAAGGCCGCGACCAGTTCGTCCCAGGTCGCAGCGGCCGGCACCGCCACGATCTCCCCGCGGGGGATCGCAACGTCGTCGGCATCGTGTTCCGAAAAGTGCAGGAGGTTACGAAGCATCTGCCGCTCAAGCGGGGAAAGGTCACCGGCTGGCCCGGGGCCGTGGCCGTCTTCCTCGTGCTCGTCGATCACTTCCTCGAGCTGGGCGCGCAGCGAGAGGTCGCTGTCGCCCCGTCCGAAGAAGGCCTTCACCATGCGCCACAGCGCGCGACTACTGTCGCCGTCGCCCGACCGGCTATCCCCGGCAGGCCCGTTGCCCTCGGGCATCGGTCGTCAACTCCCCTTTTATCGGCGTTCGGACAGGCTCGTCCGGGTCACGCTGCACTGCAATATGGGTCCGGGAGACCCAAAAGCGCAAGGGCCTTGGTTTCAAGCGCCTCCATCGCGGTCGCATCGGCCTCGCCGGTCTCGTGATCGTAGCCGGCGAGATGGAGCATCCCGTGGACGATTAGGTGGGTCGCGTGGTCCTCTGCCGAGATGCCTTTCTCCGCCGCCTCGCGCGTGCAGACGCCGTGGGCAAGGATCAGGTCGCCGAGCATTCCGGGAGCCCCTTCGTCGGCCGCCGCGTGGAGCACCTCCTCGCGGCTGAGCATCGGGAACGAGAGAACATTGGTCGGCTTGTCCTTGGCGCGCCACTGCTTGTTGAGTGCATGGACCTCGTCGTCGTCGGCCATGACGAGGCTGACGATGAGATTATCGTGGGCGAGTTCCGGCGCGACCTGCGCCGCCGCCTCCGCCGCCCGGTTGGCGAGCGCCTCCCAGTCGGTGTCCTGGCCCCACACCGGATCGACATCGATTTCGAGTACCGGGGAGGTCAAGCCTCCTGCCCCTCGTAGGCTTCGACGATCCGACCGACGATCGGATGGCGCACGACGTCGGCGGTCGAGAACCGGGTGACCCCGATGCCTTCCACGCCCTCAAGCCGCTTCACCGCATCGGCCAGCCCGCTCGCCGGAATGCCGCCGGGCAGGTCGACCTGCTTGGGGTCGCCGCAGATCACCATCCGGCTGTTCTGGCCGAAGCGGGTAAGGAACATCTTCATCTGCATCGGCGTGGTGTTCTGCGCCTCGTCGAGGATGACGAAGGCATCGGCCAGGGTCCGGCCGCGCATGAAGGC
This sequence comes from Novosphingobium sp. FW305-C-111, assembly GCF_058783565.1. Classification (NCBI taxonomy): domain Bacteria; kingdom Pseudomonadati; phylum Pseudomonadota; class Alphaproteobacteria; order Sphingomonadales; family Sphingomonadaceae; genus Novosphingobium; species Novosphingobium sp. FW305-C-111. The sequence goes on from NZ_JBYSYP010000009.1 coordinate 118,312, forward strand.
GATCGGGGCGATCTCGATCTCGCCGCTGGCGATGCGGCGTTCGACCTGTTCGGGCGGCATGCAGTCGAACAGCGCGTCGTAGAGCGGGCGCAGGTAGGGATCGACCTTGTCTTTCATGTCGCCAGGGAGGAAGCCAAGCTTCTCCCCCGCCTCGACCGCCGGGCGAGACAAGATCAGGCGCTGGACCGAGCCCGAGATGAGCTGCGCGACCGCCTGCGCCACCGCGAGATAGGTCTTGCCCGTGCCCGCCGGGCCCAGCGCGAAGATCACGTCGTCGCGAACCAGCGCCCGCATGTATTCGATCTGCGTGGCCGAGCGCGGGACAATCGTCTTCTTGCGCGTGCGGATCATGATCGGCGGAGGGCCGCCGGGTTCGCCGGTGATGATGCCCTCGAGCGTGGGCTCGTTCGACATCATGATCAGCGATTCGATCAGGCCGGCATCGAGCTCCTGCCCCTTCAGAAGCCGCTCGTGCATGCCCTTCATGACCTCGCGCGCGCGCGCGACCGAATCGTCGGGCCCCTCGATCAGGATGCGATTGCCGCGCGCCGAGATGTAGACGCCGAGGCGGTTCTCGATGAGCACGAGGTTCTGGTCGAACTGGCCGAACAGCGCACCAAGTACGGTGGGTTCGTCGAATTCGATCTCCACGCGGGCGCGGCGGTGGCGGTCCGACCGGGCCTGGGGAGTGTCGTACGCCTCGCTATGGGCGCGAGCAGGTTTGCGGGCCATGCGCTCCTTTCAGGATGCCGAGCCGGGTGACTCGGCATTCACGAAGATATGCGCGCCTTGGTTGCAGGCAAGGGACAGCCGCAGAGTCTGCGGTGGAAAGAATGGTTTGCGTGGCGCTCAGGCCACGAGCCGCCCCGCCAACGAGTTCGGGCCGGCCTCGACCAGGTCGACCTCGACCAGGTCGCCGATCGCGGCCTCACCGGTGAAGTGGACCGACTGGAGCCACGGGGACTTGCCCAGCCACTGGCCGGGGTGGCGGCCCTTGCGCTCGACCAGCACGGTGCAGCGCTTGCCGACCGAGGCGCGGTTGAAGGCATGCTGGTCACGGCCCAGCGCGGCCTGGAGACGCTGGAGTCGTTCGTCCATCACCTCGGCGGCGATCTGGCCGTCCATGTCCGCGGCTGGTGTGCCGGGGCGGGGGCTGTACTTGAAGCTAAAGGCCTGCGCGTAAGCGGTTGCGTCGACGAGCGAAAGCGTATCGGCGAACTCGGCCTCGGTTTCGCCGGGGAAACCGACGATGAAATCGCCAGACAGGGCGATGTCCGGCCGTGCGGCGCGGACCCGGTCCAGGATCTTCAGATAGGATTCAACCGTGTGTGAGCGGTTCATCGCTTTGAGTATGCGATCGTTGCCGGCCTGCACCGGCAGGTGGAGGAACGGCATCAGCTTTTCCACCTCGCCATGCGCGGCGATCAGGCCTTCCGTCATGTCGTTGGGATGGCTGGTGGTGTAGCGGATCCGCTGGAGGTCCGGGTCGGTGGCCAGCGCACGGATCAACCCGTCCAGGCCGACGCTCCGGCCCTTGTCGTCCTCGCCGGCCCACGCATTCACGTTCTGGCCGAGCAAGGTGATTTCGCGCGCTCCGCCTTCCACCAGAAGCCTGGCTTCCTCGATCAGGTCGCTGAACGGCCGCGAAATTTCCGCGCCGCGCGTATAGGGCACGACGCAATAGGTGCAGAACTTGTCGCAGCCTTCCTGCACCGTGAGAAAGGCGCTGGGGCCTGAACGCCGGCGCTTGGGCAGCGCGGCGAACTTGGCCTCGGCCGGCATGTCGGTTTCGGTGGCGCGCTTGCCGGCGGCAGCTTCCGCGACCATCTCGGGCAGGCGGTGATAGGCCTGCGGGCCGACGACGACCTTCACCGCCGGGGCGCGGGCCATGATCTCTTCGCCTTCCGCCTGGGCAACGCACCCGGCGACCGCGATCAGCGGGCTGGACCCGTCATCGCGGCCCCAATCCTTCACGATCCGGCCGATGTCGGAATAGACCTTCTCGGTCGCCTTCTCGCGGATGTGGCAGGTGTTGAGCACGACGAGATCGGCTTCGTCCCCGTCCGCGACAGCGGACATGCCCTGCGCGGCGAGCAGTTCGCTCATCCGTTCGCCATCATAGACGTTCATCTGGCAGCCGAAGCTCTTGACGCGGAACGTCTTGGGGGCGGTGGTGGGGCGCATGATATCTTTCGTCATCCCGGCCTCGCGCCGGGAACGCTGGCGGTGGCGCGATTTAGGCCCGCAGCGGCCCCGGATCAAGCCTGCGGCGACAAACCCATCGCGGCGAGAATGGCCTCGCGGGCATGCGCCGAAATCGCCTTGCGGTTTCCGACCTCGCCCGGCTCGAACGCCTCGAGGAAATGCACCGTCACCGGCAGTGGACGGCCGCGCGCGAGGATGCGCAGGAAGTTGTTGAGGCCATGCTCTTCGCCGACCCATGCCATCTTCGCAACGTCGGGACCGTAGTCGATCCAGACGGGCTGGGCGCAAATGCCAGGTGGCGGCGGGTCGAGCGCCGACAGCAGCGAGGACTTGAAAGGAAGCAGGCCGGTGCCGTCGCTGGTCGTGCCCTCGGGAAAGATGGTCAGCGCGCCCATTTCGGAAAGCGCACTGCGCACCTGTTCGACCTGCTCGTGAACGCTGCGGCGATCATGGCGCGCGACGAAAACGGTGTCGTTCATCGCGCACAACCACGTCAGGAGCTTGCTCTCCTGCAGCCCGCTGTGGGCGACGAACGCGGTGCCGCTGGCCCCGGCAAGGATCGGCACGTCGAGCCACGACACATGATTGGCAAGGAGAAACGCGCCGCGGCGGGCCGGCTTTCCGGCAATCTTCAGGCGAACGCCGGCAATCCAGGCGATCCCGCCAAGGAACACCCGCGGCCACGGGTTGCGCCGTCGTGCGATGCGCCAGAGGTAATAAAGCGGGACACAGGCCACGAGCAGCCCGACCATCGCCAGCAGGCGAAGGATGATGCGGATCCGGCCGATCGCGCTGATCGGCCGCGCCGGATCAAGACTTATCGTCGCGTTCAAGGCGAACCCCGTAGAGCTCCATGCGGTGATCGACCAGGCGATAGCCCAGCCGCTCGGCGATGAGGCGTTGCAGCGCCTCGAGCTCGGGATCGACGAACTCGATGACCTTGCCGGTCTCGACGTCGATCATGTGATCATGATGCGCCTCTGGCGCGGCTTCGTAACGGGCGCGACCGTCGCCAAAATCGTGGCGATCGAGGATGCCGGCCTCTTCGAACAGGCGGACGGTGCGATAGACCGTGGCAATCGAAATGCGCGGATCGCGGGCGACCGCGCGTTCGTGCAGCTTCTCGACGTCGGGGTGATCGGTGCTTTCCGACAGCACCTGCGCGATCACGCGGCGCTGGTCGGTGATGCGCAGGCCGCGCTCGGCACAGATCGCTTCGATGTCGATGGGCTGTTGCACGTTAGTCCTGCATGAAAAAGACGACCCCGCCGATCATAGACCGGCGGGGCAAATCTGCAACCGGCGAACCGGCTGGCCGAAAGGCTTACGAAGCTTTGGCGGCGGGCTTGCGGCCGCGCTTGGGCGCGGGCTTGCGGCCGAGGCCGATCTTCTTGGCGAGCTCGCGGCGCTTCTCGGCATAGGCCGGTGCGACCATCGGGTAGTCGGCGGGCAAGTTCCAGCGTGCGCGATACTGTTCCGGGGTCATGTTGTAGCGGGTCATAAGATGCCGCTTGAGCATCTTCAGCTTCTTGCCGTCTTCGAGGCAGACGATGTGATCGTTCTTGACCGAAGAGCGGATCGAAACGGCAGGTTCCGGGGCCGGTTCGGGCGCCGGCTGACTCGGGCCAAGGCTGGCGAGTGCGCCATACACGTTGGTAATAAGGCTCGGCAAGTCGCCGACGGCAACGCTGTTGTTGCTGACATGGGCGGCGACAATGTCGGACGCGAGCGTGATCAGCGTTTCACGCATGTCGTTTTCGGTTTCGCTCATTTTGCATTACCTTTGTTCTAGCTCGTTATCTTGAGCAAATTTGAGTCCACCCGATCAGCGGCGACCATCAGGGCATGACCGCTATACTCGGATATTGCGGGGAAACAACCGTAATGGCGTAAATTGCCGATCAACCATGCTCGATTTGGGCAAATCAGCTCGAAATCGACAAAATCAGCAGAGAATGAGTTCCTGACTGATTGCGTCGATTCTAGCCCCGTCATTCCCGCGGTAGTATTGCGGTCGAATTCCCACCTGCCGAAAGCCATGGCCGCAATACAGAATTTCCGCAGGATTGCCCCGCCGCATTTCGAGAAACACACGGGCAATGCCGCGACTGCGAGCGTTGACGATCATTCGCTCGAGCAACCTGTGGCCGAGACCCTTGCGGCGATAAGCCGGCGAAATCGCGAAGAGGAGAAGTTCTTCTTCGTCGAGTATCGCGCGGGACAAGTAGAACCCGACTGCCTCGCCCGGCGCATCCGCGCAGTCCTCGCCATCACCGCGGATCAGGCCGAAATGACAATTCCCCAGCAGCAGCGCGTCGGAGACCTGGCGCCGGTTCCACGCCTCTCCGTATTGCGGCTCGAACGCCTGCGCCATGACGCGCATGATCGCATCGACCGGATCGAGCACGGCGTCGGTCATGCCGCGGGCAGGCGCGCATCGGGCGCGCGGCCATAGACCGGGCTGGGGGCGGGGAAGAGGGCGGACTCAGGCAGCAGGTGTGCCTCGCGCGCGTCCGGCCGCAGGTCTAGAAACTCGCCCTGGCCGCGGCGGGCGATCAGCGCCTCCGCCTGCGAACCGACGGCGAGCCCTGATGCCAGTATGGCACACGCCTGTTCAGGCGTCAGCGATGCGACGTCTGCCAGCGCAGCACCGTCTGCGCCATACGGGCGGACGAACCACTCGCCATGACCACCCGTGGTGACAGCGGTGAGCGACACTCCGCCGCGCGCGGCCCGGGCCATCGCGGCGAGCAGATCATGGGTCTGGTAGCCGAGCAGCTGCGCGCTCCAGGCCATCGCCAGCGCCTTGGCGGCGGCAAGCCCGACGCGGATGCCTGTGAAGCTGCCGGGACCGGCGTTGACGAGGATCTCCCCGGCGCGCCCATGGCCGGGAAGCGCGGAGATCATGGGAACGAGACGCTCGGCATGACCGCGTCCGAGCAGCGCGAACTCGCCTGCCAGCAGGATATCGCCTTCGAACAGTGCGACCGAACAGGCTTCCGTCGCGCTGTCGATCACCAGCCGCCGCATCGCCGCCCCGGTATCAGGCCGCGCGGACTTCGGTCACTTCCGGGACGTAGTGCTTGAGCAGCCCCTCGATCCCGTTCTTGAGCGTGGCGGTGGACGATGGGCAACCCGAGCAGGCGCCCTGCATCTTGAGATAGACCACGCCTTCGCGGAAGCCGCGATAGATGATGTCGCCGCCGTCGTTGGCGACAGCCGGGCGGACCCGCGTCTCGATCAGGTCCTTGATCTGCGCCACCACATCGGCGTCGGCCGGATCGTCGCCGATCCCGGCCTCCTCGTCTTCGCCGGGGACGGCAATACCGCTGGCGTCGGCGACGAACAGCGGCGCCTTGCTGACGAAATGGTCGAGAAGGACCGAAACCACCTGCGGCTTCAACTGCGGCCAGTCGGCGCCTGGCCCGGCCGTGACCGCCACGAAGTCGCGGCCGAACAGCACGCCGGTGACTTCGCCCGTATCGAACAGCGCCTGCGCCAGCGGCGAGGCCTCCGCGTCCTCTGGCGAAGTGAACTCGCGGGTGCCGGCGGCCATGACCTGCTCGCCCGGAAGGAACTTCAGGGTGGCGGGGTTGGGCGTGGTTTCGGTCTCGATGAACATGCACCGCATGTAGGCCTCGCCGCCGGGGGGTCAAGGGCGCAAAGCGACTGGTCGGCGGGCATCTGGCTGGCTATGGGCATGCCATGTCGATCGCCAAGCGCCTGCTCATCGTTGCCGCCCTTGTCCCCCTGGCCGGGATCGGGCTGGTCTCTGCCCGCTCCACCGGGATCATCCCGGTTCCTCTCAAGCAGATCATCCCTGCCCAGCAGCGGGTATGCACCGGCAAGACTCCGTCGGGCCTCGGTTTCAAGCAGCTGCGCCCCGGTGCGGGCGCAAAGCCGCGCGCGAGCGAGAAGGTTACGGTCAACTACATCGGCTATCTCGCCTTGACGGGAGAGGTTTTCGACCAGGGCGAGAACGCCGAATTCCGCGCCGGCGGGGTGATCGACGGGTTTGCCGAAGGCCTGCAGATGATGCCCAAGGGCAGCATCTACCGCTTCTGCATCCCTTCCGCGCTTGGTTACGGGGCCGACGGTGCAGGGCCGATTCCCGCCAACGCCGATCTCGTTTTTCAGGTCGAGCTGAAATAGCACCGGCTATTCACTGGTCCTTCATCGGATCGCTTCCTATACCTCGGGGATGACGTCGATCCCCCGCGCCGCCCGGCGCATCGCCCGCAGCGCCTCGCTGCTCGCCCTGCCGCTGCTCGCGCTCGCGGTTTCCCCGGTCCTGACCGCCGAAGTTGCGGCAAAGCCTGCGGCGACCGCGAACGCCGCCACGCCCTGGCTGTACGAGGGCAGTGATGTTCCGCAGGACAAGGAATGGATCTTCGGCAAGCTGCCCAATGGCGTGCGCTATGCCGTGCGTCGCAACGGGGTTCCGCCGGGGCAGATTTCGGTCCGCGTGCTGGTCGATGCGGGCTCGATGTACGAAACCGATGCCGAGCGCGGCTATGCCCACCTGATCGAGCACCTCTCGTTCCGCGAGTCGAAGTACCTCAAGGAAGGCGAGACGATCCCGACCTGGCAGCGACTGGGCGCCACGTTCGGGAGCGACACCAACGCCAATACCAGCCCGACGCAGACGGTCTACCAGCTCGACATTCCCGACGCGACCGCGCCGAAGATCGACGAGACCTTCAAGTTGCTCTCGGGCATGATCACTTCGCCGATCTTCACACCGCACGGGGTCAAGACCGAAGTGCCGATCGTGCTCGCCGAAATGCGCGAGCGGGGCGGGGCGCAGAACCGGATCGCGGAAGGGACGCGCGCGCTGCTGTTCGCTGGCCAGCCGCTCGCTGACCGGGCGCCGATCGGTACGGTCGAGACGCTCAACGCCGCGACCGACAAGAGCGTCAAGGCGTTCCACGACCGCTGGTACCGGCCCGAGAACACTGTCGTGGTCGTAGCCGGCGATGCCGATCCGCAGATGCTGATCCAGCAGATCGGCCAGTGGTTCGGGCCGTGGAAGGTGAAGGGCAAGGCCGCCAAGGCGCCCAGCTTCGGCAAGCCGCTCGCCCCCGCCGGGGCCGACCCGGCCAATCCGGTGGGCGATACCAAGGTATTCGTCGAACCGGACCTGCCCCGCATCGTAAACTTCGCGGTGCTGCGGCCGTGGGAGAAGGTCAACGACACCATCGTCTACAACCAGGGGCTGATGATCGACCGGCTGGCGCTGGCGCTGATCAATCGCCGGCTCGAGGCGAAGGCCCGCGGCGGCGGGAGCTTCCTGTTCGCCTCGGTCGAGCAGCAGGACGTCAGCCGCTCGGCGGACGCGACCTTGGTTTCGGTGACGCCGCTCGGCGACGACTGGCGCGGCGCACTCAAGGACGTGCGCTCGGTGATTGCCGATGCGCTGGCAAACCCGCCGACGCCCGAAGAGATCGAGCGCGAGGTGGCGGAGTTCGACATTGCCTACAAGGTGCCGGTCGAAACCCGCGAGACCCAGGCCGGCTCGGCGCTCGCCGACGAGATCACCAACGCGGTCGACATCCGCGAAACGGTCGCCAATCCTGAAACGGTCTACGACATCTTCACGAAGTCGAAGGGGCTGTTCACCCCCGAAGCGGTGCTCGAACACACCCGGAGCCTGTTCAAGGGCACCGTGATCCGCGGGGTGCTGGTCACCCCCAGTGCGGCCGATGGCGATGCCGCAGCGCTCAAGGCGGAGCTTCTCGCCCCGGTCGATGCCGCATCGGGCAGCCGGCTCGCGGCGGGCAGCCTCAAGTTCTCCGACCTGCCGGCGATCGGCACGCCGGGCACGGTCGCCTCGACCAAGCCCGCCGGGTTCCTGGGGATCGAGACGATCGAACTGTCGAACGGCGTGCGCGTGATGCTCTGGCCGAACGATGCCGAGCCGGGCCGCATCCTGATGAAGGTCCGCTTCGGCGGCGGCTATGCGTCGATGAGCCAGCAGGACGGGACCTATGCCTGGCTCGGCCGGGTCGCGCTGATGGACCAGGGCTTTGCCGATCTGGACCGCGAGAAGCTCGACCGCCTGTCCACCGGTCGCAAGCTCAGCCTGGATTTCGATATCGAGGACAAGACCTTCGCGATGAGCGCGGACACGAGGCCGGCCGACATGGCCGACCAGCTCTACCTGATGGCGGCCAAGCTGGCGATGCCGCGCTGGGACAAGAACCCGATCCTGCGCGCCAAGGCGGCCGGGCGGCTGCAGTACGAAAGCTACAACGGTTCGCCTGCCGGGGTGCTCGACCGCGATCTCGGCTGGCTGCTCAAGAACGGCGACCCGCGCTATTCCACGCCGACCCCGGCCGAGCTCGACAAGTCGGATGCCGAAGGCTTCCGCCGGGTGTGGGAACCGCTGCTGGCGCAGGGGCCGATCGAGATCGACATGTTCGGCGACTTCAAGCGCGACGACGCCGTCGCCGCGCTGGAGAAGACCTTCGGCGCGCTCCCGGCGCGCAAGGACCCGGCCGAGCCCGCGTTCTCACCGTCGATCCCGCCGGCCAATGCCGAACCCCTGGTCCTCACCCATCGCGGCGATCCGAACCAGGCGGCGGCGGTGGTCGCCTGGCCGACGGGTGGCGGGCGTGCGGGCATCCGCGAATCCCGTCAGCTCGAAATCCTCGCCCAGGTCGTCAACAACCGCCTGTTCGACGAGATGCGCGAAAGGATCGGCGCGAGCTATGCCCCGCAAGTCGGCAGCCAGTGGCCCGAGGACTCGCAGTCCGGCGGCTATGTGATCGCCACCGTTCAGCTGCGTCCCGAAGACCTGCCCGCGTTCTTCGCCGCTGCCGACAAGATCGCCGCCGACCTCGCGGCGACCCCGCCGACCGCCGACGAACTCGCCCGCGTGACGGAGCCGCTCAAGCAGTACGTCACCCGCGTCTCGACCGGCAACGGCTTCTACCTGCTCCACCTCGACGGCGCGGCGTTCGAGCCTGGCAAGTTCAGCGACCTCCGCTCGATCCTGCGCGACTATTCGGAAACCACGCCGGAGCGGATGCAGGCGCTGGCCAAGCGATACCTGGTCAAGGACCGGTCGTGGCGGCTGGAGGTCGTGCCGGAGAAGCGGTAGATTTTGGTTGTCGTCCCGGGCTTGAATCGGGACCCCAGTCAATCTCGCGCCCAGCTTCGCAGCGGTCCCGGATCAGGTCCGGGACGACGTGAAAATGAAAAGGCCCCCGTCCCGCGAGGGAGGGGGGCCTTTCCTTTGACCATCGCGTTGTAGATCAGAACTTGCCGCGCAGGGTCACGCCGTAGGTCCGCGGCTCCGCGAGGAACTGCGAGAAGATCTGGCGACCGCCCGGGTAGTTGCCCGCGTCGTTGAACGGCGCGGCGGTGGTGCCGGCCTGGAACGGCGTGTTGAACGCGACCTGGGCATAGTCCTCGTTGAAGAGGTTCTGCGCCCACGCCTCGATCGACCAGTTCTCGTCCGGGCCGCGGATGCCGACGCGGGCATTGACGATGGCATAGCCGTCCTGGAGCTTCTGCGGGAACAGGTCGGAGCCGGTGTTGTAGTCGCCGCTCAGGCGGGTATCGACATAGAACAGCGCCGAAAGACCCGAGCTGCCGATGTCCGGGGTCCACGCCGCCGAGGCGGTGACCACGTATTCGGGCGCGTTCGACAGGTTCTTGCCGGGCAGCAGGCGCAGCGCCGGATCGAGCGGGGCGCCGCGGTCGTTGCCGACCAGGTTGTTGCGGTACTTGGTCTTGGCGTAGGTCAGGCCCGCAGTGACGCGGAAGTTCTGTGCCGGGACCAGCGCGGTTTCGAGCTCGAACCCTTCGGTCTTCACGCCGTAGCCGACGCTGTCCGCCGCGCAGGCACCCGTCGCGCCGCTGAGGTCGCGATCCGCGCCGGCGAGGTTGGTGGTGCAGCCGTTGACGTTCTGCACCAGGAAGACCGTGCCGTTGAAGGTGTTCAGCTGGAAGCTGCTGAACTCGGACCGGAAAAAGGCGACGCTCGCGCTGAACGGACCGGTTGCGTACTTGGCGCCCAGCTCATAGCTGTTCACCAGCTCCGGATCGAAGCGCAGGTTGCGGACCAGCGCCTGGGCCCCACCGACGCTGGCGAAGGTTGCGATCGGCGACTTGAGCGCCGAACGATCGAGGTTGAAGCCGCCCGCCTTGTAGCCACGCGAATACGAGGCGTAGGTCAGCAGGTCCGGGGTGACCTTGTACGAAAGGATCGCAGTGCCGGTCCATTCGTCCTCGCCGCGGCTGTCGTTGATCGACACGCCATTGAGCTCGGCCGTGGAGTTGCCCTGGCAGGCAAGCCCGATCAGGCCGCCCGAGACCGCCGCCAGCGAGGCGTTGGTGAGGAACCCGCCGACCAGCCCCTGCACGGTGGTGCAGCCGGTGTTGTCGTTGGTGAACTGGGCGGAGAAGTCCTTCTGGTCGTGCGTGTAGCGCAGGCCCAGGGTCAGATCGAGCGCATCGGTGATGTGGACGATGTTATGCGTGAAGAAGGCGTAGTTTTCGTCCTTCTGGAAGTAGCGGTCGTTGATCGTGCCCTTGTCGCGGATCCCGTCGAGCGCGTCGATCGCGGCATAGATCGCCGGAGAGGCCGCGCCGAACGCGGCGGGACGCGCGGCAAGGCAGCCCGCCGAATTCGGCGAATAGAGCCCGGCAAGGCCACCGCCCGAAACCAGGCGGCAGGTCGCGAACCGGCCGTACTGGTTGCCGAAGCGCAGGTTGTCGCGCACCGTCAGCTTCTCATTGGCGTAATAGCCGCCGACCAGCCAGTCGAGCTTGCCGTCGAACGCTTCGCCCTGCAGGCGCAGTTCCTGGGTGAAGGTATGGAACTGGCGGTACAGGTCGTCGCTCGGCGCGCGGTAGAGAATATCGACGGCGCTGTAGTCGACGTCGCCGGCCTGGCCTGAACGGTATTCGCGGTAAGCGGTGATCGAGGTCAGCGTCGCGCCACCGAGGTCCCAGTTGATCTCGCCCGAGAAACCGTAGTCCTTGGTCTCGCCGGCGAAGCTGCGGCCGGGCGACACATAGATGGTGCGATCATAGCCGGCATTGAACCCGGCCAGCGGCTGGCCGAGGTCGCGCAGGACGTTGATGATGTTGTTGCCGTTGGCCTGCAGCGGGGTGAGCGGGCTGGACGGATCGTTGAGGTTGCCGATGTACTGATTGACCGTCCGGTCGACATAAACCGCACCGCAGCACTTTTCATCGCGGAAGGTGTAGTCCGCGATCAGGCGCACGCTCAGCGCATCAGTCGGCTCGAACAGAAGCTGGCCGCGCAGGAAGTAGCGGTCGCGGTTGTTGACGTCGGTGTTGTTGGTGTTGTCGCGAAGGAAGCCGTCACGCTTGACGTAGACGCCGTCGAGGCGGGCGGCGATCGTTTCGGTCAGCGGGCCGGTGATGCTGCCCGAAAGGCGGATGAAGTCATAGTTGCCATAGGTCGCCTCGGCGGTCCCGCCGAAGCTGAACGAAGGCTTCTTCGAATAGATGCTGATGAGGCCGGCCGACGAGTTGCGCCCGCCGAGCGTGCCCTGGGGGCCGCGCTGGACTTCGATGCGGTCGAGCTCGCCGAGTTCGTTGAGGCCGATGCCCGAACGCGAGCGATACACGCCGTCGATGAACACTGGCACCGAGCTTTCGAGACCGGGGTTGTCGCCGACCGTGCCGATGCCGCGGATACGGGCCGAGCCGTTGGCTTCGGAGCCGGTCGAGGAAACCAGCAGTGACGGGGCCACCTGGTTGAGCTGGCGAATGTCGTTGGCGCCCGAGTTCTTGAGCGTCTCGGCGTTCACTGCGGAGATCGCGACCGGCACGTCGGCCAGCGCCTGGGCGCGGCCTTGCGCGGTGACGACGATTTGCGGGCCCGAGGGCGCTTCCTCTTCCGATTGCGCATCCTGTGCGAAGGACGGCGCAGCAAGCGCGGCCGCGGCGAGGACGGCGAACGAGGTGGCGATGCGGAGATGCGACTTGGTCATAGGCCCCTTTTCCCAAATTCCGTTCCGCTTCCTGCGAAATCGGTTGCAGGTGAGACTGCCCAAGGGGCGCAGAACCGTCAACTCTGCCTGTTTTGTTTTTTCCCGGAGCGTTGCATTGGAACAACAGGGGGGCGCAGCGGTCGATCGAGGTCGAGGCGCACGGATTCATCGAAGGTCGGATCGGCCAGACGGCGCATCGCCGCCTGCTTGTACCAGACGAGCAACTCGTACGCGTCGTCCATATGCTGGTCGCCGCCGCCATAATGCTGCTCGACCATCAGCCCGCGCATCGCCGCGATGTGCAGCTTGGCCATCGCGCGGACCATCCGCGCGTTGGAGTATCCGATATCCTCGGCCACTTCGGCGGGCCCGTCGTACAGGCGCGACGCCGCCTCGCGCATGACCTGGGCGAACGGTTCGCGAAGTTCCTCGTCCGCGCGCGAGCCAAGCATCAGCTCGGTCAGGGCCACCGATTCCGGGCGCTGCATGGTCGCCCACATCGCGTCGGTGATCGAAAAGAAGCGGTCTGTTCCTCGCGGCACGTCCTTCAGCCGCTGCCGGCGGAAGCGCTCCTGTTCCTCGCAGATGTGGCGCGCCGTCGCGAGCAGGAGTTCGGCACGCGTCGGGAAGTGATGCAGCAGCGCCCCGCGGCTGACCTTGGCCCGGCGCACGACCTCGGACGTGCTCGCCCCGGCATAGCCCAGCTCGGTCAGGGCGGCGATCGTCGCCTCGATCAGGCGCAGCCGCATGGCTGCACCCTTCACGCCCTTCCGCGTCGCTTCCCGGACCTCGCTCATCCTCGCAGGATAAGTCCGATCCGGGCGCGATGTCCAGTCAGGCCGCCTCGGCCCGCGCGGCGGCGCGCTCGAGGTTGATGTGCTCGGCCAGCAGGAACGCCAGTTCGATCGACTGCGCCGCGTTAAGGCGGGGGTCGCAGTGGGTGTCGTAGCGGTCGGCCAGACCTTCGGTGGTGATGGCGATTGCCCCGCCGACGCACTCGGTCACGTCCTTGCCGGTCATCTCGATATGGATGCCCCCGGCATGGGTGCCTTCCGCACGGTGGACGGCGAAGAAGCCCTTCACTTCGTTCAGGATGCGGTCGAACGGGCGGGTCTTGTAGCCGTTGTTCGCCTTGATCACGTTGCCGTGCATCGGATCGCAGCTCCACACGACCGGATGGCCCTCGCGCTTGACCGCGCGGACCAGCGGGGCGAGCCCGGCTTCGACCTTGTCGTCGCCGAAGCGGCTGATCAGCGTCATCCGGCCCGGCTCGCGCGCGGGGTTGAGCGTGTCGAGCATCGACAGCAGCGCATCGGGCGTCAGGCTCGGCCCGCACTTCATGCCGATGGGATTGCCGACGCCGCGCAGGAACTCGACATGGGCCGATCCCTCGAAACGCGTGCGGTCGCCAATCCACAGCATGTGCGCGCTGGTGTCGTACCAGTCGCCGGTCAGCGAATCCTGCCGGGTCATCGCTTCCTCGTAGGCGAGGTGGAGCGCTTCGTGGCTGGTGTAGAAGCTGGTGCCCTGAAGCTGCGGTACGGTCTTGGGATCGACCCCGCAGGCCGCCATGAAGTCGAGCGCCTCGCCGATCTTGTCGGCCATTTCTGCGAACTTCGCGGCCCAAGGGCTCTTGCCGATGTGGTCGAGGGTCCACTGGTGGACCTGGCGCAGGTTGGCATAGCCGCCGGTAGAGAACGCGCGCAGCAGGTTGAGCGTCGCTGCCGACTGGCTGTAGCCCTGGAGCAGGCGCTGCGGATCGGGAATCCGCGCCTCGGCCGTGAACTCGATCCCGTTGATGTTGTCGCCGAGGTAGCTGGGCAGCTCGACCCCGTCCTGCACTTCGACCGGCGACGAGCGCGGCTTTGCGAACTGGCCGGCCATGCGACCCACTTTCACCACCGGCTCCTTGCTGGCGAAGGTCAGCACCACCGCCATCTGGAGCAGCACCCGGAAGGTGTCGCGGATGTTGTTGGGGTGGAACTCGGCAAAGCTCTCGGCGCAGTCGCCGCCCTGGAGCAGGAAAGCCTTGCCGGCTGCGACGCCCGCCAGCTCGTCCTTCAGCGCGCGGGCTTCGCCGGCGAACACGAGCGGCGGAAAGCTCCGCAGGGTCTTCTCGACCTCAGCCAGCTTGGCGGCGTCGGGATAGGTCGGCAGATGCCGTCCTTCATACCCGCGCCAGGATTCCGCAGTCCAGTTCACAGCCACTTCGCCTTCCTTTCAAGAGGCGCGCCCATACGCCCGATGCGGGGGAATTGCAAAGGTAGCCACCGGGCCGGAATGTGCGCTTGCAACATGACGAGCGCGCTTTAGGTTCGCTGGAGGATCGTTTGGGGGCCTCGGGGGGATAGAATGTTGCTCTTTGCCTTGCTGCTGTCGCTTGCCCAGGATGCGGGCTGCGAAGATCCTGCGGCTTGTGCGCCGGCCATCGGGTATGAGGAATCGCAGGCCGCGCCGTTGTTCGAGCAGGAGGTGCTTCCCCTGCTGGAACGTGCAGTCGCGGCCTCGAGCGGATCGGGCGACGATGGCGGCAGTGCCGATCTTTACCAGTCACTCGGCGAAACGCGCCGGGGCGAACTGCGCTGCGCCACGCTGGCGCTTTTCGCGACCGAGGCCCTCAAGGGGCAGGACCTTTCGCGATCCCTTGGCGTGACCTCAGAGGGGGCAGGCGTACTCGCAGGCCGTTTTGCCGAGGCCATGGCTGATGAAACAGGCAAAAACTCCGACGAGATTCTCGGCTTATTTTCCGCCGATCTTTATGCGCTGGCCGAACAGGTCCGGCCAGCGGCCGACCCGGAAGCCGCCGTCGCAGAAGCTCTGGGCAAGTGCCGTCCCCTTTATGATACGATCGTCCTGATTGACGGGCCCGATGGCTACGTCACCGGCTTGATGCAGCCGGTGATTCTCGTCGATCCCGCCTTGCCGAACCCGGTCGCCTGTTATGCCCTCCTCTCCGCCTTTGCATCGCAGCCGATGCTGAAAAGCGATGATCGGAAGATGTTCGAACGCGCGGCCGACCAAGTCCGCAAAGCATGGCTCGCCGATCCCGCAGCTGGCGACAGCGCCAGCGAAGAACTCGCGACTGCCGCCGCGAACTTCGATGGTCCCGCCTTCAGCGCGCTTCCCGAATTGAAGGCGGAAGACAGGATTCTGTTTTGCCTGAGACTCGGCGGGATCCAGTAGGCTGGCCCCGCCCTTAGAGGTTACGCCCCCGCCTTCTCAGCAAAGCTCCACGCCGTCTCGGCCAGCGGCAGCACGCGTTCCGACATGGCCTTGGCCTGCGCGTTGGAGGCGGTGCCGTCGATCACGCGCTTCTTGATGCCCTGCATGATCCCGGCGAGGCGGAAGAAGTTGTAGGCGAAGTACCAGTTCATGTCCGGCACGCTGCTCCGCCCGGTCGCGGCGGAGTAGCGTTCGACCATCTCTGCGAGCTCGGGAATGCCGAGTGCCTTGCGGTCGATGTCCTGCACGCCTGAGCGGCCGCCGTTGTCGGTCACCCACGCCATAGCGACATAGGTAAAGTCGGCGAGCGGGTCGCCGAGCGTCGAAAGCTCCCAGTCGAGTACCGCTAGCACCTCGGGGCGGTCCTTGGCCCAGATCATGTTGTCGATACGGTAGTCCCCGTGGACCACCGAGGTGCGGTCCTGTTCGGGAAGGGTCTGCGGCAGGTACTCGATCAGCCGCTCCATCTCTTCCATCCGCTCGGTCTCGGCGAGGCGGTACTGCTTGGTCCAGCGGTCGACCTGGCGGCCGAAGTAGTTGCCTGGCTTGCCGAAGTCGGAGAGGCCTGCCGCGTCAACGTCGACCTTGTGCAGCGCAGCCAAGGTGTCGATCATGGCATCGTAGGTGGCGCGACGGTACTCGGGCGTGGAACCGGGCATCGCGCCGTCCCAGATGGTCTTCCCGTCGACCATGCCCATCACGTAGAACCACGAGCCGATGACGCTGTCGTCGGTGCAGAGCCCGTACTGCGGGGCCACCGGGAAGCCGGTCTTCGACAGGCCGGCCTGTACCTTGTATTCGCGGTCGACCGCGTGGGCGGATGGCAGCAGGGGCCCGAACGGCTTGCGCCGCAGGACGTAGTTTCCGCTGGCGGCCTCGATCTTGTAGGTCGGGTTGGACTGCCCGCCCTTGAACTTCGTGACCGTCATGGGGCCCTGGAAGCCGGCCACGTTGGCCTGCATCCACGCCGCCAGCGCGGCGTCGTCGAGCTTGTCCGCGCCTTCCGGCGCAACCGTTCCGACGAAGGCTTCCTCGGCGTTCAGCGGGGTCGTGCTGCTCATTGGTCGAACACGATCACCGAACGGGCGGAATGGCCCTGTTTCATTTTCTCGAACCCCTCGTTGACCCCGGAAAGCGGGATCCGTTCGGCGATGATCGTGTCGAGGTCAAGCATCCCGCGCATGTAGAAGTCGACCAATCGGGGAAGATCGACCGGAAAACGGTTGTTGCCCATTATCGCGCCCTGGAGCTTCTTGCCGGACAGAAGGTCCATCGCGCCGAGGCCGACCTTTTCGCTGAGCGGCATCATGCCGAGGATCGTGGCGGTGCCGCCGCGGCGCAGCGCGCCGACTGCGAATTGGGCCGACGCCGGACGACCGACCGCCTCGATCGCGTGGTCAACGCCGCCCTTGGTCAGCTCGAGAAGCTGCTTAGCGGCATCGGGATCGGTCGGGTCGAGCACGTCGGTCGCGCCGAGCTTCCTGGCCAGTTCGCGCTTCTCCGGCATGGGATCGGCGGCAATGATCCGGCCAGCACCGGCGATCCTGGCGGCATTGACGGTGGCGAGGCCTACACCGCCGCAGCCGACGACGGCGACCTGCTCGCCGGGTGTCACCTTGCAGGCGTTGAAGATCGCGCCGGCACCGGTTGTCACCGCGCAGCCAATTACCGCGGCCCGGTCGAGAGGCATCTCCGGGTTGATCGCGACGCAGGCATGTTCGTGGACCAGCATCATTTCGGCAAAGGCCGAGAGGTTGAGCATCTGATTGACCACGCTGCCGTCGCTGGAGCGCGTCAGGCGCGGGGCCTCGCCGGTCTTGCGCCGGGTATCCCCGCCCAGGCACAGCGCCATCCGCCCGGTCACGCAGAACTCGCAGTGCCCACAGAAGGCGGAGAGGCAGGTGACCACCGCATCGCCGACCTTGACCGTGCGGACTTCGCTGCCGACCGCCTCGACGATCCCCGCCGCTTCATGGCCCGGGACCGCGGGCAGGGCGTGAGGATATGTGCCCTCGATGAAGTGCAGGTCCGAATGGCACAGGCCGCAGGCGGCGGTGCGGATCAGGACCTCGTGCGGGCCGGGATTCGAGATCGTCAGGTCGTCGATTTCCAGCGGCTTGCCGGGTTGCTCAAGGATGGCGGCTTTCATGCGATACGGCTCCGGTGCTCGGATCTGTCGGGGACTGACCCGCGCGGCGGATGCCGCGCGGGTAAAGGGGCAGGTTAGCGTGAGACGCCGATGTCGCCCGAGCTGAACCCCGGATCGCTGACCTTGCCCGAATGACGGGCAAACTCGATCCGGGCGATGGCGCGGGCGTGGACTTCGTCCGGACCATCGGCAAGGCGCAGCGTGCGCTGGCCGGCGTACATCTTCGCAAGACCGAAGTCCTCGGACACGCCGCCACCGCCGTGGGCCTGGATCGCATCGTCGATGATCCGCAGCGCCATGTTGGGGGCCTGGACCTTGATCATCGCGATTTCGAGCGCAGCCGCCTTGTTTCCGACCTTGTCCATCATGTCCGCCGCCTTGAGGCAGAGCAGGCGCGTCATTTCGATGTCGATGCGGGCTTGGGCGATGCGCTGTTCCCACACCGAATGCTCGGAGATTGCCTTGCCGAACGCGACGCGCGACTGGAGGCGGCGGGCCATCTTGGCTATCGCCTCTTCCGCCACGCCGATCGTGCGCATGCAGTGGTGGATACGGCCCGGCCCGAGGCGGCCTTGCGCGATCTCGAACCCGCGGCCTTCGCCCAGCAATATGTTCGAGGCCGGGACGCGGACGTTGTTGAGGACGACCTCCATGTGCCCGTGCGGCGCATCGTCATAGCCGAACACAGGGAGATGCCGGATGACCTCCACGCCGGGAGTGTCGAGATCGAGCAGGACCATCGACTGCTGCTGGTGCCTCTTGGCTTCGAAGTCGGTCTTGCCCATGACGATCGCGACCTTGCAACGCGGATCGCCAAGGCCGGACGACCACCACTTGCGGCCGTTGATGACATATTCGTCGCCCTCACGGCGGATCGAGGTCTCGATATTGGTGGCGTCGGACGAGGCGACCAGCGGCTCGGTCATCAGGAAGGCGGAGCGCATCTCGCCGTTCATGATGGGCTTGAGCCAGCGTTCCTTCTGCTCGGCGGTGCCATAGCGATGGAGCACTTCCATGTTGCCGGTGTCGGGCGCGGAGCAGTTGAACACCTCGCTCGCAAACCCGATGCGGCCCATTTCCTCGGCGCAGAGTGCGTATTCTAGGTTGGTCAGGCCGGGGCCTTCAAACTCGAAGCTTTCATCGACGTGATGGTGTCCGGAATTGCGCGGCGGCATGAACAGGTTCCAGATGCCCTGCGCCTTGGCACGCGCCTTCTCTTCCTCGACGACCTGGAGCACCTTCCAGCGGTCGCCGGTGGCCTGCTCGGCCTTGTAGTCCTTTTCGCGGGGACGGACGTGATCCTCGATGAACTGGCGGACGCGGTCGCGCCAGAAGCGCTGGCGGTCGGTGAGATCGAAATCCATTTCCTGTCCTTCCCGTGGGTTTTCGCGAGTCTTGTTTGCGGGTGGTTTGGCAGACTGGCCGGTATGATGGAAGCCCGTTTTAACCGGGCGATTAAGGATGGAGCCCGGATGCGTCCGGATCGAGGCGGGCCGCTGCGGCCAAAGCGGCGAGGCGTTCTTCATGGTCCTTGCGGTCGATCGGGAAGCGGCGAAGGATCGCGGCGATCACGATCGAGAACACGATGACCAGGCCAATGTAACCCAGCGAGAGCGAATCAAGGACCGGCTCGGCCACTTCGCCAGGCTTGGACTGTTCTCCGAGTCCCGCCCAGCTCAGCAGCAGCCCGGTGACGAAGATGCCCATGCCCGTCGCGCACTTCTGGGCGAAGAGGTGGCCGGAGTAGAACGTGCCCTCGCTGCGCCTGCCGGTCTCGATCTCCGAGGCTTCGACCACGTCGGCAATCATCGAGACGATCGATACGGCCGCCGAGACCGACAACACGTTGGCGACAAAGAAGAACGCGAACACCAGCGACGTCGAGGCGGTCGAGCCGACTTCGGGCCATAGGCCCGCTCCGCGCAGCAGGAACGGTATTGCCCAGAACACCATCCCGGCGAGCGTGCAGCGCACCCCCGTCAGCCGCTTGCCCCACGCCTTGTGCAGCGGCCCGACCGCGACGAAGGTCGTCACGACGCTGGCGAACAGCAGCAGCGGGTAAAGCTGGTATGCGGTCTCCGAGAAACGCCAGACGAACAGGTAAAGATAGTTGGCGATGGAAAAGGTCACGCCTTGGCTGGTGTAGGCGAAGATCTCTGCGCTGACGACCACCAGGAATGCTGGGTGGGTGAATGCCTCGCGGATTTCGCGGAAGGCGGCTCCGATCGAAAGGGGAGTGCCTGAGTCGGCGACCGGAACGGCCACGGCCGCCCTGTGTTGCCCCGCCGCCGAGATCAGCACCGATGCCGCCATGAGGATAGCGCCGACAATTCCGAACTGGTGGTAGCCGTCGATCGACAGCATCCCGTCCTTGAGGAATACCTGGTAGGCGAGAAACAGCATGACCAGCCCGCCCAGCCATGCGTAGAGGAACCGGTAGCGCACCAACCTGCTGCGCTCGTCGTAGTCGCGGGTCAATTCGGGCACGAGCGCGATCGACGGCACCTCGCAGCACGAGACCAGCGTGCGGACGAGGATGGCCAGCAGCACCAGCTCGACAAAACTAGGCGTGTCGCCGGGGGAAGGCGACCACAGCATCGTCCATGCCAATGCGAGCGGGATGGGCGCGATGTAGAGCCACGGCAGTCGGCGTCCCCAGCGCGAGCGGGTGCGGTCTCCGAGGTGACCGATCAGCGGATCGAGAAACGCATCGAGGATCAGCGCCAGCGCGAGCGCAAGGCTGACCATCTTCGGGTCCATGCCGAGGACCTGGTTGTAGAACAGCAGCAGGAACGTCGAGAACCCGCTGTCCTTGATCCCGTATGCGATGGCGCCGAAGCCGTGAAAATTGGCCAGGCGAAAGGAAACGCGCCCCCCGGCGGCGGTCACTCGCGTCCCTCTGCGCCGCCCGCGGCCATGGCCTCGAGCGCATCGAACAGGCCGGGCGCGTTGGGATCCCAGCTGGGCCGCTCGCCGACGCGGATGCCGCCGTCGACCAGCAGGGAGGTGCCGTTGACGAACCCGGCGGCGTCACTGGCGAGGTACGCGACCGCTTCGGCGATGTCCGTGGGTTGCCCGCCGCGGGCCACCGGCTGGGCGTGCTTCGACATTTCCGCGATCACGCCGAGCGCCGCCGGCACCTTGTCCTCCGGCATCTCGACCGCCGAAGTGAAGATGTTGGTGTTGATGAAGCCCGGCTGGACCGCGTTCACGCGAATCCCGAACTGCGCGAGGTCGGCCGCGGCCAGCTTGG
Organism: Novosphingobium sp. FW305-C-111; assembly: GCF_058783565.1. Lineage (NCBI taxonomy): Bacteria > Pseudomonadati > Pseudomonadota > Alphaproteobacteria > Sphingomonadales > Sphingomonadaceae > Novosphingobium > Novosphingobium sp. FW305-C-111. The sequence goes on from NZ_JBYSYP010000009.1 coordinate 139,112, forward strand.
TCAGATGAAGCACGCCGGCCTTGGCAACGGCATAGGCGGTGGGCGAATAGCCCGAGCCTTCGGCCGCAATCGACGAGGTGTTGACGATCGCCGCGCCCGCCCGCCCTTGCATGTGCGGGACGGCGTAGCGGATCCCGAAGGCGACCGAGCGCAGCAGCAGGTCCATCGTCCGGTCCCATCCGGCGGGTTCGATCTCGAAGATCTTCGCGCGGTCACCGCCGGCGCCGGCATTGTTGAAGACGACGTCGATACCGCCGGTCTCGCTTCCCGCACGGTCCATCAGGGCCTTGATGTCCTCGCACGAGGTCACGTTGCAGCGCACCGCGACGATGCTGCCGTTGGACTGGGCGGCGACATTGCCGAGCCCGTCCATGTCGATGTCTGCGGCATAGACTTTCGCGCCCTCGGCGGCGAAAAGCAGGGCGCTGGCCTTGCCGATCCCCGAGGCGGCCCCGGTCACGACGACGGTCTTGTCCTGAAAGCGCATCGACCTCTCCAAAATCGTTGTTTGTTTTGCCGCGAACGTAAACGTGACGTCGCATCCGTCAATGCCGCACAGGTTTACGCTACGGCATGCAGGGATCGTGGCAAACCGCGGAAATCCGCGCTTGCGCGGCTGCCGCGAGTCGCTTTAACCTCTCGATTAAGAGAGGAGCGACAAACATGTCCGACCTGGAGAATTTCCGCGGCGAAATCCGTACGTGGCTCGACCAGAACTGCCCGTCAGAGATGCGCCAGCCCGTCCGCGACGAGAGCGACGTTTTCTGGGGCGGCCGCCGCGCCGTCTTCCAGAGCGAAGCCCAGCGGGTGTGGTTCGAACGTTGCGCGGAAAAGGGCTACACCGTGCCCGACTGGCCCAAGGCCTATGGCGGTGCGGGGATGTCCCCTGCCGAAGCCAAGATCTGGCGCGAGGAAATGGCCCGGATCGGGGCGAGGCCGCCGCTGTCGAGCTTCGGCATCTGGATGCTGGGGCCCGCGCTGCTCAAGTTCGGAACCGAGGAGCAGAAGGTCCACTACCTGGGCCAGATCGCCCGCGGCGAAATCCGCTGGTGCCAGGGCTATTCGGAGCCGGGTTCCGGCTCCGACCTGGTGTCCCTGCAGACCTTCGGCGAGGATCACGGCAACTACTGGCAGGTCAACGGCCAGAAGATCTGGACCTCCTACGCCGACAAGGCGGACTGGATTTTCTGCCTGGTCCGGACCGACAAGGCGAACAAGTACCAGGGCATCTCGTTCCTGCTGTTCGACATGGAGAGCGAAGGCGTCACCACCAAGCCGATCAAGCTGATCAGCGGTGCCTCGCCGTTCTGCGAGACCTTCTTCGACAACGTGAAGGTCCCCAAGGACCAGATCGTCGGCCAGCTCAATCGCGGCTGGGACGTCGCCAAGTACCTGCTCGGCCACGAGCGCGAGATGATCTCGGGCGCGGGCGGCGGGGACCGGCTGGTCACCATCGGCGCGATGCTGGCACGGCAGGGCGTAGAAGATCCGCTCCTGCGCGCCGAGTTGGCGCTGTTCGACGTCGATGCGCTCGCCTTCACGGCAATGGGCGAGAAGTTCATGGACGAGGTCAAGGTCGGGCGCGGCAACCCCGCCCAGCCGAACATGATGAAGTACGCCGGGACCGAGCTCAACAAGCGCCGCCACGAGCTGATCATGGCTGCGGGCGGCAGCCGCGCGCTCGAATGGGAGAGCGAGGAAACCCGCGGCGGCGCACCGGCCCGGACCTGGCTCAGGACCAAGGCGAATTCGATCGAGGGCGGGACCAGCGAAGTCATGCTCAACGTCGTCGCCAAGCGCATCCTGGATTTGCCGGGGGCTTAGTAAGGGCCGTCGTCCCGGGCTCGACCCGGGACCGCTGCGAGCTGGGCGCGATGCCGCCAGCGATCCCGGATCAAGTCCGGGATGACGATGCAAAGGGACAATCAGATGCCGCTTTACCACTCCGACGACCAGGCGATGCTGGCCGAATCCGTCACCGGCTTCCTTGGTGAACACGGCGCAATCAAGGCGGAACTGCGCCGCCTGCGCGACATGAATTGCCAGGACGGCTTCGGCCACGACCTGTGGAAGCGGTTCGCCGAGATGGGCCTGACCGGGATGCTGGCCAGCGAAAACGACGGCGGGCTCGGAATGGGCCACGTCGAGGCGGGGATCGTGCTGGCCGAGATCGGCCGCAACCTCACGCCGTCGCCGTTCCTGACGACCTCGGTCATGGGCGTGACCGCGCTGTCTGCCGGATCGGATGAGCTCAAGAGCCGCTGGCTTCCCGCGATCATCGCGGGCGAGGCAGTGCTCGGCATCGCGATCGACGAAGGGCCGAAGCACCGGCCGGAGCGGATCGCCTGCAGGGCAGAGAAGGCCGGCAACGGCTTCCGCCTGTCGGGCAAGAAGGATTTTGTGATCCATGGCGCATCGGCCGATGCGCTGATCGTCGCGGCGCGGACCTCGGGCAGTGATGACGATGCCGACGGCGTGACCCTGTTCGCGGTGCCGAAGGATGCGGCGGGCGTCAGCCACGCCAACGTCCGGCTGGTCGATTCGAGCATGGCCAGCCACGTCACGTTCGACAACGTCGAGCTCGACGGTGACTGCGTGATCGGTGAGGTCGACGGCGGCCGGGCGCTGCTTGAGAAGGTCCTCCAGGCCGGCCGCGTCGGCGCGGCGGCGGAGCAGACCGGCGTGGCCTCCGGCGCGTTCGACATCACCACGAATTACCTCAAGACTCGCAAGCAGTTCGGCAAGCTGATCGGCGAGTTCCAGGCGCTCCAGCACCGCGCCGCTCACCTCTATTCCGAGATCGAGATCGCCACCGCGACCGCGATCAAGGCGCAGCAGCTGCTCGACGCCGGGTCCGAAAAGGCCGACCTGATGGTTTCGGTCGCCAAGGCCAAGGCCGGCAAGGCCTGCCGCCTCGCGGTGCAGGAAGGCGTCCAGATGCACGGCGGCGTCGGCATGACCGACGAATTCGACATCGGCCTCTACATGAAGCGCGACCGCGCGCTGGCCGAATTCTGCGGCGACCAGTTCTATCACGCCGACCGCGTGGCGAAGCTGAGCGGGTATTGACGGTGTCCCCTCCCGCAAGCGGGAGGTCAGAAAGGAACGACGATGGATTTCAGCAAGCTGTTCAGCCTCGAAGGCCGCGTCGCGGTGGTCACCGGGGGCTCGCGCGGGATCGGCAAGATGATCGCCGAAGGCTTCATCGCCGCCGGCTGCGCCCGGGTCTACATCACCGCCCGCAAGGCTGCGGTGGTAGAGGAAACTGCGGCGGAACTGGGCGAGCGGTGCATCCCGCTCGCCGGTGACATCTCGACCATCGCGGGCTGCGAGGAGCTGGCCGCCGAACTGGCCAGACGCGAGGACAAGCTCGACATCCTCGTCAACAACGCCGGCGCGGCGTGGGGCGCGGAGTTCGACCAGTTCCCCGAGGCGGGCTGGGACAAGGTCATGGCCCTCAACGTCAAGACCCCGTTCTTCCTGACCCAGAAACTGCACAAGCTCCTGATTGCGGCGGGCTCGCTTGCGGCGCCGGCCAAGGTCATCAACATCGCCTCGATCGACGGGCTCAAGCTCAACCCGTGGGAGACCTATAGCTACCACGCGTCCAAGGCGGCGGTGATTCAGCTGACCCGGCGGATGGCGGCGCGGCTGGTGCAGGACAACATCGTCGTGACCGCGATCTGCCCAGGCGCCTTTCCGTCGGAGATGAACAAGGCTGCCGCGAAGGCCGGCGACAAGGTGGCGAAGGGCATCCCGCTGCCCCGCGTGGGCATTGCCGAGGACATGGCTGCGGGCGCGATCTACCTCGCCAGTCGCGGCGGCGATTACGTGGTCGGCTCGGCGCTGGTCATCGACGGCGGCGTGGTCAACGCCAGCTTGCCGCGCGATTTCGTCGACGCATCGGGCGAGCACTGACCCCGTGCCGCGCGAGGTCCTGACCCTCGTCGACGGCATCTATTTCGGGGAAGGGCCGCGCTGGCGGCCTGACCCGGACGGCGGTCGGCTGTGGTTCAGCGACTTCTACTCGCAATCGATCCGCTCGGTCTCGCTCGCGGGTGAGATGCGGGTCGAACTGCAACTGGACGACCGCCCCTCCGGCCTCGGTTGGATGCCCGACCGCTCGCTGCTGTTCGTGCGGATGGAAAAGCTTGCGGTGTGGCGCCGCTGGCCGGACGGGCGGCTGGCGGAGCATGCGGACCTTTCGCAATTCGCCCGCCACCTCGCGAACGACATGGTCGTCGACAAGACGGGCCGCGCCTATGTCGGCAACTTCGGGTTCGATCTCGACACCGAACTCCGCGCCCGCGGGCCGGAAAGCGTGATCGGCGACCATCCCGCCACGGCGCTCGCCATCGTCGAGCCGGACGGCGCGGTGCGAATGGGCGCGGACGGGCTGAGCTTCCCGAACGGCATGGTCATCACGCCGGACGGCTCGACGTTGATCGTGGGCGAGACGCTGGGCGGGCGGCTGACCGCTTTCGACATTGCCGCTGACGGTTCGCTATCGGGACGGCGGGTCTGGGCGGAGACCTGGCCGGCGATCCCCGACGGCATCTGTCTCGATGCCGAGGGCGCGGCGTGGATTGCTGACCCGCTGGCCCCGCGCTGTCTCCGCATCGCCGAGGGCGGGGCGGTGCTGGAGACGGTCGTAACCGGCGAGCTGAATCCGTTCGCCTGCATGCTGGGCGGGCCCGAGGGGCGGCACTTGTTCATGCTCGTCGCGCCCAGTTCAGATGCCACCGAAGCGGCAAAGGCGCCGCTGGGCAAGGTACTGGTCTGCGAGGTCGATGCGGCGCGGGCGGGCTGGCCCTAGGGCCGCGTCAACTCGCGGACGAAGCCGATCAGCCCGGTCTGCCGCGCCCGCTTCATTCGCTCGGCCGCGAGGATCTGGCGGACCTTGGCGAAGCATTCGTCGATGTCGTCGTTGACCACGACGTAGTCGTAGCCGTCCCAGTGGCTGATCTCCGCCTGGGCGCGGGCCATGCGCGCGGCGATGACCTCGGGGCTGTCGGTCCCGCGACCCACGAGCCGGCGATTCAGCTCTTCCAGGCTCGGCGGGAGCAGGAACACCCGGACCACGTCGGTCTCCGCCTTCTGGTAGAGCTGCTGGGTGCCCTGCCAGTCGATGTCGAACAGGAAGTCGCGCCCTTCCTTCAGACCTGCGCGGATCTGGGCCTTGGGCGTGCCATAGGAATGGCCGAACACGTGCGCCCATTCGTAGAAATGGCTGTCCTCGACCATCTGGTCGAAAGTCGGCTGGTCGACGAAGAAATAATCCTTCCCGTCGACCTCGCCGGGTCGCATCGGACGGGTGGTGACCGAGACCGAACAGGTCATTTCGGCGTCGTGGTCCAGCAGCATCCGCGCTATGGTGGTCTTTCCCGCGCCCGAGGGCGACGAGAGGATGAACATCAGGCCGCGACGTTCGAGCGGATCGCCGGGCGTGTGAAGCGTTGTGCCGGGGGCCATGAGCGCCACTGGCGCAATCGCGGCCCCGCCGTCAAGCCGCGGTCAGGCTTCGTCGCCTTTCTTCGCCTGCTTCTCCACCGCCGCGCGGCCTTCCTTGCGTGCTTCGTGGCCGCGCCTGCGATCATAGAGTGTCTTGGCAAGCATCCCGCCACCGACGATCAGCGCGCCCGGAACGGAACGGGTGGCCACGCGCGCGATCGCGGTGCCGATCAGCGTCTGGGCCATCGAGCGGCCCTTGATCAGCTTCTTCGCCTTGCCCTTGCCGACAGCCTTGCCCAGCACGCCGCGCTCCACGCCATGCCGCAACAGTTGCCCGCCGACCCGCAGCGCGATGTCCGCCAGCAGGACATTGGTCATGGGATTGGGGCTCAGCCCCTTGCCGGTCTCGACCACTGCGTCCTTCGCGTCGGTCACTGCGGATTTCACGGTATTGCGCTTGGCCATCGTCGCTCCATCGACCGGCCGGGCCGGCTTTATTTCTTCCGGCCGAAATCGACCGTAACGACGTTCGAACCGTCGTCGCTGCCCTCAACGTCGCCGCCCGCGCCCTGTTCCGGGGAGTCGTTGCCGGCTTCCTCGTGCGGTTCGGCTTCCTCGTCGCCCACTGCCTGGAACTGCAGGCCGAAATCGACCGCCGGATCCACGAACGCGGTGATCGCGCTGAACGGGACCACCAGAGTTGCCGGGATCTGGTTGAACGTAAGGCCGACAGAGAAGCCCTCGTCGGTGACCTTGAGGTCCCAGAACTTGTTCTGAAGAACCACGGTCATCTCGTCGGGGAAGCGTTCCTTGAGGTGCGTCGGGATCGACACGCCGGGTGCGCCGGTCTTGAAGGTGATGTAGAAATGGTGCGAACCCGGCAGGGTGCCGCCCGTCCGCTCGACCTCGCCGAGCACGCGCCCGACCACTGCGCGCAGCGCCTCCTGCACGATTTCGTCGTAGGGGATCAGGCTGTCGGGCGTATCGGTCATGGCCGCACAAGTGGCCCCGGCGAGGGCGGTGGTCAAGGGCGGATCGGCGGTCCGAGCGCGCGGCGGGCGATTGATTCCACGGCGCATCGGCCTATAGGCGGGGCCATGCGCATGGGACGGATCGCTCGCAAGACCGCGGAAACCGACATCGAGGTGTCGGTCAACCTCGACGGGACCGGGACCTACCAGGTCTCGACGGGAATTGGCTTTCTCGATCACATGATCGAGCAGTTTTCCCGTCATTCGCTGATTGACGTCACCTGCAAGGTCGTCGGCGACCTCCATGTCGACCAGCACCACACCACCGAAGACAGCGCGATCGCGCTGGGCCAGGCGATCTCGCAGGCGCTCGGCGACAAGCGCGGGATCACCCGCTACGGCACCGCCTATTCGCCGATGGACGAGGCGCTGGCCCGGGTCTCGCTCGATATCTCGGGCCGTCCGGTGCTGATCTGGAAGGTCGGCTTCACCCAGCCCCGGCTGGGCGAAATGGATACCGAGCTGTTCGAGCACTGGTTCCAGTCGGTCAGCCAGGCAGCGGGCATCACCCTCCACATCGAGTGCCTCTATGGCCAGAACAACCACCATGTGATCGAGGGCGTGTACAAGGGCTTTGCCCGGGCGATGCGCGACGCCGTGACCATCGATCCGCGCAAAGCCGATGCGATTCCGTCGACCAAGGGACAACTCGGCGGCTGACCATGGCGGAGACGCTGGCCCTGATCGACTACGGCGCGGGCAACCTGCATTCGGTCGCGAACGCGCTGGCCGCCGCGGGTGCGACCGGCGTGGCGGTGACCGCCGACCCCAACGTGGTCCGCGCGGCCGACCGGATCGTCCTCCCGGGCGTCGGTGCGTTCCGCCACTGTGCCGAGGCGCTGCGGAGCATTCCCGGGCTGGTCGAGGCGATGGAAGAGCGCGTGATGGTCGGTGAAGCGCCGTTCCTGGGGATCTGCGTGGGCATGCAGCTGCTGGCCGACCGCGGTGTCGAACACGGCGTCACCCCCGGCCTCGGCTGGATCGGCGGCGAAGTGCGGCTGATCGAACGGACCGATCCTGCAATCAAGGTCCCCCACATGGGGTGGAACGACGTCGCCCCCACGCCGCACGCCGATGGCGCGAGCCTGATCGAGCCGGGCGAGGCCTATTTCCTTCACTCGTACTATTTCGCCGCCGACGAAGGCCGCCATGTCGCAGCGATGACCGACCACGGCGGCGGAATCGTCGCGGCGGTGGCGCGCGACAACATCCTCGGCGTGCAGTTCCATCCGGAAAAGAGCCAGGCCTATGGCCTTGCGCTGCTCGAGCGGTTCCTGGCGTGGGCGCCATGAGCGTCCGGCCGTGATGGGTAGGTGACCACTCCGCTCCCCGACCTCGCTCACCCTCTCCCCGCTTTGCTGGCGGCGGTCGGGGCGGGCCTGCTGATCGGGCTGGAGCGGGGCTGGACCCAGCGTGCGCAGGCCGACGGGACCCGCGTCGCGGGCTTCCGCACTTTCGGACTGCTGGGGCTGGTCGGTGGCATCGGCGGGCTTCTGCCGGACCTGGTCGGCGGGGTGCTGGCGCTGGGCGGCGTGCTGGTGCTGGCCGCCGGCTACCTGCTGACCGCGACCCGCAATGCGGTTTCGGCGACGACGGCGATTGCCGGCATCCTGACGATTGCCATCGGTGTCGCGGCAGTCCGGATCTCGCCGACCGTCGCGCTGGCCTGCGCGGGCGCAACGTTCTTCCTGCTCTCGTCACGCCAGTCGCTCCACCGCTTGCTCAAGGGGCTGACCGAGGCCGAGATCGAAGGCGTCGCGCGGTTCCTGGTGGTCGCGCTGGTAATCCTGCCGCTGCTCCCCGACGGCGAATTCGGACCCTACGGCGCATGGAACCCGCGCAAGATCTGGATGGTGGTGGTGCTGGTCGCGGCGCTGTCCTTTGCCGGGTACGTCGCCGCGCGGCGGTTCGGCAGCGAGCGCGGGATCCTGGCGGTGGCGTTCACCGGGGCGATTGTCTCTTCAACCGCCGTGACCGCCGAATACGCCAGAAGACTGGCGAAGGAGCCCGAAGCCAAGGGGCCGCTCACCGCGGGCATCGCCATCGCCTCGATCGTGATGTTCGTGCGGGTCCAGGTCCTCACCTTCATGCTCGCCCCTCGCGCACTGCCCACACTGGCGTTGGCGATGGCCCCGGCGACACTGGTCGCGGCGCTGCTGGCGTTCGTCATGTGGCGGCGGCAGCGCGGGGAGAAAGGCCCGCCGGTGAAGCTCGGCAACCCGTTCGACTTCGGGCCGGCGCTGTTGCTCGCCGGATCGGTCGCTGTGCTATCGCTGATCGCGCGCTGGGCGCTTGACCGTTTCGGGGGCGGGGGCATCGCAGTGGTGCTCGGCCTGACCGGGCTCATGGATGTCGATGCCGCCGTGATTACGCTCTCGGGCCTGCCGCGCGCGATGGTCGCGGATGCGCTCGCCGGGGTCGTGCTGGCGGTGCCGGTGCTGGCAAACACGGCGATCAAGGGCGGCATCGCGGTCGTGTTCGGTGGCCGGCATGGTCTGGCGGCCTCGCTTCCCCTGTTCGCGTCCCTCCTCGCCTCGACGGTCGGACTGGCGCTCTGGTACTGGTCCTGAAAAGTGACCTCTAGTGCAATAATGGGCTGGCGCTCGGGCCCGCGCTGACGTATCCCCGTGAAACAACAGAGGTTTCGGGAGAATCGCGAGTGCTGTCGCGTGAGGTCCAGCTTGTCCGCCGCCCGCAGGGCCCCCCCGTCGCCGAGGATTTCCGCGTTGTCGAACGGGATGTGCCCCCTCCGGGTGAGGGTCAGGTGTTGGTGCGCAACCGCTGGATGGCAGTCGATCCGGCGATGCGCGGACGGATGGACGACGCCAAGAGCTATGTCCCGCCGTTTGCGCTCGACGCCGCGATGGAGGGGCCGGCCATCGGCGAGGTGGTAGCGAGCGATGATCCCGCCTTCGCGCCCGGCGACATGGTGTTCTCTCGCCTCGGCTGGCGCGAGGCGTTTGTAGCTCCGGGTTCCGCCCTGCAGAAGCGGGACTGCACGCACCTTCCGCCGCAAGCCTGGCTGGGATTTGCCGGGATGACCGGGCTGACAGCCTACGCCGGGCTGTTTCGCATCGGCCAACTCAAGCCGGGCGATACCGTGTTCGTCTCCGCTGCGACCGGCGGTGTCGGCTCGCTCGTCTGCCAGATGGCGAAGGTGAAGGGGCACAAGGTCATCGGCTCCGCAGGCGGGGCCGAGAAAGCGGCGTTCCTGCGCGACCGGCTCGGGCTCGACGGGGTGATCGACTACAAGGCGGAAGCCAATCTGACGAAGGCCCTGGCGCGCGAGGTCAAGGCGATCGGTGCTGACGGGATCGACCTCTATTTCGACAACGTCGGCGGAGACCACCTCCACGCGGCCATCGCGCTCGCCAAGCCGTTTGCCCGGATGGCGATCTGCGGGATGATTTCGCAGTACAATTCGGCAGGACACGTCACCCCGCCGCGCAACCTCACGCTGGTCATGGGCAAGCGGCTGCGGCTCGAAGGGTTTATCGCGTTCGATCACCACGACCTCGACCAGCACCTCGTCGCGGACATGATCGCCTGGCACCGCGCCGGACTGCTTGACCCGGTGGAGACGGTTTTCGAAGGGATCGAGTGCTCGCTCGACGCCTTTAATGCCCTGTTCGACGGGTCGAGCATGGGCCGTACGCTGGTCCGCCTCGGGTGACGGGCGCATTCATGCGCCGCTCATGAAAGCTGCATTAGAGTGCAAGAAAATCTGGAGAGTTCGATGAAGGCCCTTGTCCCCGCTATCGTGATCGCCGCGCTTGCCGCCGGGACCGCTGCCTATGCCGGCCCGGCCGGAGCGGGCGACGCCAACCGCGGGCGCACGGTCTTCGCGCGGTGTGCGGCCTGCCATGACGCAAGCACCGGGGCGAACAAGTCGGGACCGTCGCTGAAAGGGATTGTGGGCCGACGCGCCGCTTCGGCGGCTGGCTACAACTTCTCTACCGGTCTCAAGACAAAAGGCGGCACATGGACCCGCGCCTCGCTGGATGCCTACATTGCCGGCCCCGCGCGCTATGCGCCGGGTACGCGGATGGTGGTTTCGGTAACCGACCCGCAGCAGCGCGCCGACCTGGTCGCCTACCTCGCGACGCTTCGGTGAATTCTGCTCTCGAGTGCAAAAAGATCGCTTGAATCATGCGGTTTCTCCCCTTAGCGCCGCCACAGGGCAACGCGCGAGAGGGCAGGAATGACGCAGCAGCAGCCGAAGCGGGCGCTTGACGGGATCAAGGTTCTCGACCTCTCGAGGGTCCTCGCCGGACCTTGGTCGACCCAGATCCTTGCCGACTTCGGGGCCGATGTGTTCAAGGTCGAGCTGCCGGGCAAGGGCGACGACACCCGCGGCTGGGGTCCGCCGTTCCTGACCCTGCCAGACGGCAGCGACGACCCGCAGGAAAGCGCCTATTACCTCTGCTGCAACCGCAACAAGCGCTCTGCCGCCATCGACCTCGCCAACCCCGAGGGCGCGGCGCTGATCCGGCGGCTCGCCGCCGAGGCGGACATCATGGTCGAGAATTTCAAGGTTGGCGGCCTCGTCAAGTACGGCCTCGATTACGAGAGCATCCGCGCGATAAACCCGCGCATCGTTTATTGCTCGGTCACCGGATTCGGTCAGACCGGGCCTTATGCCGATCGACCGGGCTACGACTTCGTCGCGCAAGGCATGGGCGGGTTCATGTCTATCACCGGGGAAGAAGACGGTGGCCCCTTGCGCGCCGGGGTGGCGATGGCGGACCTCTCGACGGGCATGTACGCGACTGTCTCGATCCTCGCCGCACTTCGCCATGCCGAACGGACGGGAGAGGGACAGCACGTCGACGTGTCGCTGCTCGATACCCAGATCGCGATGCTCGCAAATCAGGCGTCGAATTGGCTGGTCGGCGGAGTCAACCCCGGCCGGCTCGGCAACCGCCATCCCACCGTCGTCCCTTACAAGACCTTCGAGGTCGCCGACGGCTCGATCATCATCGCGATCGGCAACGACGGCCAGTTCCGCACATTCTGCCGGGAGATGGGCCGCCCCGAGCTGGCCGCGGACCCGCGCTTTGCCACCGGGCGCCAGCGCCTGATCAACCGGGTCGAGATCGAAGGCATCGTCCAGGACATCGTCCGCAATTTGGACGGTCCGGCGCTGATCGAGCGGCTGGTCGCGGTCAACGTGCCCGCGGGACCGGTCAACACGATCAAGGAAATCTTCTCGGACCCGTTCATCGAAGCCCGAGGCACGGTCCATCGCTTCGTGCGCGAGGACGGGGTGGAGATTCCGACTGTGGCCTTCCCCGGCAAGTTCTCGGCAACGCCCCCCGATTTCCGGCACCAGCCTCCCAAGGTCGGCGAGCATACCCGGGCGCTTCTTGGAGATTGGCTCGCGCTGTCCGATGACGAATTTGCTGCTCTGGAAAACGCAGGGGCAGTCGCGCAGGGCTAGCGCATTCGAATTCTTTGTGTGAACGCTCACATTTCGGAATGCACGGGGTTGACGCCGTGTGACGGCGAACCGTAACCCGGTCGCCGGCGACGGCAGAAGACCGGACGCGATTGGGAGCCGCACCATGTCCATTTCCGCCGAACCGACCGCGCAGACTCCGCGGGGACAGCAGGTGGATGCACCGCAGCTGCAGGTCTTCGTGATGGGCCTGTTCTTCATCTTCGGCGGCATCACCAGTCTCAACGACGTGATCATCCCGAAGCTGAAAGAGCTTTTTACGCTGAACTACACCCAGGCCATGCTGGTGCAGTTCTGCTTCTTCACGGCCTATGCGCTGATCGGGATTCCGGGGGCGCGGCTCGTCAAGCGGATCGGTTACATGCGCGGTGCGGTGGCAGGGCTGCTGACGATGATGGCGGGGTGCCTGCTATTCATCCCGGCAAGCCAGTCTGCGACCTACTGGGTCTTTCTCCTGGCGCTGTTCGTGCTGGCGAGCGGGGTAGTGGTGGTCCAGGTCGTCGCCAACCCGCTGATCTCGCTGCTCGGCAAGGCAGAGACCGCGCACAGCCGCCTGACCTTTGCGCAGGCGTTCAATTCGCTGGGGACGACCGTCTTTCCCTATTTCGGGGCGATCCTGATCCTTGGCACGCTTGCGACGGTGTCGGCGGACCAGCTCTCCGGTGCCGAACTCGATGCCTACCGCACGGCGGAAAGCCAGGCGATCGTCCACGGCTACCTTGGGCTGGCGATCGCGTTGGCCGTGGTCGCAGGGGCGGTGTGGCTGTTCCGCGACGCCCTCAAAGGCGAGAGCCACGAGGCGAGCGGCGGTCTTGCCGGACTCGACCTGCTGAAGCGTCCGCGGTTCGGCTTCGGGGCGCTGTGTATCTTCCTCTACGTTGGCGCGGAGGTGTCGATCGGTTCCCTGATCGTCAATTACCTGAAGCAGACGCACGTCATGGGCCTGGAGGAGCAGGCCGCGGGCAAGCTGATCGCACTTTACTGGGGCGGGGCGATGGTTGGCAGGTTCATCGGCTCGCTGGTGCTGCGTTTCGTCAGCCCCGGGAAGGTGCTTGCGGCGGTGGCGATCGCCGCGATCCTCCTGCTCTTTGTCTCGACGCATACGACGGGCACCCTGTCGGGCTACAGCTTGCTGGCGATCGGGCTTGCCAATGCGATCATGTTCCCGACGATCTTCAGCCTCGCCTGCGAAAAGCTGGGGCCACGCGCGGCGGACGGTTCGGGCATCATCAACGTCGCGATCTTCGGCGGCGCGGTGGTCCCGCTGCTGACAGGCATGGTTGCCGATACCACCGGCAGTCTTGCGCTGGCGCTGATCCTTCCGGCGCTGTGCTACGCCGTGATCGCGGGGTTCGGCTGGTATGCCCGGCGACCGGCCCTAGGCGGCGCTGAGGAGGGCGAGGTCTTCCGGTAAATCGAGGTCCGCGGCAAGGCTGCTGCGGCGAAACAGCCTGAAGCCAAGGCCCCGCACCGCCGCGGCGTCCTCATGGCGCCGCCGGCTGTCCTCGCCGAACGCATAAGCCAGCAACCGGGGACGTGCGAGCAGCAGGGCGTTGGTGCCGATTCCCGGACAGTCGCTGGCAAGGACGACGTCAGCCTCTGCCAGTTCGCCCATCATCGCGGCGAGGTCATCCCGGTCCAGCAGCGGAAGATCCGCGCTGAGCGCAAGCAGCGGTCGATCCGTTGGCGCGGATCCGGCAGCCTGCTCAAGCGCCGGGTTGAGGCCCACCGCAGTCTCGCGAATCGCATGGCAGCCTCGCGCAGCGGCCAGAGCCAGCAGCACCGGGCTGCGGCTGACGACGTGGACATTGGCCGGACTCACGGTCGCGGCAGCCACATCGAGGACGTGCAGGAACATCCGCTCGACCAGGGCACTGCGCTCGTTCCGGCAAAGCGCACCAGCGAGCCGGGTCTTGCCCTCGAAGGGCGGCCGTACCGGGATGACGATGCTGCAATTCATGCGGCGCTCCGCAAACCGGCGGCGAGTGCGAGACACTCGCGCGCGAGCCGTTGCTGGCCGGCATCGTCGCGCATCAGGGTGTCGCTGGCAACTATGCGGATGTCGTCGACGACGGTCCCGGCGGCGGGATCGTTCTCGTCGCACAGGATCGCGTCGACCAATCCCGAGTATGGCCGAGCAAGCGCCGCTGCTCCCGGTTCGATGCCGAGCTCGCGCATGATCTTGGCGGCGGGGCCCTTCACCGCCTCCCCGCCGATGAAAGGAGAGACGGCCACGCACGGCGCGGCGCTTGCCCGCAGCGCCTCGGCGATGCCCGGAACCGCAAGTATCGGCCCGATCGACAGCACCGGGTTCGAGGGGCAGATGATCACGGCCTCGAGAGCCGGATCGGAGAGCGCGTCGAGCAGCGCAGGCGAGGGCCTTGCCGCCTCCGCGCCGTCGAAACGGATTTTCCGGAACACCGGCTCGCAGCGGCGGCGGACGAAGTAGTCCTGGAACGGCAGCGGCCCTTCGTCGGTCTCGACGATCGAGCGGACCGGATCGTCGGTAACCGGAACGATCCGCTGCGTGATCCCACAGGCGCGGGCAATGTCGGTGGTGATCGCGCTCAGGCTCTCGCCCCGGCGCAGGCGGTCGGTGCGCAGGACGTGCTTGGCAAGGTCGCGGTCGCCGAGCGCAAACCAGTCCGGTCCGCCCAGTTCGCGCAAGGTCGCCATGAACGACCACGTTTCGTCCTTCACCCCCCACCCGCGAACCGCGTCGTTGAACCCGGCGAGGGTGTATGTGACCGTGTCGATGTCCGGGCAGATGGTCAGGCCGAGGTGCTCGAAATCGTCGCCGACGTTGACCGCGACTAGCAGGTCACCGGGCGCCAGGACTTGTGCCAGGCCGTTGGCCAGCCGCGCCCCGCCGACCCCGCCTGCCAGCGCGACGATCACCGGAACAGGTCCATCGCGGCGGGCCGCACGATGTCGCGCGCGCTGCTGCCGTCCGCTTCGAAGGAGAGCCCGCGGACGATAGCCACCGGCGTGCCCTCGTCCGCCTGCCCCATGGTCAGCGAAGCGGCGGCGGCGATTTCGTCGGCCAGCCCGAGTTCGCTCGATTCCAGCTTTCGCCCGGTCAGGTCGGGCTTTCCGCGCAGATCCAGCACCGCTGGCAGGCCGGCCACGCCGATCGCAGTGCCGGTCGTGCCCATCCGCCAGGCGCGGCCGAGGCTGTCGATGACGAGAACGGCGACGGATCGTCCGGTTGCCGCCATCAGCCGGTCCCGCAGCGTCGCGGCGCTGGCGTCGGGGTCTTCGGGCAGGAGCAGTGCGTGCCCTTCGCCGACGTTCGACTGGTCGATCCCGGCATTGGCGAGGACCAGGCCATGGCGGTTGCGGACGATGACGAGATTGGGACGGGTGCGGACGACCTCGACCGCCTCGGCAAGGATCAGGTGGACGAGCGCCGGGTCCTTGCCGGTCTCGGCGGCGAGCGACAGGGCTTCCGGTGAGGGAACGACGTTCGCCAGCGCGACCGCCCGCCCTTCGGCCTTGGACACGATCTTCTGCGCCAGCACGATGACGTCGCCATCCGCAAGCGCCATGGCGCTCGCCTCCACCGCACGCAGCACGAGCGCGCAGAGGTCGTCGCCCTGCTTCACCGCCGGAACCCCCGCCAGCGCGGTGACCGAGATGCTGCGCGCTTGCACCGGTGGACCTTACTCCGTGCGCGGGATGCCGGTGAGGCGGATGCCCGAGCCGGGGACCTTGTAGCGGCGGTTGAGCGCGATGAGGACGCTGGTTAGGCCTTCGGCGACCACGGAGTTGCACAAGGGGCCGGCGTTCCACGCGGTTAGGCCGATCTCCTGCGCCAGTTCGACGACTTCCTCGGCCGCGGCGGGATCGTCGGCGCAGACCAGCACGTCGCACTCGACGTCCTCGTCGAGCTTGGTGAGGTGGTGCGCGGAGATGTTCTGGAAGGCCGAGACGACGCGGACGCCATCGCCGAGCAGGGTCTGCACCGCCTCAACCGCGCTGCCGCCGTTCGGCAGCTGGACGCGGCTGACCTTGGGCGGGACCAGCGGCACGGTGACGTCGATCAGGATCTTGCCCTGAAGGTGCGCCGAGACCTCCTGAACCGTCGTCTGCTGCGCCGCGAACGGCACCGAAAGCACGACGATGTCGGCCGCGGCGGCGGCGTCCGGATTGGCGAGCCCGCGCACGTCGGCGCTTGCGCCCAGCGTCTCGCGCATTGTCGCCGCGCCTTCCTCCGCGCGCTCGGCAGTGCGGCTGCCGAGGATCACCGGGTGGCCGGCATGGGCCCAGCGCAGGGCAAGCCCGCCGCCTTCCTTGCCGGTGCCGCCAAGCACGGCGATGGTCTTTTTGTCAGGCATCCAGCAGGGTCCTTTCGCGTCCGCGCTTCGGCGGGGTCAGTATCACGGGTTCGAGCGGCGCGGCTTGCCGCCCGCGCTGGCGGATGCGCTCGTCGACCCCGCCGTAAAGCGTGGTGCGCTGGACGGGCACGCGGCCCGCGTCGCGGATCAGCGCCTCCATGTCGTGCGGCGGCAGTTCCTGCCCGTGCGCAGCCCCGGCGGCACGGCTGATGCTCTCGTCCATCAGGGTGCCGCCAAGATCGTTGACCCCTCCCGCGAGCAAGGCCGTGACGCCTTCCGCTCCGAGCTTGACCCAGCTTGCCTGGATCGAGGTCAGCACCGGGTGGAGGGCGAGCCGGGCGATCGCATGCATCAGCCGTACCTCGCGGAAGGTCGGCCCGCGGCGGCACTCGCCCTTGAGGCCCATCGGCGATTCCATCGGCACGAACGGCAGCGGCACGAACTCGGTGAACCCGCCGGTACGCGCCTGGAGGTTACGGATGGCAAGGAGATGCCGGGCCCAGTGACGGGGTGTGTCGACATGGCCGAACATGATCGTCGCGGTGGTCCTGAGGCCGACGTTGTGCGCGGCTTCTATGGTCTCCAGCCACTCGGCCGTATTGAGCTTGTCCGGGCAGATCACGGCCCGCACCTCGTCGTCGAGGATCTCCGCCGCCGTACCCGGCAGCGAACCGAGGCCGGCCTCCTTCAGCCGCGTGAGGTAGTCCTCGAGCCCGAGGCCGAGCGTGCTCGCGCCGTGGCGCACCTCGAGCGGGGAGAAGGCGTGGATGTGCAAGGCGGGCTCGGCCGCCTTCACCGCGCGGAGCAGCGCGAGATAGGTATCGCCGGTGTAGGAGGGATGGATGCCGCCCTGCATGCACACCTCGGTCCCGCCGCGCGCGACCGCCTCGCGGGCGCGGCGTTGCACTTCGCCGAGGTCGAGGTCATAGGGTACGCCGCGCAAGGAGTCCGCGCCGCGCCCTTTCGAGAACGCGCAGAAGCTGCACTTGTGAGCGCAGATGTTGGTGTAGTTGATGTTGCGGTTGACGACGAAGCTGACCGTGTCTCCGCTCACCGCGCGGCGCAGGGCATCGGCGCCGGCGCAGACATGCTCGACATCGGGACCGCGCGCCGCGAACAGCATCACGATCTCTTCCTCCGACAGCCCTTCGCCTTCCACCGCCTTGTCGACGAGGCGAGTGATCTCCGGGGACGGCGCACCGCTGGCCGGCACCGGTTGCTTCGGCAGCGGCCGGCCCGGCGACCAGGCGTCCATCCGCGCCATGCCTTCGGCGTCCGAAAGCGCGAGCAGCGCCTTGCGCGGGGTCTCGTCCTGCCACGGCGCGGCAAGATAGCGCGGATAGGCCGGGAGTCGTGCCACCAGCCGGCGTCCTGCCGCCTCGGTCGCGGCGCGCAGGGTGCCCAGCGCAGGCCACGGCCGCTCCGGGTTCACGTGATCGGGGGTGACCGGGCTGACCCCGCCCCAGTCATTGATCCCGGCGTCGAGTAGCCGCGGGAACGAGGCGTCGGCAAGGTTGGGCGGAGCCTGCAGCGAGATGTCTGCTGGCAGGACCAGCCGCGCCGCGGCGATGGTCCATAGCAGCTCATCCAGCGATGGCTCCTCCGCCTCCGCCATCGGCGTGCGCGGCTTGGCGCGGAAGTTCTGGACGATGACCTCGGCGACGTGGCCATGGCGCAGGTGGCTGTCGCGGATCGCCTCGAGCGCCGCGAGCCGCTCCTCGCGGGTCTCGCCGATGCCGACGAGGATCCCGGTGGTGAACGGCACCTTGAGTTCGCCCGCCATCTCCAGCGCGGCCAGCCGCACCGCGGGGTCCTTGTCGGGCGATCGCCAATGCGGGCCGCCCTTGGTCGAGAGCCGCTCGGAGGTGGTCTCGAGCATCAGCCCTTGCGAGCCAGAAACCGATTTCAGCCGCAGCATCTCCCCGGCGGTGACGATCCCGGCGTTGACGTGGGGGACGAGACCGGTCTCTTCCAGCACCAGCCGGCACATCGCCTCGAGGTAGTCGATGGTGGTCGCATGCCCCAACGCCGCCAGCTCGCGCCGCGCCTGGGCGAAGCGCAGCTCCGGCTTGTCCCCCAGCGTGAACAGCGCCTCGCTGCACCCCGCCGCAGCGCCCTCGCGCGCCACGGCGAGGACCTCGTCCGGCGTCATGTAGGCGCGCCTGCCCGGCTGCGGCCGCGAGAAGGTGCAGTAGTGACACAGATCGCGGCACAGCTGCGTCAGCGGGATGAAGACCTTGGGCGAAAAAGTCTGGTTCAGGCCGAACGACGCATCGCGAATCGCCCGGGCAGAAGAAAGAATCTTCGCAAGGGACTGGTCTGCAATCCCCGTCGAGGCGTGTTCAAAGCTCACCCGATCCGCTCCACAAACCATTGTCTTACAACAAGCTAATCGTCAGTTCCGCGCCTTCGCGGACGTCCCTGCGGCCTATCGACAACTCGGCAAAAATTGCATTGCAATGCAGAAACGTCAAGGGCATTACCGCGAACGTCGGACCGGCAAAAGCTGCCAGGACAGGAGCGCATGGGCGAGGATCAGATCGTGCCGGGGGTGGACTTCGCGGCGCTTGCGCGATGGATGGACGCAGCCGGGTTGCCGCGCGGCGAGTTCGGCAACGTCACACTTTTGGCCGGCGGAACCCAGAACGTACTGACCCGGTTCGAGCGGGGCGGACGCAGCTTTGTCCTGCGCCGCCCGCCGTTGCACCTGCGGGGCAACAGCAACGAAACGATGCGGCGCGAGGCACGCCTGCTCGGCGCTCTTGCGGGCAGCGCGGTGCCGCATCCCGGGCTGATTGCGTCCTGTCCGACGGAAGACGTGCTCGGCGCAGCGTTTTACCTGATGGAGCCGATCGAGGGCTTCAACGCGACGTCTGGGATGCCGGGTTCGCATGCCACGCAGGAAGCGCAGCACGCGATGGGCCTGTCAATGGTCGAGGGGCTGGCCGCGCTCCATGCGCTCGATCCGTTCGCCATCGGGCTGCAGGGCTTCGGCAAGGTCGAGGGCTTCCTCGAACGCCAGGTCGGGCGCTGGATGTCCCAGCTCGATTCCTACGCCGAGATGCCCGGCTGGGAAGGGCCGGCGGCGCT
The DNA here is from genome assembly GCF_058783565.1 of Novosphingobium sp. FW305-C-111. NCBI lineage: Bacteria > Pseudomonadati > Pseudomonadota > Alphaproteobacteria > Sphingomonadales > Sphingomonadaceae > Novosphingobium > Novosphingobium sp. FW305-C-111. Next base: position 158,479 of record NZ_JBYSYP010000009.1, read on the forward strand.
GGGCGATGTCGCTGCGGTTGCCCGGTGGCTCGACGCGAACCGCCCGGCCGGGTTCGTCCCCGGAATCATCCACGGCGACTTCCATCTTGCCAACGTCATGTTCCGCCATGACGCGCCGGCACTCGCGGCGATCATCGACTGGGAGCTTGCGACGCTCGGCGATCCGCTGATCGACCTTGGCTGGCTGCTGGCGACCTGGCCGGACGGGCCGGACTGCATATTCACCTCGGTCAAACCGTGGATCGGGTTTCCCGAGCCCCGCGAACTGGTCGCGCATTATGCCGCTCGCTCGGCACGATCGCTGGAGGCGCTCGACTGGTACGGGGTCTTCGCCTGCTACAAGCTTGGCATCCTCCTCGAAGGATCCAACGCGCGGGCGGCGGCGGGCAAGGCGCCCCGCGAGATCGGAGACAAGCTGCATACGCGCGCGGTCTGGCTGATGGACCGTGCGCGGCAGTGGATGGCGAAGGGGGTCCTGTGAGTTCGGAACTGGATTTCAGCGGCAAGCGCGTGCTGGTCGTGGGCGGGTCGAGCGGGATCGGCAACGGCATCGCGCAAGGGTTCCGCGCAAAGGGCGCGGCGGTCCATGTCTGGGGCACCCGGGCCAGCGCTGCGGATTACGCGGCGGACGAGGGATCGGACCTTGCCGGGCTCGGCTACACGCAGGTCGACGTGTCCGATGCGGCGGCGATCGAGGCGGCGCCCGCACCGTTTGCCGACGGGCTCGACGTGTTGGTCCATTCGCAGGGCATGGTCCTCTACCGGCGGCAGGAGTTCGCACGCGAGGGGTTCGACAAGGTCCTCGCCGTCAACCTGTCGAGCGTGATGCAGATCTCGCAGCGGTTCCAGGGCGATCTTGCCGTGGCCAAGGGCAGCGTCGTCGTGCTGAGCTCGATCGGCGCGTTCAAGGCGACGCTCGGTAACCCGGCCTATGCTGCGTCGAAGGCGGCGGCGGTGCAGCTGGTGCGCACGCTCGCACTTGCCTGGGCGGGCGAGGGCGTCCGGGTCAACGGGATCGCGCCGAGCCTCGTCGATACCAAGATGACCAAGGTGACCATGGACCACGCCGAGCGCCGCGCCGGCGCGCTCGCCAAGATCCCCCTCGGCCGGTTCGGGACCGTCGAGGACATGGCGAATGTCGCCCTGTTCCTCGCTTCGCCGCTGGCCGGCTTCATTGTCGGCCAGACACTGGTGGTCGACGGCGGTGTCACGCTCTGACTTTTCGGAAGGAATACACGATGGACTTCCAGTACAGCCCCAAAGTGCAGGACCTGCGTGAACGGGTCGATGCGTTCATGCAGGAGCATGTCTACCCGATCGAGCAGGAGCGCGACCATTTCCTGCACGATCCCGCCCACCGCTGGCAGCCGTGGCCTGGGACCGAGGCAATCAAGGCCAGGGCGAAAGAGCAGGGTCTGTGGAACCTGTTCCTGCCGCACGAGTATGGCGAGTTCTCGCCCGGCCTGACCAACCTCGAATACGCGCCTCTGGCCGAGCTAATGGGCCGCGTGATGGGGGCATCCGAGTACTTCAACTGTGCCGCGCCCGATACCGGCAACATGGAAATCCTCGCCAAGTTCGGCACACCCGAACAGCAGGCGCGCTGGCTGAAGCCGCTGCTCGCCGGAGAAATCCGCTCGGCCTACGTCATGACCGAACCGGGCGTCGCCAGCTCCGATGCGACCAACATCGAGACGACGATCGAGGCTGATGGCGACGACTACGTCATCAACGGCCGAAAGTGGTGGATTTCGAGCGCGATGGACCCGCGTTGCAGGGTGTATATCCTGCTGGGCAAGACCGCCAACGCCGACAAGCCGCGCCACCAGCAGCACAGCCAGGTGATCATCCCCGCGGACACCCCCGGCATCGAGATCATCCGTCCGCTCCACGTGCTCGACGCGCTGCATTCGCCGGGCGGACACTGCGAGATCCAGTTCACCAATGTCCGCGTGCCCAGGGCGAACATCCTGCTCGGCGAGGGCCGCGGGTTCGAGATCGCGCAGGGCCGGCTCGGGCCGGGTCGCATCCACCACTGCATGCGCCTGATCGGGATGGCGCAGCGCGCGCTCGAACTGATGTGCAAGCGCGCCGAAGAACGTGTCGCGTTCGGCAAGAAGCTGTCGGACCAGTCTTCGATCCGCCAGGACATCGCGAAGTCATTCTGCGAGATCGAGCAGGCGCGGCTGCTGACGCTGAAGGCCGCCGATGCCATGGACCGGGTCGGCAACAAGGCCGCCAAGGACCTGATCGCGGCGATCAAGATCGTCGCCCCGCAGATGGCCCAGACCGTCGCCGACCGGGCAATGCAGGTCCACGGCGCGATCGGCTTCAGCCGCGACTTCCCGCTCGCCACGATCTTCGGCACCGCACGCTACCTGCGCATGGCCGATGGCCCCGACGAGGTCCACATGAGCCAGCTCGGCAAGCTCAAGGTCGGCGAATACGCCGCCGCAATGAACAAGGCTGTGTGATGTCCCAGACCCTGCAATCGGTCGCCTCCGACCAGCGCGATGCACTCGCGCTGGTCGACGAGCGGGTGGCGTACAGCTGGAACCAGCTGGACCCGGTCCTCAATCGCGCCGCCAACGCCATGGGCGCGGCGGTGGACGCCGCCCGCCGTGTGGCCGTGTTCGCGCCCAACAGCGCCGAGACGGTGATCGCCTATGTCGCGGGTCTGGAAGCAGGGGTCTCGACCGTTCCGGTGAGCTACCACCTGACCGCGGGGGAGCTTGAATACATCCTGTCGGACTCGGGCGCATCGGTGCTGCTTGTCGGGCCCGAGACGGTCGAGATCGCGCTTGAGGCTGCGCGGGCAGTAGGGCTGACGCAGGTCGTCGGCTGGCGCTGCGAGCCCCGCGCAGGCCTGACCGGCTGGGGCGACTGGCTCGCCGCCGCATCCGATGCCGAGCCGGACAGCAGCGCCAAGCCGTTGCCGCACCTCCACTATACCTCGGGCACGACCGGTCGCCCGAAGGCCACGCAGACCCCGCCGCAGTATTTTCCTGAAGCTGCGACCGTCGCGGAACTGGCGGAAATCCTCCGGCCGAAGCGCACGCCTTCTCCGGGGATCGTCGTCGGCCCGCTTTACCACACCGGTCCCCTCGGCATGGCGCGAAACCTCTTTGCCGGGACCGCGCTGGTGGTCATGGGCCACTTCGATGCGGAAAAGGCGCTCGAACTGATCGAGCGGCACAAAGTCGCGGGCTCGGTCATGGTCCCGACTCACTTCCAGCGCTTCCTCGCGCTGCCGGACGCGGTGAAGGCGAAATACGACGTCTCCTCGATGCAGCGGCTCGCCCACACCGGCGCGGCCTGCCCGCGCGAGGTGAAGAAGGCGATGATCGACTGGTTCGGTCCGGTGCTGGTCGAAGCCTATGGCGGTACGGAGGCGGGATCGACCACCTTCATCACGTCGCCCGAATGGCTCGAGCGGCCCGGCTCGGTCGGCAGGGCGCTGCCGCCTTACACCACCGAGATCTACGGCGAAGATGGGGCTAAGCTGGGGCCGAACCAGGAAGGCCAGGTCTACTTCCGCGACGCGACCGGGCGCGGCATCGTCTATGAGGGTGATCCCGACAAGACCGCCGCCGCGCACATCGCACCGGGCGTGTTCACCCTCGGCGAGGTCGGCTATGTCGACGAGGAGGGCTACCTGTTCATCACCGACCGGGTGTCCGACATGATCGTCTCGGGCGGGGTCAACATCTACCCGGCCGAAGCCGAGCAGGTCCTGATCCGCCACCCGGAGGTCGCCGACGTCGCCGTGCTCGGCGCGCCGAATGCGGAGATGGGCGAGGAGGCCAAGGCGCTGGTCATTGCGCGCGATCCCGCCAATCCGCCGAGCGCCGACGAACTCAACCGCTTCTGCCGGGAATCGCTTGCCGGGTTCAAGTGCCCGCGCAGCTACGATTTCGTCGACGACATCGGCCGCACGGTCATGGGCAAGGTCAACAAGAAGCAATTGCGCGCACGATACTGGCCGGGCGAGCGGACGATCGGCGGATAGTCGGCGAAATCGAGGGGCGAGGAGAACCGGAATGAAGCGTCTGCGCATATCGCTTGCGGCGTCCGCCGCCCTCGCGCTCGCCGCCTGCAATCATGGCGCGGTCGACCATCCCGACAACTGGGCCGACTACGACGGGCCGGGCGCGCTCCACCACAGCGCGCTGGACGAGATCAACCAGCAGAACGTTTCGCGTCTCGGCCTCGCCTGGCACTACGACATCGACGTCGGCGGATCGAGCCTCACCGCGCCGGTGGCAGTCGACGGCGTCCTCTATTTCGCTGCAGGTGCCAGCATCGTCCACGCGCTCGACGGCGCGACCGGCAAGCTGCTGTGGACCTACGATTCGAAGGCGCGCGAGAAGGCGGGCGAAAAGTTGCGCGGTGCCTGGGGCAGCCGCGGCATCGCCTATGCGAACGGGCGGGTGTTCACCGGGACGCTCGACGGCCGGCTGATCGCGCTCGACGCAAGGACCGGCAAGCTGGACTGGGAGGTCCAGACCACCGAGGGGCCCGACGACGGCCGTTACATCTCCGGCGCGCCGTGGGTTTACAAGGACAAGGTCGTGATCGGCCACGGCGGCGCGGACTACAAGGCGGTGCGGGGCTACGTCACCGCCTATGACCAGTCCTCCGGCAAGCAGGACTGGCGGTTCTACACGGTCCCCGGCGATCCCGCGAAGGGCTTCGAGAACAAGGCCATGGAGATGGCTGCGAAGACCTGGAAGGGCGAATGGTGGAAGTACGGCGGCGGGGCCACGGTATGGAACGCCATGGCCTATGACCCTGAGCTCAACCGGCTCTACATCGGCACCGGCAACGGAGCGCCATGGAACCAGAAGATCCGCTCGCCCGGCGGCGGGGACAACCTGTTCGTCTGTTCGATCATCGCGCTCGACGCGGACACCGGCGAATACATCTGGCATTACCAGACAAACCCGGGCGAAACCTGGGACTTCAACTCCGACATGGATATCGAGCTCGCCGATCTAGAGGTGAACGGCGAGAAGACCCCGGTGATCATGCACGCGCCGAAGAACGGGTTCTTCTATGTGCTCGACCGGCGGACCGGCAAGCTGATCTCGGCGAAGAACTACGTTCCGGTGACCTGGGCCAAGGGGATCGACCAGAAGACTGGCCGGCCGATCGAGAATCCCGAGGCGCGCTTCCCCGGCGGCAAGGCGGAGATCGTCTACCCCTCGCCGTTCGGGGCGCACAATATCGAGGCGATGAGCTTCAACCCGGGTACGGGGCTCGTCTACATCCCGGCGATGGACCAGGGGCGGGTCTATGTCGATCCGCCCGGGAATCTCGCCGACTGGAAGTTTTCGACCGGCCAGCGGATCAGCAACGGCATCGGTACGCCGCCGCCCGACCTCAAGCCGCGCACGCCGACCTCGTTCCTGATCGCCTGGGACCCGGTCAAGCAGCGCGAGGCATGGCGGGTGCCGATGCAGGGGCCGCGCGGCGGGGGCGGCACGATGAGCACCGGTGGCGGCCTGCTGTTCCAGGGGCGCGGCGCGGGCCAGTTCACCGCGCTCGCGGCGGATACCGGCAGGCAGTTGTGGAGCTTCGACGCGCAGACCGGGGTCATGGCCCAGCCGATCACCTACCGGGTCAAGGGCAAGCAGTACGTCGCGGTCATCGCCGGGTCGCGCTTTCCGACGGCGCAGGGCTATGGGCCCGAATGGGGTTACCGCGAGCGCGGCTGGCGCGTGCTGGTGTTCGCGCTCGACGGCAAGGACAAGCTGCCCGCGCCGCCGCCGGTCGACCGCTCGTTCCCCGATGACCGCGCGTTCCGCTTCGACGCCGCGCTGGCGAAGGAAGGGGCGCTGCCCTACGCCGAACGCTGCGCGACCTGCCACGGTGCCAACGCCATGTCGGGCGGCACCGCGCCGGACCTCATCCGCTCGCCGGTCGCACTCGACGACGCCTCGTTCGAACAGGTGGTGCGCGGCGGTGTTCTCGTTTCGCGGGGGATGCCGGCGTTTGGCGAACTGACCGACCGCGAGTTGCTCTCGATCCAGAACTACCTGCGCCAGCGCGCGCGGGAGGTCCAGGCCGCGGGTGCGCCAGTGCAGGCAGAGCGCGACGAGCGGGGGCAGTAGGGTTTCAGCAAGCCGGCGTCCCCGCGACGGCGGGGACTTCATGCGGTTGACGGTCCGCTTGGACGACGGAGGCCCCCGCCTTCGCGGGGGCGCACTGGAAAAAGCTACTTTCCCTCGAATTGCGCTAGCATCCTGTACCACTCGTCGTCGCTGCTGCGCTCGGTGTGCGTGCCTGCGGGCCACTGCGCAAACGGAGCGTTCGCCGGCATCGCGGTCGAGGTGTAGTCGGACAGGCCGCGGCGGCGGATGATTTTCCACACGCCGCTGCGGCGTTCGTGGAAATCGAGGTAGCGACCTTCGAAGAACACGTCCTCCTCGCCGCTGCCGTCCTTCACCGGGCGCCGGTGATGGGCGAAATAGTAGCACTCGCTGAAGGCGCGGTCGCCGTTCACCCGGATGCTGACGTTGCTGATGTGGTGGGCGCAGTACTTGAGCTGGACGAGGATCTTCATCGCGAAGCCGACGAAGTCCTGGCTCTTGCCGTCGAAGCCGCCGTGCTTGTGGGTCGATTCCGGCCAGAAGCAATCGCGGATCATCGCCTCGTCGGCATGATCGTTGCCGCGGGCGTACTGCATCAGGACTTCCTCGACCTGGGTGCGCGAGACGAGCATGTCGAGCTGGTCGGCGACGCTTGGCGTGCGTTTGCGAGGCGCAGCAGCGACTCCGCCCGCTCCTGCTGTAAGACCCCCGGCAAGGACCGCTGCCGCCAGCGCCGTCCTGCGATCCAATCCGCTCATTTCCTGCATCCTTTCCGCCATTTGAAAAGTTCCGGCGGTGTCTCCCGCCTTGCCTTGGCGGATAGCATGCCGCCGTGTTGACTTCACGCGAAATCTGCACCAGTGTGCATTTATCCGGCCCGCAACGACGAGTCCGGAGGCAACTTTTCGGGACGATGCTGATGGGCCGTTTTCTTGCACGCGCGACGCTGTTTGCCGGCGCCGCCGCGCTTCTTGCCACCGCTGCCAGCCAGACCGTCGCCGCGCCGGGCGGGACACCGGTGGAAGGGCGCGACTGGTTCAGCTTCGGCGGCGACGACAGCGAGCAGCACTATAGCCCGCTTACCCAGATCACCGACCAGAACGTCAACCGGCTGGGCCTCGCCTGGTACTACGACCTCGATACCTACGATGCCTACACCGCGCCGCTCGCGGTCGATGGCGTGCTCTATTTCGCGGTCGGGAGCAGCGTGATCCACGCGATCGACGCGCGCTCGGGCAAGCTGCTGTGGAAGTACGATCCGAAGGTTGCCGAAGCCCCGGAAGCACAGTGGCGTCTGCGCGCCGGGTGGGGCATCCGCGGCATCGCCTATCGCGACGGCAAGGTCATCACCGCGACGCGCGACGGCCGGCTGCTCGCGGTCGATGCCCGCAACGGCAAGCTGCTGTGGAGTGTCCAGACGCTCGACGAGGCAGAGGGCGCGTACATCACCGGCCCGCCGTTCGTCGCGGGCGACAAGGTGGTGATCGGTTTCGGCGGCGCGGACTATTCGCGCGTGCGTGGCTATGTCACCGCGTACGACCTGAAGACCGGCAAGAAGTCATGGCGCTGGTACGTCGTGCCCGGCAACCCGGCGGTCGACAAGGACGAAACCACGCTAAAGGCCGCTTCGACCTGGAAGGGCGAGTGGTGGAAGTTCGGCGGCGGCGGCGCGGTCTACCAGGCCATGGCCTATGACGCGAAGTACGACCGGATCTACCTCGGCACCGGCAATGGCTTCCCGTGGAACCAGAAGATCCGCTCGCCCGGCGGGGGCGACAACCTCTACCTCGCCTCGATCGTTGCGGTCGACGCGAAGACGGGGCAGTACGTCTGGCACTACCAGACGAACCCTGGGAACACCTGGGACTTCAACAACGCCATGGACATCGAGCTGACCGACATGGTCGTCGATGGCCGCAAGCGCCCGGTCCTGCTCCATGCGCCGAAGAACGGGTTCTACTACGTCATCGACCGGGAAACCGGGAAGCTGCTCTCGGCCGAGAAGTTCGGGCCGGTGAACTGGGCGGAAAAGATCGATATCGCGACCGGACGACCGATCGAAAACCCCGAAGCGCGATACGAGGACGGCAAGCCGTTCGTGCTTTACCCGTTCCCCAACGGGGCGCACGGGGTGCAGGCGATGGCGCACAGCCCGCAGACGGGCCTGACCTACATCCCGGTGATGGAGGGCGGGCGCGTCCACATCGATCCGGACCTCAAGACCTGGAAAGTCCGTGACGGATTGTTCGTCAACACTGGCCTCGGTGCGCCACCCGCCGGAATCGTGACCCCGCCGTCGAAGAGCTTTCTGCTTGCCTGGGACCCGGCGAAGCAGAAGGAAGTCTGGAAGATCCCGCAGCCCGGCACGTTCAACGGCGGCGTGCTGGCGACCGGGGGCAACCTCGTGTTCCAGGGCCAGAACTCGGGTGATCTTGGTGCCTACCGCGCAACTGACGGGCTCAAGCTGTGGAGTTTCTTCGCCCAGAACGGCATCCTCTCCGCGCCGATCAGTTATTCGGTCGGCGGGGTGCAGTATGTAACCGTCATAGCCAGCTTCCGTTCGAGCTTCGCCAATTCGCCCAACTGGGATTACCGCCAGCAGAAGCGCCGGGTGCTGACATTCCGCCTTGGCGGCAAGGCCAGGCTGCCGAAGTTCGAGATGGTGGCGGAGGACTTTCCCGACGATACCGCGTTCGAGATCGACCCCAAGAAGGCCGCGATCGGCGCAGGCATCTATGGCACGAGCTGCGTTATCTGCCACGGCGGCGGGATGATCGCAGGCGGTGCCGCGCCCGACCTGCGCAAGTCCCCGATCCCGCTCGACAAGGATGCGTTCTGGTCGGTCGTCCACGATGGCGCGCTGATGGACCGCGGCATGGGCAAGTTCGATAACCTGAGCGACGCGGAGATCGAGGGGCTGATGCACTACATCCGCCAGCGCGCCGGCGACACCAAGCCGAAGACGTAAGACGATGACCGGGGAGAGCCAGGATCTTCTGGTCGAGCGGCGCGCGGACGGGATTGTCCTCGTCACGCTCAACCGGCCGCGGGCGAAGAACACCGTCTCGTTCGGGATGTGGGAGGCGTTGGCCGACCTGCTCACCGAGCTGGAAGGCGCGAGCCCGGCACGGGCCGTGGTGATCTGCGGCGCGGACGGCTATTTCAGCAGCGGCGGCGACGTCAAGAACCCGCCGGCCCGCGGCGAGGGCGCTCTCAACCTCGCCGCCCGGCTCGAACTCGGCCAGCGGGCGATCCGCCGGCTCGCGGCGCTTCCCATTCCGACCATCGCCGCGGTCGAGGGCGGCGCGTGGGGCGTATCGTGGGGGCTGGCGCTGGCCTGCGACGTGCTGATCGCCGGGGCCTCGGCCTCGTTCGGCGCGCCATTCCTCAAGTTCGGCCTGGTGCCTGACGGCGGCGTCTCGTGGTACCTGACCCGCGAAGTCGGGCGGCGCATTGCTTCGGAAATCATCTACTCCGGCCGCGCCGTGCCGGTCGATGAAGCCGCGCGCCTTGGCCTCGTCAGCCGGACCGTCCCCGACGGATCTGCTCTCGCCGAGGCGCTGTCGTTCGCGGCCGCGATGGGCGACGGCAACCGGCAGGCGACCGAACTGACCAAGCGCCTGATTCACGCGTCGGAAAGCGCCAGCCTCGAAAACGCGCACGCGCTCGAGCTGGTCTATTGCCATCAGCTCCAGTCCGGCGACGAGGCGATCCGCGCCCGCGAGGCCTTCTCCGCCCGTTCCGCCGCGAAGAAGGGCTGAGCCATGCGCTACGACATGCGCGAGCTGCGCCTTGGCGACCGCTACAAAATTCTCAACTCGACCGTCACCCCGCGTCCCATCGCGTGGGTGACGACGGTATCCGCGGACGGCGTGGTCAACGCCGCGCCCTACAGCTTCTTCAACGTTTGCGGGGTGGAGCCGCCGCTGGTGGTGCTGGGCTTGCTCAAGGACCTGCGCACCCGTGCGCTCAAGGACACCGCGCGCAACATCCTCGACACCGGCGAGTTCGTCGTGAACCTCGTCTGCGAGGCTGACGCGGAGAAGATGAACCTGTCGAGCGTCGATGCGCCGTCCGGCGTCAGCGAGATCGACTATGCCGGGATCGAGACCGCGCCGGCGACGGTGGTCAAGCCGCCGCTGATCGCCTCCAGCCCGGTCAGCTTCGAATGCCGCAAGACGGTCGCGCTCGACCTTGGCACCCACCAAACGGTGATGATCGGCGAAATCCTCGTCGCCCACATCGCCGATCCGTTCATCTCGAACCCCGAGAAACTGTACCTCGATACCCCGGCGATGGGGCTGATCGGGCGCACCCACGGTGCGGGCTGGTATGCCCGGACGACCGACCAGTTCGCGATCGAGCGTCCCGCCTACGATCCTGCCCGCGCCTCCAAGGAAACCGCCGAATGACCGATCTGCGCTATCCCCGGAGTGCGGTCGCGTGGCTGACCGTCGCGATCCTGTTCCTGCTCTACATCCGCAGCCTCGCCGATCGCTACCTGATGGCGCTGATGGTCGAACCGATCAAGGCGGACCTCGGACTGTCGGACCTTCAGGTCAGCTTGCTGCAGGGGCCGGCCTTTGCGGTGCTCTATTCCATCTGCGCGGTCCCGGTGGGGCTGCTGCTCGATCGCTCGCGGCGGCGCTGGGTGCTGTTCGCCTGCGTTGTCCTGTGGAGTTCGGGCGCGGCGTTCTGCGGGCTGGCTGGGACCTTCATGGCGCTCGCCTTCGGGCGCTCGCTGGTCGGGGCGGGGGAGGCGGGGTACACCACCGGCGCCTACTCCATCATCGGCGACAGCTTCCCGCCGCAGCGCCTTTCGCTGGCCATGTCGATCTTCGTGATGGGCGGGGTGATGGGCGCCGGCATCGTGTTCCTGCTCGGCGGACCCTTGGTCGACGCGGTGCTCAAGGGGGCAATCAGCCACTGGCCGCTGATGGGCAACTTCGCGCCGTGGCAGCAGGCGTTCCTCGTCACCGGCATTCCCGGCATCGCCACGGCATTTCTCGTGCTGCTGTTTCCGGAACCGCCCCGGCACCGTCCAGCCGGTGCGACGGCAGCGGGCGGCGGGTACGGCGAGGCACTGCGATTCATCCTCTCGCACAAGCGGGCGTTCTCCGCGATCATCCTGGGCATCGGGCTCGTCTATACCGTGACCATTGCCCAGCAGCTGTGGCTGCCGACGTACCTGACCCGTACCTATGGCTGGACCCCGGCGCAGATCGGAGTGACCCTCGGCATCGCCCAGATGCTCCCGGCGGCGAGCCTCCCGTTGCACGGGCTGGCGGTCGACCGGATGTTTTCGGGTGGCCGGCGCGACGCGCATATCCTGTGGTGCCTGGTGACGATGGTCATTGCCGGCCCGCTGGCTATCGCGGCGTACCTCGTGTCGAGCCCGATGCTGACCGTGGTGCTGTTCGGCCTCTACATGCTGTTCATCCTCTCGACCGCGTCGATGGGGCCGGCGGCAACGCAGGTCGTGACCCCGCCGGAACTGCGCGGGCGAGTCTCGGCGATTTTCGTGCTGGTCACCGGGCTGATCGGCATGGCGCTGGGCACGTTTCTCGTCGGTTTCACCACCGACAAGATCCTGCACGACCCGATGAAGATTGGCACCTCGCTGATCCTGCTGATCGCCGTGGTCTTCACGATCGTCGGCGTGTTGTTTGCCTTCGGCCGCGCCGACTTGCGCCGCCTCGCCGTTCTCAAGGACTGACCCAATGAACGCTCCTGCTACCGGCTTTTCGGCCGCGCTGCCTGCCCAGTACAATGCGGGCCGCAACCGCTTGCTGATCGACGGCAAGCTCGTCGAGCCGCTCGGCGGTGAGTGGTTCGACGCGATCGACCCTTGCACCGGCGACAGCATCGCCCAGATCGCGGAAGGCACCGCTGCCGACGTTGATCGTGCGGTTGCTGCCGCACGCGCCGCGTTCGAGGGGCCGTGGAGCAAGTTCACCCCGGCCGAGCGGCAAGCCTGCCTGCTGCGCCTCGCCGACCTCGTCGAGCGCGAGTTCGCCGACTTCGCGCTGGTCGATACCCTGGAGATGGGCCGGCCGATCACCCCTTCGACGATGATCTCCTCGATCATCGTCCGTGCCATCCGGCACTTCGCCGGGCTCGCCACGGCCATCCATGGCCATACGCTGGGTAATTCCGCGCCGGTCGAGCTGATGAGCATGACGCTGAAGGAGCCGGTCGGCGTCGTTGGCGTGATCATCCCGTGGAACGGCCCGATCTTCTCCGCCGCGTGGAAATGCGCGCCAGCGCTGGCGGCGGGCTGCACCATCGTACTCAAGCCGTCCGAGAAGGGATCGCTCACGCCGCTGCGGTTCGGCGAGCTGTGCCTCGAGGCCGGCTTTCCGGCGGGGGTGGTCAACGTCGTCACCGGGCACGGCGGCGCAGGGGCGGCGCTTTCGGCGCATCCCGACGTCGACAAGATCACCTTCACGGGCTCCTGCGGCACCGGCCAGAAGATCATCCAGGCGAGCGCCGGGACAGTCAAGAAAGTGACGATGGAACTGGGCGGCAAGTCGCCCAACATCATTTTCGCCGACGCCAACCTCGACCTTGCGGTGCCGATGGCGGCGAGCGCGATCTTCAACAACAGCGGGCAGGTATGCAGCGCCGGATCGCGCATCTTTGTCGAGCGGTCGATCCACGACGAGTTCGTGGCGCGGCTGGCCGAAGTGGGACGCCAGTACAAGGTAGGCCACTCGCTTGACCCTTCAACGCAAGTCGGTCCGATCGTCAGCCAGGTCCAGTATGACCGGGTGCGCGGCTATCTCGACCTTGGTCCCCAGGAAGGCGCGCAGGCGGTGCTTGGCGGGATGACCCTTGCCGAAGGCGCGCTGGCCGACGGCTTCTATGTCGCGCCGACCCTGTTTGGCGATGTGCGCGACGATATGCGGATCGCGCAGGAGGAAATCTTCGGCCCCATCGGCTGCGTCCTGCCGTTCGACAGCGCGGACGAGGTCGTCGCCCGCGCCAATGCGACCCAGTTCGGCCTCGCCGGTGCGGTCTGGACCCGCGATATCTCCCGCGCGCTGACCGTGGCCAAGCGGGTGCGGGCCGGCACCATCTGGATCAACCACTACCACACGATGGATCCGGGCGTGCCGTTCGGAGGCTACAAGATGAGCGGGTTCGGGCGCGAAGGGAGCTTCGACCACGTTGAAAGCTACCTTGAAACCAAGAGCCTGTGGATCAGGACCGACGCCTGACCGGTGTCGGTGATCAGCCCTTGCGCTTCATTCCCGCAAAGTGCCCCTGCATCAAGGGGTGCTCCTCCAGCGTCAGCAGTGCCTCGGTGATTTCCTTGCGGGCCGCGCCCTTGGTCGCGCCGGCCATCACCGTAAGGAACCCGCGGACCACCTCGACCACCATGTTCTCGTCCGGGATCTCGCCCTCGGTCCACGCGTGGGCGGTGGCGTAGCGATAGCGGACAAGCATCGAGACGAGGTCGTCGGCATCGACCCACGGTTGCAGCTGGCGCTTGGCACCCAAGTCCTTGATCCACGGCTCGTGCGAATGCGCGGCGATGTCGTGGATCGCCTGTCGGATCTCCGGGTCTACATCCGCCGAGTAGTAGATGTTCATCAGCGCCCGCGTGTAATTGCGGATCTCCAGGTTCCGCCGCGCGACGATCACCAGTCGCTCGATCATCCATTCGAGCGTGGCGTCGTTGGTCGAGTAATGGATCTTGCGCTCGTATGCCTCCATATACTTGCTGATCGCGGAGGCGACGAGGTGTTCCTTGGACTGGAATGCGTTGTAGAGCGTGCGCTTGGCGACGTTGGCTCGCTTGGCCACATCGTCCATGCTGAGGTTGGTCAGGCCGACCTCGCCGATCATCCGGCGGGTTTCGTTGAGAATCCGATTGCGCCGGGCGACAATAGAAGGGCTGGAATAACCGGCGGAACGCGTGCTGCCGGCAGGCTTTCCTTCCGCAATCTGGTCTTCGTCGTCGACGGTGGCGATATGGGTGGTGGGCATCCCCGCATACCTGTCACGTTCGCGGCGGTGAGCCAACCGGAATCTGCACCGTTGTGCTAGTTCAGAGCCCCGACAACGTCGCGTAGCGGTCGCGGTGGAAGGCCGTGTTGCCCCAGGTCATGTCGGCCGCATGGGCGCGTTTGAGGTACAGGCCGGCGTCATGTTCGTCGGTCATGCCGATCCCGCCATGGAGCTGGACGGCCTCCTGTGCGACGTGGCGCAGGGTCTTGCCGGCGAGCGCTTTCGCCAGCGAAACGAGCCGGGCACTGTCGGGATCATCGACGTCGAGCGCGGCGAGCGCAGCGCGAACGGCCGAGCGGGTGAGTTCGAGCTCTGCGAGCATGTCGGTCGCGCGGTGCTGGAGTGCCTGGAACGAGCCGATCGGGCGATCGAACTGGACGCGGGTGCGCATGTATTCGACGGTCATTTCGAAGGCGGCCTGCGCGCTGCCGAGCATTTCGGCCGCCAGCACGGCACGGCCTGCATCGAGCGCTGAGGTAAGCGGTGCGAGCACTCTCCCGCATTCCCCCAACAGCGAAGTTGCCGGAAGTCCGACGGCGTCGAAGGCGACAATTGCTGCCCCTCGGCTGTCGATCTGGCGGAGCGGGGTGACCGTGATCCCAAAGCTTACGGCGGGGCAAAGAAACAGCGCAAGGCCGCTGTCCGTCGTCGCTGCGACGATGAAGGCGTCGGCAGCCGGACCATCGAACACTGGACGCTTGGTCCCATCCAGGCGCCATCCGCCGCCCTCGCGAACGGCAGACAGCCCGGCTTTGTCCGGCGTATGAAGCGGGCCTTCGTCGAGGGCCAGCGCGACAACAACCTTGCCCGCAATGATCGGCGAGAGCCACTGGTCCTTCTGCTCGGGCGTACCGAGCGCGGCAAGGAGCGAGGCCGCCACCACGCCTGTACCGATCAGCGGCGACGCAGCGAGCGTACGGCCCAGTTCTTCGGCGATCAGCCCGGCTGCGGCATGACCCATGCCGAACCCGCCTTCGCTTTCGGCAACGGTCACTCCTGTCCAGCCCATCTCTGCCATCTTGGTGAACAGGGCGGGGTCGTGGCCGATCGACGGTTGCGACTTGCGCAACGCGCGCAGCGCGGTGATCGGAGCGTTTTCTTCCGCCCAGCCGCGTGCGGACTCGCGGATCATGGCCTGTTCTTCGGTGAGCGCCAGTGTCATCTAGTTGTCTCGCTCAGTCCGTCGGCAGGCCCAGCTCGTGCCGGGCAGTGATGTTGTTCTGGACCTCGGTGCTG
>NZ_JBYSYP010000010.1:0-162628 GCF_058783565.1 Novosphingobium sp. FW305-C-111
GGCGAACGTTTCATCAGAGCCATGGCGGCCTGATGATCAACCGCCCGGCCGCACACGGAAATCCTGACAGTCCCGGCCGAGCAGAAAATCATCGATGCGTCGTCCACGCGCGAAGCTGCGGTCAAGCGCATCGAAGTCGGCCGGGCGCAGATGACCCAGGCAGAAGCGGACTACGCAAATGCAAAAGCCGGACCATCGGTCGTGACGACGGAAAAATGAGCGAGTCCGGCCAAGTCATGCAACGGCCGGCCCAGGTTTTCCGCGCTCCGCCGATGGCTTACCCCGCGGGCAGGTCGCTGTTGATGATGTCAGCAGCGGCCTTCCATTCGCCGTCGATCTTGCGCCAGACGACCACGTACTTGCCCGTATCGACCTGCTCGGTGCCGTTGGGCGCGACCGTCAGGCGGTAGGTTCCCCGATCGAGCGCCATGTCGCCCGACGACGACACGATGATCTGTTCCGGTCCGAACGTCAGGGCGAAGCCGGGCGTGGCCATCAACCCAGCCCAGCTCTGCTGGATGGCAGGGGCTCCCTTGGCGATGGCCGCGTTGGGCGGCATGAACGCGCCGTCTGGCGCATACATCCCGGAAATCGCCGCTGCGTCCTTGGCCTTGATCAGATCGAGCCACTTGGCGACCTGCGCGCGAATGGCGGTTTCGTCGGCGGCGGTGTCGGAACTTGCTTCCGCTGCCGGCGAAGCGGCTACCGCATCCGCTTTCTTGGTGTCGCATGACGAGATGAGCAAAGCGCTGGTCGCAATCAGGATCAGGTGGACTTTCATGGTGAGCCTCCCCAGGATCGCAATCCTGCTCGGAAAGTACACCCGCGGGGTGCACTCCCGCAAGGCTTACCCGTCCGGGTACGTCACCCGCAAAACCTCCCATTCCTTCTCCCCGCCCGGCAGCCTGACCCGGCGCAAGTCCCCCACTGCCGCGCCGCGCAGCGCACGGGCCAGCGGGCTCGACCAGCCGATGCGGCCGGCGCTTGCGTCCTGTTCGTCGTCGCCGACGAGGGTGACGGTGCGGTGGTTGTCGTCCTCATCCGCGATGGTGACGGTCGCGCCGAAGAAGGCCTTGCTCTTGTCCGGCTGGCGCGCCGGGTCGACCACGCGGGCGGCCTTCATCCGCCGGGCCAGGTGGGCAAGCTCGCGATCGATCTCGCGCATCCGCTTGCGGCCATAGAGGTAGTCGCCGTTCTCGCTGCGGTCGCCGTTGCCCGCCGCCCAGCTGACGATCTCGACGATCTGCGGCCGCTCGGTGCCGAGCAGGTGGTCGTAGCGCGCGCGCAGCACGGCAAAGCCGGCAGGGGTGATGGGCGGGCCGTCGGGTTTCATGGCGGCGGGGTAGCGCGCTTCGTCACAAAAACAAGCGCGTCCCCGCGGAGGCGGGGACCTCCATCAATCTGGCGGACCGTATGCGGCACGAGGTCCCCGCCTGCGCGGGGACGCGGTGATTGATTGTTGAGCGCGTTACCCCGGCGAACTCTTCCCGAGGAAGTGGCTCAGCGGGTTGGGCCCGCGGTAGCTGGCCTTGCCGGGGTTCATCGCTTCATAGACCACGGCGTTTTCCAGCACCTTGGTCACGTAGTTGCGGGTTTCGTAAAGCGGGATGCGCTCGATCCATTCGACCCAGCTGATCCCGCCGTTCCGGGGATCGCCGTTGGCGCGCAGCCACTTGTTCACGTTGCCCGCGCCGGCGTTGTAAGCCGCGACCGCCAGCGGCCACGAACCGCCGTAGTAGTCGAGCATCCGCTGGAAATAGCCCGCGCCGAGCTGGATGTTGTAGTTCGGATCATCGGTCAGCGCGGCGGGGGAATAGGCGAGCGCCATCTTGCCCGCCTGCTCCTTGGCTGTGCCGGGCATCAGCTGCATCAGCCCGCGTGCCCCGGCGTGGCTCAGCGCGTTCTGGGCAAACTGGCTTTCCTGCCGGCTGATCGCATGGATCATCGTCCACTTGCTGTCATAGCCCGCGGGAACCGGGATCAGCGGGAAGCCGATGTGCTGGAAGTCGAGGAACCCGTGGCTGCCCGCTGCCATGCCGAGGATCACGCCGAGATCGCGCCGCCCGGTGTTGCGGGCCAGTTCCGCGACCAGCATGTGCTGGCCTTCGGTGTCCTGCTGGTCGGCGATTTCCTTGAAGAAGCGCACCGTGGTCTTCCAGTCGCCGCCGCGGGCCACCTCGCGCACCGCCAGCGTCAGCGGGGCGGACTGGAACGCGGTGCGCTCCTGCGGGGTGGGGACCGCGATGGAATCCACCGCGAAGTTCGGGACCGGTCGTCCCAGCCGCTCGAGCGAGAGCAGGCCATAGAACTGGTCGGCATATTGCGCGGCGAGCTCGAAATAGCGCCTAGCTTCGTTCGCGTCGCCGGCACGCGTGGCGGCAAGGCCGGCCCAGTAGAAGCCCTTGGAGCGGGTGCCCGGGGTCTTGGCCGCGTTGCCGAAACGCCAGAACAGCGGCGCCGCCTCGCGCGGGGCGCCGAGATCCCACAGCGCCTCCGTCCCGCCCAGCCACATCAGCGAGGTGTAATCGTCGCGCAGGCCGAAGCTGAGACCCCGGATATCCTCGCCCGGATCGAAGGCATCGTCGATCCCTTGGGCAATCCGTACGGCGCTGCGCGGGTCGCCGGAAGTCGCCGCGCCCTTGGCGTTGACCAGCAGTTCCTCGACCCACTTGTCACGATCAAGCGGCTTCTTCGCCAGCAGCGGACGGCCGGCGAGCAAGGCGCGCGCCGCGCCGCCCTGGCCGGTCTTGCGCAAGTACCGCGCCTGCTGGAACACATAGCCGGGATCGGCCAGCGTCGTGGCGGTCGCGTAGAAGCCCGCCGCACCCAGGTCCGTCCCCTTCAAGGCTGCAAGGCGTGCGGCATCGACGCCCTTGCGCGCCGGGGAAACCCACGCCAGCTGCCGCTCCGCCTGCGCCGTCGCGCTCGCCCAGAGCAGCGCGTCCATCCGCGCGTCGTGGTCCTCGGCGGTGAAGCCGGAACCCCAGGCTGACAGGATCGCGCTTTCGTCGGCGTCGCTCATCGCCCCGCCGCGCCAGGCCTGCCGCGCCACGCTGGCGGCTTCCGGCCGGCCCATCGCCTTCAGCGCGAGCGCATATTCGGCCCGCCCGGGATTGGTCAGCGGTGCAACCTTGTCGAAATAGGCGACCAGCCGCGCCGGCTCCACATAACTTGTGCCGAGCGACTTTTCGGCATAGCGCCGCACCTTCTCCTCGTCCGGGAAACCCGGGTAGGCGAGGAGGAAACCGGCATAGTCGGAGAAGGAGAACCGGTCGGACGCCGACAGCAGCCGCCACTTGTCGACCGCCGCGGCCATGCCGGTCGGCTGGCTGGCGACGAGCGAGGCGCGCGCCTGGTCCCATTCGCTGCCGTCGTTGGCGTGGCAGGCGACAGAGGCCAGCAGCGCCGGCACGATCAGTGCGGCGGCGGCGAAGCGATTGCGTATCCTAGAACCGTCCATGCTGGACATCGTGCGGTTCGGCTCCTTATCAGGCGCTGAATGAGACCCCGTCGTGCAGCGCCGTTCGGCGCTGACCTGCGGACAATGCACAAAACTGAAGGAAAAAGTCCATGTTTTCCGGCTCGATCCCGGCTCTGGTGACTCCTTTTCGCGACGGAACGTTCGACGAGAAGGCTTTCCGGCGACTCGTCGACTGGCAGATCGAGAACGGATCAGCGGCGTTGGTGCCTTGCGGGACCACCGGCGAGGCCTCGACCCTGTCGAACGCCGAGCACCACCGCGTCATCGAAGTCTGCGTCGAACAGGCCGCTGGCCGGGTCCCGGTGATCGCCGGCTGCGGCAGCAACGACACGATGAACGCGCTGCTCCACATGAACTTTTCGCGCAAGTGCGGGGCCAAGGCGGCGCTGCTCGTCGCGCCGTACTACAACCGCCCGAGCCAGGCGGGGATCATCGCCCACTTCAGCTACCTCGCCGAGCACAACGACCTGCCGATGATCCTCTACAACGTGCCCGGCCGCACGGTGACGGACATCCTGCCCGAAACCGTGTGCGAGCTGGCCAAGCGCTATCCGGACCGGGTCGTCGGCATCAAGGACGCGAGCGGGGACCTTTCCCGCGTGACCGACCACCGCATGGGCATCGGCAAGCACTTCTGCCAGCTGTCGGGCGACGACGAACTGTCGCTTCCCGCTAATGCGGCGGGCTCCGTGGGCTGCATCTCGGTGACCGCCAACGTCGCGCCGAAACTGTGCTCGGATTTCCAGGCTGCCTGTGCCGCCAACGACTTCGAGAAGGCGCGCGAGCTCAACGACCGGCTCTATCCGCTGCATTACGCAATGTTCGAAGACGCCTCGCCGGGGCCGGTCAAGTATGCCCTGAGCCGCCTGTTTCCCGACATCAGCGAGGAGCTGCGCCTGCCGATGGTCCCGTGCAGCGAGGCCGCGCGAAAGGCGGTCGACGCGGCGCTGGAGCATGCCGGGCTGGTGTGCGCGGCGTAACCAGCCCCGCTCCGTCATTGCGAGGCGGCAGACCGAAGCAATCCAGCGGTTGTGCCCGGCGCGTGGATTGCCGCGCAGCCTGCAGCTGCTCGCAATGACGATGAGTGGGATGTGACATGACCGACCCGGCCGCCATCGTCCCCGACAGCGAGCACAAGGGCCTCGTCGGCCGGCTCCCTGCCACGCTGCGCAACTATGCCCTGCTCGCCCGGTTCGACCGGCCGATCGGCTGGTGGCTGCTGTTCTGGCCCTGTGCGTGGGGGGTAATGCTCGCGGGCGGCGGCACCCGATGGGACCTGGTCGCGTGGCTGTTGCTCGGCGCGATCGCGATGCGCGGGGCGGGGTGCGTCTATAACGACATCGTCGATGCCGATCTCGACCGCCAGGTTGCCCGCACCGCCGCGCGGCCCGTCGCGAGCGGAGCTGTGTCGAAGACGCAGGCCTGGACGTGGCTGCTGTTCCTGTGCGGGATCGGCCTTGTCGTGCTGCTGCAACTGCCGCGCGCCGCGCAGCTCGTCGCACTGGGAAGCATCCTCCCGGTCGCCGCCTACCCGTTCATGAAGCGGATCACTTGGTGGCCGCAGGCGTGGCTGGGGATCGTGTTCTCGTGGGGCCTTCCGGTGGCGTGGACCGCGATCACGCCCGAGCGCCTGCCGGTGATGCTCGCCGCCTATGCCGGGTCGATCCTGTGGGTGATCGGCTACGACACGATCTACGCGCTGCAGGACCGCGAGGACGACGCGCTGGTCGGCATCCGTTCGAGTGCGCTGGCGATGGGGCGCCACGTCAAGGGCGGCGTCGGGCTGTGCTATGGCGGCGCGGTCGCGCTCTGGGCGCTGGCGTTCTGGCTGCTGCGGGCGGACTGGGTGGCTCTGCTCGCGCTCGCTCCGGTCGTCGCGCACCTTGCGTGGCAAGTGCTCTCCCTGCGCCCCGACGATGGCGGCAATGCGCTCGCCCGGTTTCGCAGCAACCGCTTTGCCGGGCTGCTGATGGCGGCGGCGTGCTATGTCGTCGGCAACGCCGGGTCCTGAACGGGCTCGTCGGCATAGCGGACGACGACATCCACGCGTCGTTCGAGCGGCTGGATGCCGAAGCCCTTGTTGCGCGGACGCTCCCGCCCATAGGAAATGGAACTGACGATCGCGGGAGAAAAGCCTGCCTCGGTCAGCCCGTCGACAACCCGCGAGGCCATGCGCGACCCCAGTGAGATGGCGTATTCGCGCGAATAGATGCCGTCGAGATGCGCCTCGACCGAGATCGAGCGGATCGGACGCACCTTGTTCACTTCGACCAGATCGCCGATCACCGCGGCGGCGTTGAACGCGACCGGATCGCCACGGTCGAGTTCGAAATAGACCGCCGGAGTGCCCAGGACGCCCCAGTGCCTCGCCTCTGCCGGTGAGCGAACCTTGCCCCGTCCGACGGCGTAGAGGGTGGCGAGATGGGCTTGCGCACTGGGGACGCCGGCTTGTGCGGCTGCTTCGCAGGCGGTGACGGCGCTGTCCATCCGGCCTAGAATGGCCGAGAGCTCGCAAAGCCACACGGCGGCGCCTTCGTCGCCGCTGTCGTAGATCCCCTGGAGCAGGTCGATGGCGCGGTCGGGCTCATCGGAACTGGCAAGCTGGAACGCTGCGTAAGGGTCGCCGTCTTCGGCCGCGAGGCTCAGGTAGCGCTTGCGCTCGGCGGGGTCGGTGCTGACGACGGCAAGGTAGTAGTTCGCCCGCGCAAAGCCCTGCCGGGCCGAGGCTTCGAGCAGGCGGCGCCCGCGAACCTCAGCTTGTTCGTCCTGGGCATGCATCACCCCGGTCAGCCCGAGAGCGGCCTGCGCCGCCGGATTGCCACGGGCCGCGCTGCGCTGGAGCCACTTGTCGGCTTCGACCTCGTCACGCTCGAGTGCGAGCCCCGTCTGGTAGAGATAGGCAACGAAGTACTGGGCCATCGCGTCGTTGCGCTCGGCACGTGCAAGCAGGTCGGCGACACCGATATCGCGCAGCAGGCGGGCGGCGGTCGCAAAATCCTCCCCCACCTCGAGTTGCTGCATATCGACGTCGAGCGAGGGCTGCTTCCCCGCCCAAGCCTTCCGATCGAGCGTCGGCGTGGTGTCGGGCCGGTTGATGTAGAGCGGCTTGTCGAGTTCGCTCAACATCCACGGCTTTTGCGGCCCGTTGGTATAGATCTTTGTCCGCCGACGAACGTCGAGATCGACCGCCCGGAACAGGTCGGCCAGTTCGAGGCCGTGAATGGGAAGGTATTCTGCCAGGCTCGCCGCGAACGGGCTCGTGCGATAGGTGGGCGGCGAGGCATCGAAGGCCGGCTGGCCGCGCCCGGTCGAAAAGACCAGGGCACCGCGGGGCACCTGCAGGACATAGGCATCGCCGAGGAGCGACGCTGCTTGCCCGCCAGTGCCGGTTGGCACGAAGGCGGTGCGGCACGCATCGAGTAGCAGCACCTTGGCACCCGCTCCGGCGAGGGCCTGCTTGAGCTCGTCGCCATCGATATAGGTCGATGCCAGCGCCTCGCGATCGGTGCGGGCCGGCGCGCCGATCGGCACATAGAAGCTGCGCCCGGCGTACTCGAAGCCATGGCCGGCAATGTACACCAGCGCCACCTCTGCACCCTGCGCCCTTCTGCCGAGGTCGGCAATCGCGGCACGCATGGTCGCGGCGCTGCCGTCGCAGACGACCGCGACCGAAAAGCCGCTCGCTCGAAGCGCGGCCTCCAGCACGACGGAGTCTGCCGCCGGGCTCTGCAGAGGCGACCAGCCGTTGCCATAGGCGGCATTGGCGATGACGAGCGCCTGCTTGGGGCTGCCGGGTGCCGCGGCGCGGGGGATGCAGGCAGGGGCGGCTGCGTCGTCCTGGGCTGCGGCAGGCACTGCGAAAAGTGCACAGGCCGCCCCCGCCAGCCATCCCAGAGCATGCGATCTGGACAACACCTTGCAATTCCTCCCGAATGAACGGGCGCATCGTGCAATGTGCCGGCACCCGCGTCTAGGCATAGCTGACCACTTCAAACTCGATCCCGTCCCAGTCGAAGAAATAGAAACGCCGTCCCGGTTCGTAGTCCGCGTGGTTGAAGGGCTCGAGCCCCGCTTCGATCACCACCCGCTCCGCGGCGTCCAGGTCGTCGACCAGCAGGCCGATATGGTTGAGCGGAACGCCCTTGGCGAAACGCTCCTGCTGCGCCTCGCCCGGAGTCCACAGCGCGAGGTAGTCGCTCTCCGAGCCGACATGGATCGTCCACCCGCCAAGCTGCGACGGCCCGCGCCAGCGTTCATGCCAGCCGCACAGCTTTTCGAGCAGCGCGGCAGAGCGCTCTGGATCGCTGACGGTCATGTTGGCGTGTTCGAGGGTTGCAGGCATCTGTTCAGGTCCTTTCCGAAGAAAAAGCGTATCGATGCTTGCCTTGATGCAACCTCAAGCTAACTTGAGGTCAAGCCCAAACGGGAGAATGGCCGGTGAATCGCAACGATCTCGTCCCCATCGGCGTTCTCGCGCAGCGCACCGGCCTCGCTGTCTCGGCGATCCGCTACTACGAGGAACGCGGGCTGATTTCCTCGTTCCGGACGATGGGCAACCAGCGCCGTTTCCTGCGCTCCGACATCCGCCGGCTGAGCTTCATCCTGATCGCGCAGCGGCTGGGGCTGGGCCTCGCCGAGATCGAGGCGGAGCTTTCCACCCTGCCGCAGGGCCGCACCCCGACGCTGGCCGACTGGCAGAAGATCAGCCGCTCAATGCGCGCCGCGCTGGACGCCAGGATCCAGCTCCTCACCCGAACCCGCGCCAAGCTCGACCAGTGCATCGGCTGCGGCTGCCTGAGCCTGCAGCGCTGCGAACTCTACAACAAGGACGACCGCGCCGGCGCGGCCGGGCCGGGGCCGCGGTTCGTGCTGGAGTGACTATTCCGCCGCCAGCAATGCCTCCGCGCCGCCCAAGTCCACGCTGACCAGGCGGCTGACCCCGCGCTCGACCATCGTCACGCCGAATAGGCGGTGCATGCGGCTCATCGTCACGGCATTGTGGGTGACGATCAGGTAGCGGGTCTTCGTCTCCCCCACCATCGCGTCGAGGAGGTCGCAGAAGCGTTCGATGTTGGCGTCGTCCAGCGGCGCGTCGACTTCATCGAGCACGCAGATCGGGGCGGGATTGGTGAGGAACAGGGCGAAGATCAGCGCGACCGCGGTCAGGGCCTGTTCGCCGCCCGAGAGCAGGGTGAGCGATTGCAGCCGCTTGCCCGGTGGCTGCGCGAAGATTTCGAGCCCCGCTTCCAGCGGATCGTCGCTGTCGACCAGCGCGAGGTGGGCCTCGCCGCCGCCGAACAGGCGGCTGAACAGTCGGCGGAAATGTCCGTCGACCGCCTCGAACGCGGCGCGCAGTCGCTCGCGCCCCTCGCGGTTGAGATTGCCGATCGACCCGCGCAGGCGGTGGATCGCCTCGGTCAGTTCGGCCTGTTCGGCAGCGCTGGAGCCGTGGCGTGCTTCGGCCTCGGCGAGTTCGTCGGCGGCGACGAGGTTGACCGGGCCGATCCGCTCGCGCTCGGCGGTCAGGCGGTCCATCGCGGCCGATTCCTCGCCTGCGCCGCCCACTTCGGCGGAAACGAAAGAGAAGCGTTCGGGCAGCAGCGGCGGCGGGCACTGAAATCGCTCGCCGGAGATCGCTGCCATTTCCTGCCGGCGCTGGTCTTCGTTGTCGGCGCGGGCCGAGGCTCCGGCCCGGGTCTCGCGGGCGAGGGCGAGCGTTTCGTTGGCGGCGGTGAGCGCGGCGTCGCTGCGCTTGCCCGCGGCTTCGGCCTCGGCCAGCGCGGCTTCCGCCTTCGCCAGTTCCTCGCCCAGCCGCGTCCGGATTGTATCGCCCTGCTCGATCTCGCGCATCAGGCCTTCGGGCTTGGCGGCGACGACGGCGCGATCGGCCTCGAGCTCCTCGCGCCGCCCCGACATCTCGGCGAGGCGCCGGGCGGCGTCGCCGGCACGGGATTGCCAATTGCGGATGTCACCGCGCAGGGCATTGAGGCGCTCGCGCCCAACGGCCAGCGCCTGTTCGAGCGCGGCGGTCGCGGCGCTGGCGGACTGGAGCGCGACCCTGGCGGCCTCGTTGCGGGCGCGCGCGGCATCGAGCGCGGCGCGGCCGGCTTCAGGATCGGGGAGCGCGGTCTTGCGCGCCTCGGCGGCGGATTCTTCGTCGGCAGCGGCCTTGCGCTGGTCGGCGAGGTCAGCCTGCGCGGCGGCGAGTTCCTCGCGCCGTCCGGCCATCCGGGTGCGCGCCGCCTCGGCCTGGTCGAGCGCGCGCAGGGCGGTGCGTTCGGCGTCCGAGGTGGTGTTGAGATCCCGCTCGGCCTGGACCATGCGCTGCTGGACCCCGGCCAACCCGGCTTGCGCCGCCTGCATGGCGGCGTCGGCCTCGGCGACGGCCTTGCGGCGTTCGGGAAGCGCGGCCTCGAGTTCGGCCAGGCGGTTCTCCGCCTCGAGCCGGGCCGCCTCGGCCGCGCCTTCGCCGCGCGCCACGAACCCGTCCCAGCGGCGCAAGTGCCCGGCGCGGGTCACCAGCCATTCGCCGGGGGCGAGCGGCTGGCCTTCGTCGGCCTCCGCCACGCGCACCAGCGCGAGACGCGCGGCCAGTTCGGGCGGGCACTGCGTGACTTTGAGGGCGAGCGAGTCCGCGAGCGGAGCCGGGGCTTCGGCGCCGGTCCAGAACCGGCCTTCGGCATTCGCGGGCGCGGGCCCGAGCGGGGCGATGGAGTCGCGCCCGAGCACCGCCGCCAGCGCGCGTTCGTAACCCTTGGCGACCTGCACCGCCGCGATCGCCGCCTTGCCGCGCCCCTTGGCGGCGGCCTGCTTGTCGCGCGCCGCCTTGTCGCGGGCCAGCGCGTCGGCCTCGCGCTCGATCCCGGCGAGTTCGGCGCGGGTGGCAGCAAAGGCCGAGCCGGCGGCATCGCGCGCTGCAATCAGCGTTTCGCGTTCCGCCGAGAGTTCGGCGCGGGCCGCCTGCGCCGCTGCCAGTGCGGCCGCCGCCGCATCGCGGCGGGTCTCCGCCTCGGCCATCAGCGCGGCGGGATCGGGCTCGCGGTCCAGCGCCTCGACTTGCGCCGCCAGCCGCTGCGCATCCTGGTCAAGCCGCGCCAGACGTTGCCGGGCCGAGGCGAGCGCCGCCTCCGCCACGCGCCAGTCGGCGTCGATGCCGGCCTGTTCGGCGACCCGCTGGGCGAGCGCCACTTCGGCGGCGCGGGCGGCACGTTCGGCGTCGTCAAGCGCGGTAGCGACCGGCGCGCGGCGCGCTTCCTCTGCGGTCAGGGCCGCTTCGGCGGCGGCAACGTCGCCCTCCAGCCGGGCGAGGGCGGCGGCGGCGTCTTCGGTCAGCTTGTCGGCATGGCCGCGGTCGGCGTCGAGGCGGGCAAGCTGACGGTCGATGTCCTTGACCCGCTCCTCGGCCGCTTCGAGCTGCGCGGTGAGCGAAGCCATGCGCTGGCCGTGGGCGGCGGCGTCCTGGCGGCGGTCGAACAGCTCTTCGCGCACTTCGGCCAGTGCCGCGGCGGCGGCGTGCTGCTGCTTCTGGGCCTCGGCGGCGAGCGCCTGGGCCATGAGCACCGCCTCGTCCGCCGCCTTCGCCTCGGCGCGGGCGGCGTCGGCAGCGGCGGCGGCATCGCGCCAGCGGGCGAAGACGAGACGGGCCTCCGCCAGCCGGATCTTTTCGCTGACCGCCTTGTAGCGCTCGGCGGCGCGGGCCTGGCGGCGCAGCGTCGCGATCTGGCCTTCGAGGCCGGAGAGCAGGTCGGTCAGCCGGGCGAGGTTGGTCTCGGTCGCCCGAAGCTTGGTTTCGGCATCCTTGCGGCGGACGTGGAGACCGGCGATCCCGGCGGCCTCTTCCAGCATCTCGCGGCGCTGGGCGGGTTTGGCGGCGATGACCGCGGCGATGCGGCCCTGGCTGACCAGCGCGGGGCTGTGCGCGCCGGTCGCGGCGTCGGCGAAAACCAGCGCGACATCCTTGGCGCGGACGTCCTTGCCGTTGACGCGGTACGCGCTGCCCGCACCGCGCTCGATCCTGCGGACGACTTCAAGGTCTCCGCCGAACGGCCCGTCGGCCGCGGTCTCGGCGGTAAGCATGACTTCGGCAAAGTCGCGTGCCGGGCGCTGCGCGGTGCCGGCGAAGATCACGTCCTCCATCCCGCCGCCGCGCATCGACTTGGCCGAGCTTTCGCCCATGACCCAGCGGATCGCTTCGAGCAGGTTGGACTTGCCGCAGCCGTTGGGGCCGACGACGCCGGTCAGGCCGGGTTCGATGCGCAGTTCGGCAGGCTCGACGAAGCTCTTGAAACCGGACAGTTTCAGTCGCTTGATCTGCACCGGCCGCCCCCCGCGCCCTGCCTTACCGGAGCGCTGTCATCAGCGCGCCCCGGCGTTCTGGAGCAGCGGTTCGATCGCTTCCCAGGTGTTTCCCTCCACCTTCTTGCCGTTGAGCAGGAAGGTCGGGGTGCCGGTCACTTCGTAGTCGGTGCTCGCCGTCTCGGTCTGCTTGACCAGCGCTTCGGCCTTGGCGGTGTCGGCCAGGCACTTCGCCCCCTGGTCGGCAGCGATGCCGCGCTGGGCGAAGAACTCGTCCATCCCGCCGATCCGGGCGATGGCGGCGAAGCGCTGCGCCGGCGGCATCGAGGACGCGGCCTTGAACTGGTCATCCCCGGCCTTCTGGAGGTTTTCGAACATGTTGCGCTGCCAGCCCCAGAACGCCTCGCTCCGCGCGATCGTCCCCTCTGGCGCGCCACAGGTGGCAAGCAAGGTGGCCGGCACGTCGAGCGCATTGAGCATGAAGTAGCGCAGCTCATAGCTGACCCGGCCGCTGGCGACGTAGTCGTCGCGCAGCTTGGTGAAGCTCTTCTCCGCGAACTCGGCGCAGTGCGAGCACGACAGCGCGCCGAACTCGGTCAGCTTGATCGGCGCATCGGGGTTGCCCATCAGGTAGCCGCCGTCAGGGGTGATGGTGACCTTGTCGGCCCACGCCGTTCCGGCCGGGGGCGCGATCCTGGCGATCGGGCCGGAGCTTTCCGGCTTGGCATCCTCGCTCTGCGAGCAGGCGGCGAGGCCGAGCGCGAGCGGGGCGGCGATCAGGAGAAGGCGGGCGGTCTTGGCGAAGGCCATCGTGGTTCCTCGTCGTGGGTTTGGGGGAAGGCTAGCGTATCGTTCAAGGTGTTTGAAGGGCGCGGGGCGTGCCCCGACGCTTCTCCACAGGTGAATCAGCGCAGGCGCGCGTCGAGCTGGGGGCGGAGCATCGACCATTCGGTCGTTCCGGCGAGCAACGCGCCGTCGATCATGAAGGCCGGGGTGCCATGAATGAACTGCTTTTCCTCGGCCTGCTGGGTCAGATCGGCGAGACGCTGGGCGAGCGCGGTGTTGGCGAGGCACTTGTCGGTGGTGGTGCGATCGACGCCGAGCGTGCCCATGATCTCGTAGAAGTGGAAGTCGCTGGCGATGTAGCGCATCCGCGTCGCGAGATCGGCCTTGAACCAGCGCTGGTTCTCGGTCGGGGAGACGCCGTCGGAAAGTGGTGCCATCCAGGTGTCCTGCGTGCGCAGGAACACCGAGTGCCGCGTGAAGAACCGCGCCGGCGGTCCGCAGCGGGTGAGCACGGCGACGGTCATGTCGATGGGGTCGCGCACGAAGCTGCGCACCTCTATCGAACCCTTGCCTTGGGCGATGAAGCCGAGGCGGAGCTGGTCGGCGGACTGCTGCTCGAAATGCGAGCAGTGCGGGCAGGTGTAGCTGATGTATTCGACCAGCTTCACCTTGGCGTCGGGATTGCCGAGGAGGAAGCTTTCGTGATCGGTCTGGGCGACGGTCTGGTTCCAGTTGGGCGCGCGGGCCGGCTTGGCCGCCGCAACCAGCGCCGCGCCGCCGAGCAGCGCCATCAGGACCATCATCACCCTGCCGAGCGGCTTGGACGTCACTTTCTTCCCCCATCCTTGTCCGGCCCGCCGAGGCTGCGGGCGAGCGATTCGAGCACCGTGCGCAGTTCCGGATCGCCGATGTCGCGCAGGCTCTCGCCCAGTTCCATCGGGATCGGCCGCAGCGATGGCGGCGCGGTGCGCTTTTCAGCCGGTGGCGCCTGAACCTGACCTTGCCGAAGCTTGACCCGCGCCACGGCCTTGTATCCGAAGAAGCGGTTCACCCGCTCGATGATCTCCGGGATCACGTGCTGGAGCATGGTCGCGTGGCTGGGCGTGACCACGAGCTGGAGGATCCCTTCGCTCTTCTCGCCGGGCGGAAAACGGATCGCCTCGGGCGTGCAGTGGCGGGCGTGGCGCTCCCCGACGATCTCCGGCCAGCGGGTGACGACGCTGCTCTGGACGAACCCGAAGCGGCGGAATGCGGTGCGGCCGATTTCGGGCATGAGGTCGGCGATCGCTTTGGCCGCGCCGCCGCGCGGACGCTCGTAGGGGCGCGGCTGCGCGGCCTTGGGTCCGGCTTTCGAAGGGGGCTTGCTGTCGCGTTCCATTGCACCTCCGCCCATGCCATAGCGGCGCGATGCAGGCCAGTGCCCCGACCCTCGACCCCACCGAAATCGCCCCGCTCCTGCTCGATTGGTACGATGTCCATGGCCGGTCGCTGCCCTGGCGCATGCGGCCGGGGGAGGGACGGCAGGATCCGTACCGCGTGTGGCTGTCAGAAGTCATGCTCCAGCAGACGACGGTGGCGGCGGTCGGGGCGTATTACGCGAGATTCCTCGAGCGCTGGCCCAGCGTCGAGGCGCTGGCGGCGGCCGACGACGCCGAGGTCATGGCGGCGTGGGCGGGGCTCGGTTACTACGCCCGCGCCCGCAACCTGCTGGCCTGTGCGCGCGCGGTGGCGGGCATGGGCGGCGCGTTTCCCGATGACGAGGCGGGCTTGCGAGCGCTTCCGGGCCTTGGCGCCTATACCGCCGCCGCGGTGGCGGCGATTGCCTTCGACCAGCGCGCCGTGGTGGTGGACGCCAACGTCGAGCGTGTCGTCTCGCGGCTCTTCGCCATCGCCGAGCCGCTCCCTGGTTCGCGCCCCGCCATCCGCCTGGCCGCCGAGACGGTCACGCCCGGCCAGCGGCCCGGGGATTTTGCCCAGGCGATGATGGACCTTGGCGCGACGGTCTGCGCGGTGCGCAATCCGCGTTGCCTGATCTGCCCGCTGGCCGGTCCCTGCGCGGCGCGCGCGACCGGCGAACCTGAGAGGTTTCCCGCCAAGGCGCCGAAGAAGGCCAAGCCGCAGCGCACGGGGCGGGCCTTCTGGATCGAGCGAGACGGCGCGGTCCGGCTTGTCCGCCGGGAGGGCAAGGGGATGCTCGGCGGAATGCGCGCGCTGCCTGACGACGGCTGGTCGTCGCGCGGCGATGGTGCGGGCATGCCCCCCGTCGCGGCAGACTGGCGCAGCCTCGGCACCGTCCGCCACGGGTTCACGCATTTCGATCTCGATTTGCAATTGATGCTGGCTCAGGACGCTGATTTCGCTACGCTGCCGGCAGGAGAATGGTGGCCCGTTGCCGACCTTGCGGCGGCCGGGTTGCCAACGCTGTTCGCGCGGGCGGCCCTGCTCGCGCTGGCGCGGGACAACGAGAACGATTGAGAGGTTCGTCGGTGACGTCACTGGATTTCCACGCAAACACGGTTTCACGCCGCCGCCTTCTGGGCGGCGGTGCCCTGCTCGCCGGGGCATCGCTGCTGCCGCGCGCCGCTTTCGCCAGCGCTGCGGCTGAGGCCAAGTGGCCCAATGTCGCGGCGATGATCGACCGCTACGTCTCGGCGAAGAAGGTGCCGGGCATGATCGCCGCGCTCGGCTGGGGCAGCGGGCCGGCGCTGGAGATCGAACGCGGCACGGAAGGCGAAGGCGATTCCGACGCGGTCGGGGCGGACAGCCTTTTCCGCATCTATTCGATGACCAAGCCCATCACCGGCATGTCGGCGATGATCCTCGTCGACGAAGGCAAGCTCAGCCTCGACATGCCGCTGGCGGAGATCGTGCCCGCGTTTGCGAAGATGCAGGTGCAGGTCACCCCCGACGGCTCGATCACCGAGCTCAAGCCCGCGAAGACTGCGATCACCATCCGCCACCTGCTGACCCACACGGCCGGGCTCGGTTATTCGATCATCCAGAAGGGACCGCTCAAGACCGCATTCGAGGATGCGGGGGTCATCCCCGGGCAGGTCAGCCGCACTCCGATCCCCGGGCTCGACCGCGGCAAGCCGGTGCAGAGCCTCGAGGCGTTCGCCACCGCGCTCGCCAAATTGCCGCTGGTCTATGAACCCGGCACGCGCTGGTCCTATTCGGTCGGGCTCGACCTGATGGGCTATGTGATCCAGCAGGTATCGGGCCAGCCGTTCGACGAATTCATGACCGAGCGGATCCTCGCCCCCACCGGCATGAGCAGCACCTGGTTCCAGGTTCCGGAAAGCGAGGCCCACCGGCTCACCACGAACTACGGCATCCTCGGCGGTATGGTCCTGCCGATCGATCCGGCGGCAAAGTCGATCTATCTCGACAAGCCGCCGTTCCCGATGGGCGGGGCGGGGCTGGTGTCCTCGCCGCGCGACTACGACCGGTTCCTCACTATGCTGCTCGGTTTCGGGCAGATCGGCGGCAAGCGGGTGATGAGCGAGTCGGCGGTGCGGATGGGCACCAGCAACCTGCTCCCGGCCGGTGTCGATACCAAGGGCAGCATGATCGACGGTGCCGGCTTCGGCGCGGGCGGCCGGGTCGGACTGGGAATGCTTGAGGGCACCTACGGCTGGGGCGGCGCTGCGGGCACGGTGGCGTTCGTCAACTACAAGGTCGGCAACCGGGCGTCGCTCTACACCCAGTACATGCCGTCCGACGCCTACCCGATCCACGAGGAGTTCCCCAAGGCGGTGATCGCGGACCTGATGGCGGGGGCACGGCCGTGATCCGCTCCGGCATAGCCTTTGCCGGCGCGCGGCTCGACCGGGCCGATCACATCCGCTCGGACCCGGACAAGCTGGCCGCGCTGATGGACTGGCGCGCGCGGCTGCTGAAGCTCGAAGGGCTCGACCCGGCGCTGGCGCATGACGGCGGGCTCGAATGGGGCACGCTGGCCGATGCGCCCGCGGACGCCGAGCTGGTCTTCCTCGGCCTGATGGACGGCAAGGGCTGCTTCGCCGCGGTTCCCGCCGCCGGCTCGATCGGGGCAGGGCCGCCGAGCCCCGGCCTGTGGCGCGCGCTTTCGATGATGGCGCATGAGGACCTTGCCACCTACGGCGGCGCGCGCAGCCTGGTCGACTGGCACGCCCGCCACCGCCACTGCGCCCGCTGCGGCGCGCCGACGGTGCTGACCAAGGGCGGCTGGCAGCGCAACTGCACCAACGAGGGGTGCAAGGGCGAGCATTTCCCCCGCGTCGATCCGGTCACGATCATGCTGGTGGAATTCGAAGGCCGCCTGCTTCTCGGCCGCCAGCCGCGCTTCCCGCCGCGGCGGTTCTCCGCGCTCGCCGGATTCGTCGAACCGGGCGAATCGATCGAGGAGGCGGTCGCGCGCGAGGTTCACGAGGAGGCCGGCGTGCGGGTGCGCGAGGTCCGCTATGTCGCCAGCCAGCCGTGGCCGTTCCCCTCTTCGCTGATGATCGGGTGCCACGCCGTGGCCGAGGGCGACGAACTCGTCGTCGACACGACCGAGCTTGACGAGGCGCGCTGGTTCACCCGCGAGGAGGTCGCTTACGCCATGCAGCCCGGCACCGAGGACGGCGCGTTCATCGCCCCGCCGCCGCACGCGGTCGCGCACCACCTGCTCAAGTGGTGGCTCGAACAATGACCGCGCCCGTCCAGATCGACATCTGGTCCGACGTCATGTGCCCGTGGTGCGTGATCGGCTACTGCAAGCTGGAGAAGGGCCTTGCCCTGCTCGGCGACGAGGTTTCGGCGGAAATTCGCTGGCGGCCGTTCGAGCTTAATCCGCAGATGCCGCCGGAGGGCGAGGATTCGGCCGGGCACGTCATGCGCAAGTACGGCCGCACCGCGGAGCAGGCGGCGGCCGGGCGCAAGCAGATTGCCGGGATCGCGGCGGAGGCGGGCTATTCATTCGACTACACCGGCGAAGGCGAAGCGCCGCCGGCGTGGATGTGGAACACCTTCCTCGCGCACAAGCTGCTGTCCCATGCGCTGGCGGGTTACGGGGCGGCGGTCCAGACCCGGCTCAAGCTGTCGCTGTTCGATGCCCATTTCCAGCAGCGGCGGAACGTGTCGGACCCGGCGGTGCTGCTGGACCTCGCCGAGGCCGCCGGCATGGACCGGGCGCGGGCGGAGAAGGCGCTGTCCGACGAAGCGCTCGACCAGTACGTGCGCGGGGAGGAGGAGCTGGCCTACGACCTCAATATCAGCGGCGTGCCGGCGATGGTGGTCAACGGCAAGTACCTGATCCCCGGCGCGCAGGAGCCGGAGACTTACGCCAACGCGATCCGCAGGGTTCTGGAGAAGGAAGCGCGGGCGGAGGGGTAGCTTTACCCTTCGGGTTTACGGCGTCCCCGCGCAGGCGGGGACCTCCATCAATCGAGCGGACCGATTGCGGCACGAGGTCCCCGCCTTCGCGGGGACGCTGCTTGAGTAAAGATTTGAAGGAGACCTAAACCAGCCCCAGCCTTGCCAGATCCGCCGCGAGCTTTCCCGGCATCGTCTCGCCCAGCTCCTCGCCCACCAGCAGGTCCCGCGGCGCGTCCTTGTCTTCGAGATAGCGCCAGCCCTGGTGCGCGCGGCGGGCCACCGGGTGGACGTCAACCAGCCGCGTCGACACCACGATATGGTGCCGCCCGCCCTCGGTTTCCTCGAACCGGAGGATCTCGGACCGGGCGACGAGCTGATGCTTGAGAATCCAGAACAGGGATCCGCCGACCATTTCGGCATGGCGCTTGGGAAGGTAGCGCGTGGTGAGGAAGCCCTCCGCACCCCGGTTTGCCCACCAGCCGTGCATCTCTTCCAGCGACTTCGCCCCGAAGGCGACCTTGGTCATGTGCAGCGGCATTGATGATCTAACTTCGTCATTGCGACCCCCGCGAAGGCGGGGGGAAGCAATCCAGGGTGGCACTCTCGACGCTGGATTGCCGCGCGGCTGCGCCGCTCGCAATGACGGCCGCAGAAAGGTTGATCATCCTGCCAGCCCCGTCACCACGGCAAGGCCGAGGAACGAAAAGAAGCCCATCACGTCGGTCGCAGTGGTCACGAACACTGCCGAGGACACCGCCGGATCGATCCGCAACCGGTCGAGCGTCACCGGCACGAGGATCCCGGCAAGCCCCGCGGTGAGGTTGTTGATCACCATCGCGGAGCCAATCACCGCGCCGAGCAGCGGGTTGCCGAAGATCGCCGCGGTCGACAGTCCGATCAGCAGCCCGAGCGACACCCCGTTGGCGAGCGCGATACGGAACTCGCGGCCGATCATGCGCCAGGTGTTGGTGCTGGTCAGCTGGTTGGTGGCGATGGCGCGGACCACGACCGCCAGCGTCTGGGTTCCGGCGTTCCCGCCCATGCCCGAGACGATCGGCATGAGCACGGCGAGCAAGGCGAACTTGGCGATCGCGCCCTGGAACAGCCCGACGACCGAGCTGGCGATGATGGCGGTGCCGAGGTTGACGACCAGCCATGACAGGCGGGTCCGGACGGTCAGGCGGATCGGCTCGTTAATGTCGCCGTCACCCGCGCCCGACAGCCGCAGGATGTCTTCGCTCGCCTCTTCCTGGATGATGTGGACGACGTCGTCGACGGTGATCTGGCCGACCAGCCGCCCGTCCTCGTCGACGACTGCCGCCGAGATCAGCGCGTACTTCTGGAAGCGCAGCGCGACCTCTTCCTGGTCCATGCCAACCGGGATCAGCGTCTGGTCGCGCTTCATCACGTCGGCGAGCGAGATGGAACGCGGGGTGCGCAGGATCCACGAAAGCATGCAGGTCCCGACCGGGCGATGCTTCACGTCGACGATGAACACTTCCCAGAACTCGTTCGCGAGGTCGGGGTTTTCGCGCAGATAGTCGATCAGGTTGCCGACCGTCATGTGCTCGGGCACCGCGATGAACTCGCGGCTCATCAGGCGGCCGGCGGTTTCTTCCGGATAGAGCAGCGCCGATTCGATGGCGGCGCGGTCTTCCGGCTCCATCTCGGCGAGGACGGCCTGCTGGTCCTCCTCGTCGAGATCCTCGATCAGGGCGACCGCGTCGTCGGTCTCCATCTGCTCGGCGAGATCGGCGACGTCTTCGGGCGGCAGCGCCTCGACCAGCAGCTCGCGGACATGGTCGTTGAGCTCGGCGAGCACGTCGCCGCCCATGAGGTCGGAAATCGCGCGAACCAGGCGCGGACGGTCGTCCTCGTCGATCAGCTCGAACAGGTCGGCGATGTCGGCCGGGTGGAGCGGCTCGACCAGTTCGTACACGGTGTCGCGGTCGTCGGCGTCGAGTGCCTCGACCACCTTGCGCACGAACGAACCCTTGAGCCGATTCTCCTCGTCGAGCGAATCCGACAGGCGCGCAGCCTCGACCGGCGAAAGCTCCACAGCCTCGCCGATGCGGTCCGGATCAAGGCCCTCGTCGCGCTCCATCGGGGCCGGGGATAGGCCGGGAGACGGCAAAAGCAACCGGGTTCGGCGGCCCCTGCGTGACTTTCTTTCCGGAGCCCCTATATCGGCGCCGCAACCAGAGGATTTGTTTCAATGGCCGACGAAAAGCTGACCCTTTCCCTCGATTCCGGCGACGTGGTGATCAAGCTGCGCCCCGACCTTGCCCCGGGCCATGTCGCCCGCATCAAGGAGCTGGTGAGCGAAGGTTTCTATGACGGGGTGAAGTTCCACCGCGTGATCCCGGGCTTCATGGCGCAGGGCGGCTGCCCGCAGGGCACCGGCATGGGCGGATCGGACAAGCCCGACCTCCAGGCCGAGTTCAACGACGAGCCGCACGTCCGCGGCGTCTGCTCGATGGCCCGCACAAGCTACCCGCACTCGGCGAACAGCCAGTTCTTCATCTGCTTCGACGACGCGCGCTTCCTCGACCGGCAGTACACCGTGTGGGGCCAGGTCGAGAGCGGCATGGAACACATCGACGCTCTCCCGAAGGGCGAGCCGCCGGCCAAGCCGGGCGTGATCAACAAGGCGACGGTGAGCTGATCTTCAGCCGAGGTTCGAGACAGGAAGGGCGGGGCCGGATGGCTCCGCCCTTTTTCGTTCAGCCCCGGATCGCGTAGAGCGTCGCGTTGCTGATCGCGTAGACGCCGCCGTCGGCGCCAACCAGCGTCGGGGTGTAGGCCTGGCCCAGACCTGAATTGAGGCGCAGCGCCTGCGACAGGGTGTTGTTGGTCAGGTCCCAGCGGTACATCACCCCGTCCTCGTTGTTGGCGAGGATCGACTTGCGCGCCGGGTCGGCCGCCATCGTGTTGATGCACCACTCGCGCCGCGCGGTGGTCGAGCCGGCGTCGAAGGTGGGGCCGAGGATGGTCAGGATCTCGCGCATGACCGTCACGCTGGGGGTGATCGGATCGGCCTGGCTCGACTTGGGATCGAGCACAGCGAGGCGGTTGAGCCCGTCGCCAGTGCCGACGTCCTCGTAGTTGTTGTACTTCAGCGCCAGCAGGTAGCTGGACGAGCCGCTGTATGACGGGACCATCGACGCCGGGATGACGCTCGGCGAAACGTCCCAGCCGAAGCTGCCGGGGACGCCCACGGGGCTGAGCAGCCGGTCGAACTGAAGCAGCCAGCCGCGTGCGTTGTGGGTCGGGAAAACGGCTTCGAGGACGCCGTAGAACACCCGGTCGTCGGGCGCGACTACCGGGGCGGCGGTGCTGTTGTCGCTGACGCGCGCGGGTGTCAGCAGGTTGGGATCGATCAGTTGCGCCCGGCCGCGCACCGCGAGTGTGGTTGCATCCAGCGCGAGCAGGTAGCCGCGCTGGACGGTGCCGGAAACCGGAGCGGTGTTGACCGCGATGTAGACCAGCGTCCCGTCGTTGGAGAGCGCCGGGGCGCAGTTCAGCGCCGCCTTGTCGATCGCGGAATCGCCGGCGGCGGTCGCGGCGCTGACCCAGGTCCCGGTCCCGTCCGGAGCGACCCGGGCGATGCCGCCAACCACGCCGGCAGGATTGCTCCCGACCACCTGGAAACCGAAGAACACGTTGCCTTGGGCGTCCACCGTCAGCGGAGTGTTGATGAACACCGTGGTATCGTAAGCGGCGGGATTGGCGTTGTAGGTGCTGGCACCGAAAAACACCTGCGGGGTGAAGCCACCGCTCGCGGCGTCGGCACTGGCGCGCATCAGCAGCTTGCCGCCTGCGCCCGGTGCGTAGACCTTGTTCTGGAGCGATATGGCTACGTTGTACGGCGGGAACCAGTTGTGCGGCGGGGTGACGTAGTCGGTATCGACCGACCAGATCAGCGAGCCGGTTGCGCCCGCCCGTCCCTCGACCCGGTATCCGCCGGCGCTGGTGGTCTTGACCGGGATCACCACGGTGTTCGCCGCCGTCACCGCAGGGGAGCCGTAGTGCGCGAGCAGCGCGCCGCTGGCGGTATAGGCCGGGGCGAGGTCGATCGGTGTCGTCCATGCGATCCGGCCGAGGTCTTGCGAGGCCACCGGGCTGAAACCCGTGTGCTGCGCATTCTGGCCATAGCCTGACCAGATGGGTGCAGCCGTCGGGGTGGGCGTGGGGGTCGGCACCGGCGTCGGGGTCGGAGTCGGCGAGGGCAGGGGAACCGGCGAGCCGCCGCTACCGCCTCCGCCGCCGCACGCGGTGAGCACCGCGCTCGACGAAAGCATCAGCAGCGCCCGGCGGCGCGAGACGGGGGAGGATGCCGAGGATTGCCGCTCGACTCGAACCAAGGCGCGATAGTTTCCCATGATACCACCAGCATAGGCCCGGCGACGGGGTACGCGCCAGCCGTTTTGCAGCCGTTGCGGATCACCGATCGCGCTTGACTCGCGTGGCGGAGAGGAATCTCCTGCGCTTCACCAGCATCGGGAAGGGGAGATCTCGACGTGGCCTGTCTCAAAACGCATTTCGCCCTCACGCCGGTGGTTGCCGTCGCGCTCGCCAGCCTCGCCGCGTGCGACAAGGGCAAGGACGCGGGCGGCGATGCGCCCGCCGGTGCCGCATCCGCCCCCAAGGCGCAGCTGTTCCCCGACGACTTCAAGGGTGTCTGCTCGGGCGCGGGGGTTTCGCGCGCGGCGGCCTATGACCCGGCAAAGAAACCGCACAAGGCTGTCTATTTCGAGAGCTGGAAAGACGATCTGACCGACAGCTCGACCTCGCTGCCGCCCGACTGGACCGTCCAGTTCACTGCCGACGGCGACGCCTATGCCGCGGTCGACCTTGTCGCCTGCGCGCGCCGGACTGCGGCAAAGGAGGTCAAGGTCTGCGACGGCTACAAGGCAGACGACAAACCAACCAACAACAAGGTCCGCTGGCACACCGCGACCTATGCGCTGTCGGTGATGGAAGCGAGGACCGGCAGGAAGCTCGCGGAGACCACCGTAGAAGCCACCAACAGCGACTGTCCGATGTTCCAGAACTTCGACGGCGACAACCAGACAGTCGACGGTTACGCCACCCCGCCGGACAGCACAGTGGCCGATTTCCTCAAGCCGCACGTCGTGGGTTGACGTCCTTGTGTCGTTGGCCGGGGCGGTGCCGGTCGCTCAGTGCGCGGTCATTTCCTGCGCCAGGTCCTCCAGGCTGCGCCCGCGCGTCTCGATCATCGCGAAGCGGACCCACAGCAGTTGCAGCACCATCATCGCGGCAAATGCGGTGAAGATCGTGGCCGGGGGCACCGTCGCGAGGATCGCCGGCATGACCAGCGTCAGGCCCG
Organism: Novosphingobium sp. FW305-C-111; assembly: GCF_058783565.1. Taxonomy (NCBI): domain Bacteria; kingdom Pseudomonadati; phylum Pseudomonadota; class Alphaproteobacteria; order Sphingomonadales; family Sphingomonadaceae; genus Novosphingobium; species Novosphingobium sp. FW305-C-111. Next base: position 23,250 of record NZ_JBYSYP010000010.1, read on the forward strand.
CAGCAAAGACCCAGTGCGTACCGGCACCCAGCGACTGTCCCTTGCCGCGCGCGACGCTGGGGAAAATCTCGCTGATATAGACCCAGATCACCGCGCCCTGCCCGATCGCGTGGGCGGCGATGAAGGCGAACACGAACGGCAGGACCAGCTCGAACTGGCCGCTGGCAAACCCCCACGCTGTCATGCCCAGCGAGATGATGTAGCCGAAGCTGCCGACGTACATCAGGAACCGCCGCCCACTGCGGTCGATCAGCAGCAGGCCTGCGAGCGTGAAGACCATGTTGACGAGGCCGATGCCGACCGTCGCCAGCAGCGCGGTCGATGCGCCTGCGCCGGTCAGCTCGAAGATCCGCGGCGCGTAATAGATCACCGCGTTGATGCCCGAGAGCTGGTTGAACATCGCGATCAGGAAGGCGTGCGCGATGGGGCGGCGGTATTCGCCCGAGAGGAACCGCCCCCAGCCGATCGAGCGCGCCTCTTCGGCGGCCTCGGCCTTGATCGCCGCCATGACCTCGTCGACCGTCGCGGGATTGATCGCGGCGAGGATTGCGCGAGCCTTCGCCTCGTTACCCTCGTGAACCATCAGCCAGCGCGGGCTTTCCGGGATCGTCAGCGTGGCAGCGAGGTAAGCCAGCGAGGGCAGCGCGACGACACCGAGCATCCACCGCCAGTCATGCTCGCCGCGCCCGCCGATCAGCCAGTTGGAGAGGAACGCTACGAGGATGCCGAGCACGATCATCGTCTGGAACAGCGCGACCAGCCGCCCGCGCTGCGCCTTGGGCGCGATCTCGGCGATATAGGTGGGCGCGGTGACCGAACTGACCCCGATGGCGAGCCCGCCGAGCACCCGGAATACGATGAACGACGCCGGACCCCATGCGAGGGCCGAACCGATCGCCGACACCGCGTAGAACACGCCGATGGCGATCAGGGTGGGCCGCCGTCCGAAGCGATCGGATGGCCAGCCCCCGCCGAGCGCGCCGATGACCGTGCCCCACAGCGCCGACGAGATGGCGAGCCCGTGCAGCGCGTCGGACATCGACCAGACCTTCTGCACAGCCTGTTCGGCACCGGAAATGACCGCGGTGTCGAACCCGAACAGAAATCCGGCGAGCGCGGCGGTTGCCGCCCAGCTGCCACTCTTGCCCGTCATGTTTACCCCCCCAGGTACGTCGTCAGTTGGTCCGCGAGAGCAGGCGCCAGCCCCATGGCGGCAGGGTCACCGTGTCTCCGGCGGCCACGGTCACGGCTGCGCCGCTGCCGAACTCGCGGTAGCTCCCCGCCGCGAGGCCATCGGCCAGCTTGGCAGTCACCGGCTGCGCGGACAGGTTGAACAGACCGACGACCTTGTTGCCGTCCTTCTGGCGGACCCACGCGAAGAGCTGTTTGGGCTGGTCGTTCACCACCTGCTGCATCCGCGCGCCCCACTGACCGTTGGCGAGCGCGGGGTTGGCCTTGCGGAAGGCGATGAGATCGCGGATCAGCGCGCCGTTCGCGCAGTCCTTGCCCTGCGACCAGTCAATCGGGTCCTTCTCGAAAAACGCAAGGCGCTTTTCGTTACAGGCTTCCTGCCCGTTGTAGACCATCGACAGGCCCTCGCCGGCAAAGGCCAGCGCGGTGAAGGCGGGCAGTGCCGGGCCGAAGTTTTCGGCTGTCGTGCCTTCCCAGGCGTTGCTGTCGTGGTTCTCGATATAGGTCAGGCGCATCGCCTCGCGCGGCCAGGCGCTCTCGTTCTCGGCGTAATAGCCGAACAGCTCTGTCGCATCGGCCTTGCCCGCGGCGATCTTCTTGACCGAAACGTGCCAGTCCCAGGCATAGACCCCGTCGAAGGCGCGGCGGGTCAGTTCCGAGCTCTTCCACTCGGCGATCATGAACACCGGACGGATGCGGTCGAGCCGGGCGCGCTCGGTTTCCCAGAAGTCGAGCGGGACATAGCCGGCGACATCGGCACGGAAGCCGTCGATGGCGAAGTCGCGAACCCAGTATTCCATCGCCTTGCCGACGTGCTCGCGCACGCCCGGCTTCGACCAGTCGAGGTCGATGACGTCGGACCAGTCCCACCACGGGGTCGGACGGAAATGACCTTGCCAGTCCTTTTCGTACCAGTCGGGGTGCTGCTTCGCGAGCGCGTTGTCCCAGGCGGTGTGGTTGGCGACGAGGTCCAGGATGACGTGGAAGCCCATCGCGTGGGCAGCGTCGACGAAGTGCCTGAGGTCGTCCTTGGTCCCGAACTCCGGATTGACGCCGTAGTAGTCTTGGACCGAGTAGGGCGAACCGAGGCTGCCCTTGCGGTTTTCCTTGCCGATCGGATGGATCGGCATCAGCCAGAGGATGTCGACGCCCAGCGCCTTGAGCCGGGGCAGCTCCTTCTCGGCGGCGCGGAAGGTGCCTTCCTGCGTGAACTGGCGGGTGTTGATCTGGTAGAGCACGGCGTCCTTCGACCACGCCGGGTGCTTGAGTTCGACATAAGGCTTGGGCTGCCAGGGGCTCTTGGCGGCGACCGGCGAGGCGGCAAGGAGCGCCGCCGAAAGGGCGAGGGCGAATTTACGCAAAGGTCGTCTCCAGCGGACGCGAGGGTTGGATGGTCGCGGCGACCCGCCGCATGGCGAGCGCGGCCACGCCCCACGAGGCGGCGGCGAACAGCATCGTCCACACCGGTTCGCCGGGGAAGAACGCCTTCATCAGCGAGCCCATCACCGTTGCCACGAGAAGCTGGGGCACGACCACGAACACGTTGAACAGCCCCATGTAGATGCCGAGCTTCGCCTGCGGCAGGTTCGAGGCGAGGATGGCGTAAGGCATGGCGAGGATGCTCGCCCAGGCGATGCCGATGGCGACCTCGCACAGCAGCAGCGCCACGGGATTGCGCAGCACGAAAAAGCCGAGAAAGCCCAGCGCGCCGATGCCGAGGCACAGCGAGTGCGTCGTTACCTGGCCGAGCTTGCGCGACAGCCAGGGCAGCAGCGCCAGCGCGGCGACCGCGGCGACGCCGTTGTAGACGGTGAACAGCACGTTGACCCAGTTCGCGCCCTCGTTGTAGGCCTCGCTCGCCGGGTCGCTGCTGCCGAAGACGTACTGGGTCACGACCGGCGTCGTGTTGATCCACATGATGAACAGCGCCGACCACGAAAAGAACTGGACCACCGCCAGCCGCTTCATCACCGGCGGCATCCCGGCAAAGTCGCCGACGATGCTCGCCAGCATTCCGCTGGTCCGGCCCTTGCGGGCGAGCGAGATGGCGATGGCGCTGAGCAGGCCGTACGCGAAGAGGAGCGCGCCGAGCAGCAGGACTTCCTTCTCGAGCGCGAACTCGCCGACCAGCGCCGCGACGACCAGCCCTGCGCCGGCCCACAGGGCGCTCGAGGCATAGGACTTGGCGGCCAGCGCCCGGACCGGCTGGTCATGCGAGCCCGCGTCCTCGCCGCCGAACGCGGCCTGTTCGTCCGGGCTGTATTCGCGGGTGGTCAGGACCGTCCACAGCACAGCGCCGAGCACTGCGAGCGCGCCTGCCCAGAAACTCCATCGCACGGTCGCGGGCAGCTCGCCGGGCGCGGCGACGTTGGCGACGCCGAGGTGTTCGAGCAGCCACGGGAAGATCGAACCCGCCACCGCGCCCGCGCCGATGAAGGCAGTCTGCACGGCGTATCCGGCGGCGTGCTGGTCGGTCCGCAGCATGTCGCCGACGAAGGCGCGGAACGGCTCCATCGAGACGTTGAGCGAGGCATCCAGCAGCCACAGCATGCACGCCGCGAACAGCAGCGCGGGGCCGACCGTCGGAGCCAGCGGCATCAGGAACAGGGCGAGCGCCGAGAGGACGGCGCCCGTCAGGAAGTAGGGCCGCCGCCGCCCGAGCCTCGACCAGGTGCGGTCGGAAAGGTGACCGATGATCGGCTGGACCAGCAGGCCGGTGAGCGGCGCGGCGACCCACAGTGCGGGCAGATCGTCCATGCTCGCGCCGAGTGTCTGGAAGACCCGGCTCATGTTGGCGTTCTGCAGGGCGAAACCGACCTGGATGCCGAAGAAGCCGAAGCTGATGTTCCACAGGCCGGCAAAGCCCAGGCGTGGTTTGTCCATCCGCTGAAATCCTGTCCCGTCGCCCGCGCCTGTCCGCGGATCGTCACGCACGGCTGGCAGGAAAAGCAGCGGGCCTCAACAACGTATACGAATGTAGGAGGGCGAGGCGGGTCCCGTCCTCACAGACTTCGTCACCCTGAACTCGTTTCAGGGTCCAGTCTGCCAGCGTCGGCGAAGGGTTGTGACGCAAGCGGCAGTTCGGCGAAGTGGCGCAACTACCGCGGATGGCTAACAACGCCGCAAGTTGGACCCTGAAACAAGTTCAGGGTGACGGCACTTTTGATGGTGAAGTCGCGCGGCCCTAGCTGCTCCCACGCTCGATCAGCCGCGTCGGCAGCATGGGTTCGGGCAGGGGCTTGTCCTCGATCTTGGCGATCAGCGTTTCGAGCAGGCGTTCGCCTGCACCGCGCATGTCCTGCATGATCGTGGTGAGGGGCGGATTGGCGAGACTGGCCGCGGGAATGTCGTCGAACCCGACGATCGCAACTTGGCCGGGCACCGAAAGCCCGGCCTCGGCCAGCGCGCGCATCGCGCCGATCGCAATGAGGTCGCTCGCGGCAAAGATCGCGTCAAAACTCCTGCCGCTGGCAATCAGGTCGGCGGCTGCGGCATGGCCGGCCTGTTCGGTGGTGATCGCATCGCGCTGGAGCTCGGGACCGCAGTCGAGGCCGTTTTCGCGCAGCACTTCGCACAGCCCGCGATAGCGCGCGGCGAACTCGGGATAGTGCTCGTCGGCATGGCCGAGGAACGCCACCTGCTTGCGCCCGCGTGCCACGAGGTGCTCGCCCGCGAGCCGCCCCGCGCCGACGTTGTCCGAACCCACCGTGCCGCCGCTGGTGTCATCGGTGACCGAGCCCCAGCGGGCAAAGTGGGTGCCTTGCTCGACCAGCTGGGCATGGCGGTCGGCATAGAGCGTGTAGTCGCCGTAGCCGAGCAGGATCAGCCCGTCGGCCTTGTTGCTGTCCTGGTAGGTGACGTGCCAGTCGTCTTCCATCTTCTGGAACGAGATCAGCAGGTCGAGTCCCCGGCTGGCGCAGGCACGGGTGATCGAGCCGAGCATCGCCAGGAAGAACGGGTTGATCATGCTTTCGTCTGGCGTTTCATCCTCGAAGAACAGCAGGGCGATGGTGTTCGACCGCTGCGAGCGCAGCGACGAGGCATTCTTGTCGACTGTGTAGTGAAGGTCGTTGGCGATGCGGCGGATCTTCTCGCGCGTCGCCGCGCTGACCGAACGGTCGCCCCTCAGCGCCCGGCTGACGGTCGGCTGCGACACGCCCGCAAGATAGGCGATGTCGAAGCTCGTCGGCTTTTGCGAGCGCTTGCGGCCCATGACCCTCTCCTGCGGCGGGGCCTTGGATATGGTCTGGTGCCGGTCCCCGAATGCGAAACCTAGCGGGGCGGGGGCGCACTGGCAATCGGTTGCGGTAGATACCGGCGAGGTCCTATCGTGCGCGCATGAGCGGACCGCTTGCCTTGTCCCCCGATGCGACCGTCGCCGCAGAGCGCTTCGGCCGCGAGCGCCAGCCGCTGGTGCTCGTTGATGGCGCGCTGGTCGATCCCGGCGCGGTGGTGGAGATCGCCGCGCGTCATGCGTACCAACCGATCGGGCCGTTCTACCCGGGCGTACGCGCGGCAGTGTCTGAGCGGATCGCCATGCCGCTCGTTGCGCCGCTGCTGCCGTTTCTGGAACGCGAGTTCGCGCTGCCCCGCCCGCCGCGGTTCCTCGAATGCTATCTCAGCCTGGTGACCACCCCGGCCGACGCGCTCGCGCCGATCCAGCGTTTCCCGCATTTCGACGGGCTGGAGCCCGAGCGGCTGGCCGCACTGCTCTACCTCGATGCCGCGGAAACCGGCGGCACCGCGTTCTACCGCCAGCGTACGACCGGGTTCGAAAGCGTGGACGCCGCCCGGTTCGATGAATACCGCGCCGATCTGGACAAGGCCGTGTCCGCCGGCGGCCTGCCCGGTGCGGCCTACATCGGCGGCGACTCGGGACTGTTCGAGCAAGTCCACCGCATTGCCGGACGGTTCAACCGGATGGCGATATACCGGGGCAATGCGCTGCACTGCGCAGACCTGCCGGACCGGTTCATGCCCGTTGCCGACCCTCGCCGCGGCCGCCTGACACTGAACCTGTTCCTTCGATAAATTTGAAGTAAAATACTGATTTCATGAGTAAACGATGGTGTGAGAATGTCGCACCAGGTTTCATTGCAAACTATGCGTATACGTATGCCATCTTCCTGAGCGGCGAGGGCGGAGCGTATCACGATGATGCATTGAGCGGCGATGCAGGGGTGCACGCCGCCAAAACGACCAGGGACAGGATCAGGCCGGCCGCACAGCGGATTCCGGCCGTTTGGGGAGGTATTTCGATGGCATACCGTAAGCACGTTTCGGGCGTCAGCTTCGCCGCGCTGGGCCTTGCGCTTGCCATGGCGCTGCCCACCGCTGCGCAGGCTCAGGACGCCGCGCCGGCCGACGGCGCACAGGCCGAAGAGGCTCCGGCCGGCGAAAACGCGATCGTCGTGACCGGCTTCCGCCGCGCGCTCGAGACTGCGGTCGAACTGAAGCGGGACCAGGCGGTCATCGCCGAGGCGTTCTCCTCGGAAGACATCGGCAAGCTGCCCGACGTGTCGATCGCCGAAACTCTCGGCCGCCTGCCCGGCCTCGCCGTGCAGCGCATCGACGGCCGCGCCCAGAGCCTTTCGGTCCGCGGCCTCGGCCCGGATTACTCGACTTCGCTGCTCAATGGCCGCGAAGTGGTTTCCTCGGGCGACAACCGCGCCGTCGAATACGACCAGTATCCTTCGGAACTGATCGACCAGGGCGTCGTCTACAAGACCCCCTACGCCGGCCTCATCGGCCAGGGCCTCGCCGGCACCGTCGACCTGCGCACGATCCGTCCGCTGTCCAAGAAGGATCGCATCGTCGCGCTGTCGGCCCGCGCCGAATTCAACGAGGGCGGTTCGCTCAACCCCGACATCCGCGGCTACGGCTATCGCGCCACCGGCACCTATGTCGACCAGTTCGCCGACGACACGCTCGGCCTCGCGCTCGGCCTGTCGTACCAGTCGAGCCCGAGCCAGGTCGAACGCTTCCGCGCCTGGGGTTATCCCAACGACGCCGGTTACACCGTCCTCGGCGGCATGAAGCCGTTCGCCAAGTCGGTGCTGCTCGACCGCCTCGGCGCGTTCGGCACGCTGGAATGGCAGCCGAGCGCGGAGTGGAACTCGACGCTCGACGTGTTCTATGCCGACTACAAGGAAAAGCAGCCGCAGCGCGGCATCGAATTCCCGCTGAACCCGGGCTGGGGCGCGGGCACCACGATCACCTCGCATTCCTCGGGCAGCTTTCCTGACAAGGTGACCTTCACCGGGGTCCAGCCGGTCGTTCGCAACGACTATGACCGCAAGGACACCACGACCTTCGCGGCCGGGTGGAACACCAAGTACGAGAACGACGACATCCTGCTCAACGCGGACCTGTCGTACTCGAAGTCCGACCGCCGGCTGCAGCAGATCGAGAGCTACTCGGGCCTCAGCTATGGCGCGAACCCGGCGGCTCCGTCTGACACGGTGACCTATACCCGCAACAACGGCGGCGTGCCGTTCACCTTCACCAACGTCATCAACTATGGCGACACCAACCTCATCCAGCTGACCGACCCGCGCGGTTGGGGCGGCGGGCCGGGCAACATCGTGCAGGCCGGCTTCATCAACGACACCAAGACCAACGACGAACTGTGGGAAGGCAAGCTCGACGCGACCCTCAAGGTCGAGAGCGGCTTCATCGACAAGCTCGTCGCCGGCGTCGCCTATGCCGATCGCACCAAGAAGCGCGACATTACCCAGAACTACCTGAGCCTCGCGGGCGGCACTTCGGTGATCGCCGGCCAGGGTGCGATCCTGCGCAAGCCGATCCCGGCAGACGCGCTGATCGGCACGGTCGACGCGCTGTCGTTCCTCGGCTTCGGCCCGCAGGTTGCCTACGATCCGTTCACGCTGATCAACAACGGCACGTACGTGCTGACCAGCGTCGAAAGCTCCAGCTTGCCGTTCCCCGGCGACTGGACCGTGAAGGAGAAGGTCTGGACCGGCTTCGCCCGCGCCGACATCAAGTCGCAGCTCGGCACGATGGACCTGACCGGCAACTTCGGCGTGCAGGTCGTCCACACCGACCAGTCGTCGGACGGCTTCAACTCGCCGGGCGGCATCGGCGCGGCCAAGATCCCGGTCACCGACGGGCGCAAGTACTGGAACGTCCTGCCGAGCGTGACGCTGAACCTTTCGCTCAACGACCAGATGAAGCTGCGCTTCGGCGCTGCCCGCACCCTGGCCCGGGCCCGCATGGACCAGCTCAACGCGTCGCAGAACGCCAGCATCTCGAACACCCCGCTCCAGCCGCTCAACACGATCTTCAGCGGCAGCGGCGGCAATCCGAAGCTCAAGCCCTACATCGCCGACGGCGTGGACCTGAGCTACGAATGGTACTTCGGGGGCGAGGGCTACTTCGCGGTCGCCGGCTACTACAAGTGGCTGAAGGACTTCGTGAACCCGAACGCCTCGGTGCAGCGTGACTTCAGCTACCTGGTGTCGGCGCTTACCCCGGCCCAGCGTGCGGTGTTCCTCGCGACCAACAGCCAGACCCAGGGCTTCGTCTCCGGTCCGGACAACACCGCCGAAGGGCACATCGCCGGTATCGAAGCGACGCTGGCCCTGCCGCTGCGGACGATCACCCCGGCGCTCGAAGGCTTCGGTTTCCAGACCAGCGTGTCCTACACCGACAGCAAGCTGACGATCACCGACCGCGGCACCGGCAACACCTTCACCGCGACGGTCCCTGGCCTGTCGAAGTGGGTGGTGAACTCGACCGTGTACTTCGAGAACTCGGGCTTCGAGGCGCGCGTCAGCCACCGCTACCGCTCGTCCTACCTGGCCGAGTTCATCGGTATCTCGGCCAGCCGCGACTTCCGCCAGACCTATCCGGAATCGATCTTCGACGCGCAGATCGGCTATCGCTTCCCGGATGACAGCAAGCTTGCCGGCCTTGGCTTCACCGTCCAGGCGCTGAACCTGACCGACGAGCCGTTCATCAACTATGCCGATGGCGACAAGACCCACGTCATCGACTACGAAAGCTATGGCCGGACTTACCTGGTGGGCGTTTCCTACCGGTTCTGACGATCCCTCCCCGAAGCGGCGGGGCCGGTCATTCCCGGCCTCGCCGCAGCGGTCTTGATCCTTTCTCCGGTCCCGCCATCATGCCGCAAACTGGCGGGAGAGGTTGAGCCCATGTCTGATCGCAGCAGCATGCGCCCAATGCGTTATGTCATCGCCGGCGGCGGGACCGCCGGGTGGATGGCCGCGGCGGCGCTGTCGCGCTTCGCGCCGCCTGGAACCCGCATCGACCTGGTTGAGAGCGAGGCAATCGGCACGGTCGGCGTCGGCGAGGCGACGATCCCGCAGATCCACCTGTTCAACGCCGCGCTCGGCATCGACGAGGCGGAGTTCCTTCGCGAGACCAAGGGCAGCTTCAAGCTCGGCATCGAGTTCGCCGGCTGGTTGCGCGAAGGTCACAGCTACATGCACGCCTTCGGGGCGATCGGCCAGGCGGTGGGCCTGCTGCCGTTCCAGCACTACTGGCTGCGGGCCAAGGCGCTGGCCTTTGCCAAGCCGCTCCAGCGCTATTCGCTGAACGAGCTGGCGGCGCGGACGATGCGGATGCAGCGCGGCCGTCGCACGCCGCAATCGCCCGAAATGCCCTATGCCTATCATTTCGACGCCGGGCTCTATGCTGCTTACCTGCGCCGCCTGTCCGAGGCGCGCGGCGTGGTCCGCCACGAGGGGCTGATCGAGGCGGTGGAGAAAGACGGCGAGGACGGCGATATCGCCGCGCTGCGCCTCGACGGCGACCGCCGGATCGAGGGTGATTTCTTCATCGACTGCACAGGTTTTCGCGGGCTGCTCATCGAAGGTGCGCTGGAAACCGGCTTTGACGACTGGACCCGCTACCTGCCCTGCGACCGCGCGCTGGCCGTGCCTTGCGCGGGCGGCGGGGACTTCACGCCCTACACCCGCTCGACCGCCCTCGAGTTCGGCTGGCAGTGGCGCATTCCGCTTCAGCACCGCATCGGCAATGGCTATGTCTACCAGAGCGCGCTGATTTCGGACGACGAGGCGGCGTCGACGCTGCTCGCCAATCTCGACGGCGAGGCGCTCGGCGACCCGCGCCCGCTGCGCTTCACCACCGGCAAGCGGCGCAAGCACTGGAACCGCAACTGTCTCGCCATCGGGCTGGCAGCAGGGTTCATGGAGCCGCTGGAATCGACCAGCATCCATCTCGTCCAGAGCGCCATCAGCCGGTTCCTCGCAATGCTCCCCGGCGGCCGCCCCGATCCGGCGATGGTCGACCAGTTCAACGCCCAGGCCGAGTTCGAGTGGACCCGGATCCGCGACTTCATCGTGCTTCACTACTGGGCCAACCAGCGCGAGGGGCAGCCGTTCTGGGACGCGGTCCGGAGCATGGACCTGCCCGCGACGCTCACTGCCAAGATCGCCCAGTGGCAGGCCAGCGGTTTCATCCACCGCGAGCACGAGGAGCTGTTCACCGAAGTGGGCTGGTTCCAGGTGCTGGCCGGGCAGGGGGTCGAGGCGCGGGGCTACAACCCGATGGCGGACGCGCTGCCCGAAGCGAACCTGCGCGACCTCCTCGGCGGGACAGAGGCGGCGCTGGTCGAGGAAGTGCGGCAGATGCCGCGGCATATCGAGGTTGTAGAACAGATGGTGCGGAGCGTAGCGGCATGAAACTGGCTCTTGCTGTCATTGCCGCATTGCTGCCGCTTCCGGCGGTGGCGCAGGATTATCGTGCGCGCACCCCGGCGGACGAGGTCGTCTATTTCGTCCTGCCCGACCGCTTCGAGAACGGCGACGCGAAGAACGACAAGGGCGGGATCAAGGGCGACCGGCTCAAGACCGGTTATGATCCTGCCGACAAGGGCTTCTACCACGGCGGCGACCTCAAGGGCCTGACCGTGCGGTTGCCGTACCTCCAGCGGCTGGGGATCACCGCGATCTGGGTCGCGCCGATCTTCCAGAACAAGCCGGTGCAGGGCCCTCCCGGGCAGGAAAGCGCGGGCTATCACGGCTACTGGGTGACTGACTTCAACCGGCCCGATCCCCATTTCGGGACCGAGGCCGAGTTCGCGAAGTTCGTGGAAACGGCCCACGGCATGGGGATGAAGGTCTACATGGACATCATCACCAATCACACCGCCGACGTCATCAAGTACCGCGAGGGCGATGCGACCAAGTACGCCTACCGCAGCCGCGCCGACTTTCCCTATTCGCGCAAGGGCGGGGTCGATGGCGCGCCGATCAATCCGGGGTTCGCCGGCGACGAGGACAGCAGCGCGGCGAACTTCGCCAAGCTGACCGATCCGGCCTATGCCTACACGCCTTACGTTCCCGAAGCGGAGCGCAACGTGAAGGTGCCGGCCTGGCTCAACGATCCCGTCCACTATCACAATCGCGGCGATTCCACCTTCACCGGCGAGGACAGCCGCTTCGGTGATTTCTCCGGCCTCGACGACCTCTTTACCGAGGATCCGGCGGTTCGTGCGGGCATGATCGAGATCTTCAAGGGCTGGATCGATCGGTACAAGGTCGACGGATTCCGCATCGACACCGCCCGCCATGTCGACCCCGGCTTCTGGAATGAATTCGTTTGCGCGATCCTTGCCGAAGCCAAGGCGCAGGGGGTACCCAACTTCACCATGTTCGGCGAGGTCTTCAAGGACGTCCCGGACAGCGGCTACATCGCCCAGTACACCCGGCGCGATCACTTGCCGTCGGTGCTTGACTTCGCGTTCCAGTCGGCGGCGCGCGAGGTTCTGGGCAAGGGCAAGGGGACCAACGTGCTGGCCGAGATGTATGCCGGGGACGTCCTCTACGAAGGTGGCGAGGCAGCGGCGCTGAACCTGCCGACGTTCCTTGGGAATCACGACATGGGGCGGTTCTCGACGCTGGTGAAGGCGGACCGGCCCGGCATCGGCGAGGACGAGCTGCTCGCCCGCGTCACGCTCGGCCATGCCATGCTGATGACCCTGCGCGGCGCGCCGGTGATCTACTACGGCGACGAGCAAGGCTTCGTCGGCGACGGCGGCGACCAGGCCGCGCGTGAGGACATGTTCCCGTCGAAGACCGCGTCCTACAACGACAACACGCTCATCGGCACGAGTGCGACCACCGCCGCCAGCAACTTCGACGAGAGCCACCCGCTGTTCCGCGAAGTGGCCACTTTGTCCGCGTTGCGCCGCGCCCACCCCGCGCTGACCCGGGGGCGGCAGGTCGTTCGCGATTACGCGCAGGCGCCCGGGCTGTTCTCGGTATCGCGCTTCGATCCCGTGACCAACGCGGAATACTTCATCGCCTTCAACACCGCCGACCATCCGATCGACCTGCTCAGCACGATCGGGACGAGCGCGCGCCAGCTCGAAAGCCTCGCCGGGACCTGCCCGGCCGCCGTTGCCGCTCCGGGCAGCGTGCGGGTTTCGCTGCCGGCGTTCGGCTGGATGGTTTGCCGGGTCTCCGGAACAGAACAATGAACACGCACCAGCTCATCCAGCCGGCCCTTGCCGCAAAAGCTGCCGCCGATCCGTGGTGGCGCGGCGCGGTGATCTACCAGATCTATCCGCGCAGCTTCATGGACGCGAACGGCGACGGGATCGGCGATCTGCCGGGGATCACGGCGCGCCTCGAGCATGTCGCGCGGCTCGGCGCGGACGCGATCTGGATCTCGCCCTTCTTCAAGTCGCCGATGAACGATTTCGGGTATGACGTATCCGACTACTGCGACGTCGATCCGATTTTCGGGACGCTCGCCGATTTCGACGCACTTGTCGCCCGCGCCCACGCGCTGGGGATCAAGGTCCTGATCGACCAGGTCTATGCCCACACCTCCGACGAGCACCCGTGGTTCGTCGAGAGCCGGTCATCCCGCCACAACGACAAGGCGGACTGGTACGTGTGGGCCGACGCCAGGCCCGACGGGTCGCCGCCATCGAACTGGCAGTCGGTGTTCGGGGGTCCCGCCTGGCGGTGGGATGCCCGGCGCCGGCAGTATTACCTCCACAACTTCCTTGCCAGCCAGCCGCAGCTCAACGGTCACAATCCGGCGGTGCAGGACGCGCTGCTCGGCGTAGCGAAGTTCTGGCTGGACCGCGGGGTCGACGGGTTCCGCATCGACGCGCTGAACTTCACGATGCACGACCCGGCGCTGACCGACAATCCGCCTGCCCCGGCGACGGACAAGCCGCGGACCCGTCCGTTCGACTTCCAGCTCAAGCTTTATAACCAGTCGCATGCCGACATCCCTGCGTTCATCGAGCGGATCCGGACACTGCTCGACCGCTACGACGCGGTGTTTACCGTTGCCGAGGTCGGCGGGGACGAGGCTGACCGCGAGATGAAGCTGTTCACCGCCGGGGACAACCGGCTGAACTCCGCCTACGGCTTCGACTTCCTCTATGCCGAGCGCCTGACGCCCGGGCTGGTCAAGGCCGCGCTCGCCAGTTGGCCAGACGGCGAGGGCGTCGGCTGGCCGAGCTGGGCGTTCGAGAACCACGATGCGCCGCGCGCCAACTCGCGTTGGATCGGCCCGCAGCACCGCGAGGCATTCTCGCGGCTCAAGGCGCTGCTGCTGATGTGCTTGCGCGGCAATGCGATCGTCTATCAGGGCGAGGAGCTGGGGCTGGAGCAGGTCGAGATCCCGTTCGAGATGCTCCAGGACCCCGAGGCAATCGCCAACTGGCCGCTGACCCTCTCGCGCGACGGTGCGCGCACGCCGATGCCCTGGAGTGCGGACGCGCCGGACGCCGGCTTCGGCTCCGCCACCCCGTGGCTACCGGTGGGCGACGCCAACCGCGCCAAGGCTGTCGACGTACAGGAGGTGGATGAGGCTTCGCTGCTCGCTCTGACCCGCGCCGCGATCGCCTTGCGCAAGGCGCACCCGGCGCTCGCGGTCGGCAAGGTCGCGGCCTGCCGGGCCGAAGGCGACCTGCTGGTCATCGACCGCGAGACTTCCGGCGAACGCGTGCGCTGCCTGTTCAATCTGGGCGAGAAGACGCTGGCCCTGCCGGGCGTCGATGCCGCCGGAGACATCCTGATGCGGGTGAACGAGGCGGCGCCCGCATCGCTCCCGCCCTTTGGCGCGCTGGTCGTGCGGCGGTGATGCGCCGCCTCGCCATCGTGCTTGCGGCGCTGCTGCTTCCGGCGCTCGCCCACGCTGCGAGCGTCAGTTCCCCTGACGGGCGCATCGTCGTCACGCTCGACGTGACCGGCGAGGGCGTGCCCTATTACACGGTGACCCGCGACGGCCAGCCGCTGATCGCCAGGTCCGAGCTCGGTTTCAACTTTACCGATGCCGACCCGATGCGTCGGGGCCTCGCGGTGGAGAGCGAAAGCCGCGCCAGCGCGGACAGCCGCTGGGAGCAGCCCTGGGGTGAACGGCGTTTCGTCACCGACAAGCACAACGAGCTTGCCATCACGTTCGTCCAGAACGAGCGCGGCCCGCGCCGCTTTACCGTGCGGGTCCGCGCGTTCGACGGGGGGATCGGCTTCCGCTATGAATTTCCCAGGCAGGACACGCTGCCGGTCGCGCACATCGCCGAGGAGCTGACGGAATTTACCATCGCCCGCGACGGCGAAGCCTGGTGGATCCCGGGCGGGGACTGGAACCGCTACGAATATCTGTACAGCCGCACCCCGATCAGCGCCGTCGCCACCGCGCACACGCCGATCACGATGAAGCTCGACGACCGCACCTACCTCAGCTTTCACGAGGCGGCGCTGGTCGATTATTCGGGGATGTGGCTGCGGCGGATGGAAGGCTTGCGCTTCCGCTCGCAGCTTTCGCCCTCCTCGCAGGGGGCCAAGGTCACCCGCGCCGGCGCGTTCGATACGCCGTGGCGGACGATCCTGATCGCCGACAATCCCGCCGGCCTGTTTGCCAACGACCTCGAATTGAACCTCAACGAGCCCAACAAGCTTGGCGACGTCAGCTGGTTCAAGCCGGAAAAGTACATCGGGGTGTGGTGGGAAATGCACCTCGACAAGACCAGCTGGGCGAGCGGACCGAAACACGGCGCGACCACGGAGAACACGAAGCGCTACATCGACTTTGCGGCGAAGCACGGCTTCACCGGCGTCCTCGTGGAAGGCTGGAACAAGGGCTGGGACGGCAACTGGTTCGGCAACGGCCGCGAGTTCAGCTTCACCGAGGCTTATCCCGATTTCGACATCGCCGCGCTCGCCGCGTACGCAAAGAAGAAGCGCGTCCACCTGATCGGACACCACGAGACCGCCGGCAACATCGCCAATTACGAAGCGCAGCTCGAAGACGCGATGGCGCTTTATGAGCGGCTGGGGATCCCGCTGGTCAAGACCGGCTACGTCGCCGACGCCGGCGGAGCGATCGCGCCCGCGCCGGACGGGCAGGGAACGGTGCGCGAATGGCACGACGGGCAGCGGATGGTGCAGCATCACCTCAAGGTCGTCGAAACCGCCGCGCGGCACCACATCGCGGTCAATCCGCACGAGCCGGTCAAGGACACGGGCCTGCGGCGCACATACCCCAACTGGGTCGCCCGAGAGGGCGCGCGCGGGGTGGAATACGATGCCTGGGGCGATCCCAAGAACCTGCCGAGCCACGTGCCGAACCTGGTGTTCACGCGGCTGCTGGCGGGGCCGATGGACTTCACCCCCGGTATCTTCTCGCTGGAAGGGCGCGGCGGCTCGCCGATCCCGTCGACGCTGGCGCGGCAGCTGGCCTATTACGTCGTGGTCTATTCGCCGATCCAGATGGTCGCCGACCTGCCCGAGAACCTCGAAAAGTACCCGGCCGAACTGGCCTTCACCGCCAAGGTCCCGGCGGACTGGGCGGAGAGCACGCTGCTGGATGGCGCGATCGGCGAGTTTGCGGTGATCGCCCGCAAGGACCGGGCGTCGGAGGCGTGGTACGTCGGCGGGGTGACCGACGACAAGCCGCGCACCGCCGCGGTCAAGCTCGGCTTCCTGACGCCGGGCAAGCGTTACCGCGCGACCATCCACCGCGACGGCGACGGCGCCGACGGACTGGGCGAGCAAAGCGCCAAGCACCGCATCGTCCACGAAACCCACGTGGTGACCGCCAGCGACGTCCTCTCCGTCCCAATGGCCCGGGCCGGGGGCTTCGCGGTCTCGCTGGAGCCGATCGGCAAGTGAGCGAGCCCCGCCCGCCCCATGTCGTCGTTCTCGGCGGGGGGAGCGCCGGGTGGATCACCGCCTGCCTGATCCACAAGGAATGGAGCGCGAAGGGCGGCCGTGTCACCGTCGTCGAGAGCCCGGAGATCGGGATCATCGGGGTGGGCGAGGGGTCGACTCCGCAGCTGAAGGCGCTGTTTGACCACCTCGGCATCGCCGAAGTCGAATGGATGCCCGCCTGCGATGCCACGTACAAGCTCGGCATCCGCTTCACTGGGTGGAGCGAGCGCCTCGGCTTCGAAAGCTATTTCCACCCGTTCCCCGGCCCGACCGACCTCCACAGCGAGGGCGGGTTCTTTCACAACTGCCAGCTTGCCCGGCGCGGTTTCGCCGTGCCCGCGCACCCCGACCCGTGGTTCCTGGCGAGTGTTCTCGCCGAGGCGGGAAAAGGCCCGCAGGCGGCCGAAAACTTTCCGTTCCCGCCGAGCTACGGCTACCATTTCGACGCCTACAAGCTTGGCGCGTTCATGCGCGGCTGGGCCACGGCGCGGGGTGTCGAGCACCGCGAGGCCAAGGTTCTCGACGTCGAGCGCAGCGCCGACGGCGGCATCGCCGCACTGCTTTGCGAAGGCGGGGAGCGGATTGGCGGCGAGTATTTCGTCGACTGTTCCGGCTTTCGCAGCGTGCTGGTCCAGCAGGCGCTCGGCGTGCCGTTCCGCCCGTTTGCCGAGAACCTGTTCAACGATCGCGCCGTTGTCATGCCGACGCCGCACAGCGGGCCATACAAGCCGCAGACCGACAGCGTTGCGACGCGCGCCGGGTGGCGCTGGTCGATTCCGCTGACCACGCGGATCGGCAACGGCTACGTCTATTCCTCGCGCCACATCTCCGACGAGGACGCCGAGGCGGAGCTGCGCGCGGCGATCGGCATGACGGACAGCGACCAGCCGGCGCGGTTCCTGCGGATGAACGTCGGCCGGGTCGAGCAGAGCTGGGCGCACAACTGCCTCGCCGCCGGGCTCTCGCAGGGGTTCATCGAGCCGCTCGAGGCGACCGCGCTGCATATCGTCATCAACACCGCGCTCGAATGGGTCCGGGCGATGGAGCAGGGCGGCTACACCGCGCAGCACCGCGACGCGTTCAACGCCAAGGCGGCGACCCGCTACGAGGCAATTCGCGACTACATCGTCGCGCACTACCGGATGAACCAGCGCAGCGACACCGCCTACTGGCGCGAGAACGCCGCCAACCAGGCGCTGCCGGATTCGTTGCGTGCGATGATGACCGCGTGGTTCCGGCAGGAGGACGTCGCCGCCGCCAACATGGCGGTCTATGAGGGCGACCCGCACTATTCGGCGATGAGCTGGCACTGCCTGTTCGCCGGTTACGGCACCTTCCCGCCGCCCGGAAAGATGGTGCCGCTGCCCGCCGGGGCGGTCTCGGCCGACCTTGCCGCGACCGAGCGGATGCTGGCCGCCTGCGCCCTGAACTTCGCGCCGCTTTGACGCGCCCGCCGCTTCCGCTAAGCGGAGGGGCATGGCGAGGGCGCTGACCGACGACGAGATCCGCGACGTGCGCGCCCGCATCTGCGCGGTGGCCGAGCGCCAGTTCGCCGAACGCGGGCTGGAGGAGACCTCGCTCCGCTCGATCGCGCGGGAGATGGGCTGGACCGCAGCATCGCTGTACCGGTATTTTCCGAGCAAGGACGAACTGCTTTCGGCTACGCGGGCAGCGGTGCTGCATCGTTTTTCGGCGCGGATCGAGGCTGCCTATGCCTCGACCGACGACCTGTGGGACCGCTCGCGCGCGGTCGGGCAGGCCTATGTCGACTTTGCCTTCGACGAGCCGCACGCCTACCAGCTGATGTTCGCTTTCAGCCAGGCCGATGACCCGCCGCCCGAACTGCGCGCCGCGCAGGCCCGTTCGGACCGGACGGTAATCGACTACATCACCGACATGGTCGATGCGGGGCTGCTGGAAGGTGACCCCCGCATCCTCGGCCGGGCCTTCTGGGTCTCGCTCCACGGCCTCATCACACTGCGCATGGCGGGACGGGTGCGTGAGGACGAGTTCGACGAATTACGCCACGCGCTGGCGCGGCTGATCACCCGCGGGGCGCGGCCGACCGGCTGAATCCAACCATCGCCGTCATTGCGAGGAGCGCAGCGACGAAGCAATCAGAGCGCAGGGACGCTGGATTGCCGCGGCCTGCGGCCTCGCAATGACGAGCGGTTGTTTAAAGATGGCCTAGATCGCCACCGCCAGCTCGGTGGCCTGCAGAATCGCCCGCTTGGCATCGAGCTCGCCCGCTTCCAGCGCGCCGCCGATGAGGTGTGACGCGATCCCCTTGGCGGCAAGCTCGTCATGCAGCGCGCGCGAGGGTTCCTGGCCCGCGCAGATGATGACGGTGTCTGCCTCGATCAGCTGGGGCTCGCCGCCCACCCGCACGTGCAGCCCGGCATCGTCGATGCGCTCGTACTCGACGCCGCCGATCATCTGCACCCCGCGCCGCTGCAGGGTGAGCCGGTGGGTCCAGCCGGTGGTCCGGCCGAGTCCCTTGCCGACCGAACTTGCCTTGCGCTGGAGCAGGGTGACCTCGCGGCCGTTGCTGGCGACTTCGGGCTTGATCCCGGTGACGCCGCCGCGGGGGTGGTTGCTGAAGTCGATGCCCCATTCGCGCGCGAAAACATCGACGTCGAGCGCGGCGGAGGTGCCGGCGTGGGTGATCAGTTCGGCGACATCGAACCCGATCCCGCCCGCGCCCATGATCGCGACCTTCTGCCCCACTTCGGCCTTGCCGGTGATGACGTCCATGTACCGTACCGCCTTGGGGTGATCGATGCCGGGCACCGCCGGACGGCGCGGCTCGATCCCGGTGGCGACGACGATCTCGTCATACCCGCCCGCCGCCAGGTCCTCCGCCGAAACCCGCGTGCCCAGCCGCAGGTCGACGCCGCGGACGTCGATCATCCGCCTGAAATAGCGCAGCGTTTCGTGGAATTCCTCCTTGCCGGGGACGCGCTTGGCGAGGTTGAACTGGCCGCCGATTTCGTCCGCCGCATCGAACAGGGTGACCGTGTGCCCGCGCTCTGCGGCGAGGACGGCGAAGGCCATGCCGGCAGGCCCTGCGCCGACGACCGCGATGCGCTTGGCCGCAGCCGCCGGGCGTAGGATGATCTCGGTCTCCCTCCCGGCGCGGGCGTTGACGAGGCAGCTCGTCAACTTGCCGGTAAAGGTGTGGTCGAGGCAGGCCTGGTTGCAGGCGATGCAGGTGTTGATCTCGTCCTCGCGACCCTCGCGCGCCTTGTTGACGAGGTCCGGGTCGGCCAGCATCGGCCGGGCCATCGAGACGAGGTCGGCATCGCCGCGCGCCAGCACCTCTTCGGCGACTTCGGGCATGTTGATCCGGTTGCTGGTGATCAGGGGGATCGACAATTCCTTGCGCAGCCGCCCGGTCACGCTCGTGAATGCGGCACGCGGGACCATCGTCGCGATCGTCGGCACCAGGCTTTCGTGCCAGGTGAAGTGCGTGCTGATGACGTCGACGCCCTCCGCCTCGAGCGCCTTGGCGAGGCTGACGACTTCCTCCCACGCCATCCCCCCCTGGAGCATGTCCATGGCGGCGATGCGGAAGATCACGACGAAGTCCGGCCCGACCGCCGCGCGCACCCGGCGCACGACTTCGATCGGGAAGCGCATCCGGTTTTCCCACGAACCGCCCCAGCGATCGGTGCGCAGGTTGGTTTTCTCGACGAGGAAGGTGGAGATCAGGTACCCGGCCGAACCGATGATCTCGACCCCGTCATAGCCCGCCTGCTGCGCCAGCGCGGCGCAATTGGCAAAGGCGGCGATCTGCTCCTCGATCCCGTCCTCGTCGAGTTCGCGGGGGACGTAGGCGCCGATCCGGCTGCGGACCGGCGAGGGGGCGACGCATTCCGGCACCCCGGCGAGCGGGCCGGTGTGGAGGATCTGCATGACGATCTTCACGTCAGGGTCGGCAGCATGGACCGCATCGGTGACCGTCCGGTGCATAGGCACTTCCGAGGGTTCGGACAGCTTGGCCCCGCGCCCGCCGGTGTGGTGCGGCGTGATGCCGCCGGTGATGATCATCCCGACGCCGCCCTTCACCCGCTCGACGAAATAGGCCGAGAGGCGCTCGGCCGCATCGGGCACATCCTCGAGCCCGGTGTGCATCGAACCCATCAGGATGCGGTTCTTGACCTGCTGCCGGCCGATTTTCAGCGGCGAGAACATGCGCGGGTATCGGGTGGTCGGCTGGCTTGCTCCGGTCATGTTCATCCGCTCCTGACTGTCGGCGCAAGGATAGCGAACGGTGTTTAGTATCGCAAGCGGGCTTGATCGGGAATGTGCACGATGTGACGCCGGCAGGACCTTCCCGGCAACAGCCAAAACCGAAGACTTAAGCAAACCCAATTGCAATCAGTTACTTATCAAAACCATTACCTAAAATGGACGTTTGATCCGCGAACTCCCGTGTCCAGCGTCATCGTGCCGAAGCAGCAGGTCTGTCCAGAATGAGCGGGTATAGTATCGGATGCGTTGCCAATTGACTTGCCCAATGCCGCCGGTCACAACCTCGTCTCGGGGCAGGCGACTAATAGTCTGTTTGACGGGTGAATGGGCAGACAAGATGGTGTCCGCGGCGTGGATCGCCCGGGGCCGGCGATTTCGCGGGGGGGCAATCGGTGGGATCGAATGGACCGGGCACGGGCGGGCCGAGCCGCGTGATGCGGATCCCCGCGCTTCTCGCGGCGGCGGCGGCGGGCGTTGCCCTGGCCGCGCCGGCATGGGCGGCAACGCCGCAGCAGCTCTGCCTTGCCTCGGCCCAGCCGGCCGGACAGCTGACCAACGAGGCCGAGCTCGTTCGCGCGACCGCTGCGGCCGAAGACCTGCTCCGCGGCGCGCAGTCCGATTTCCTGTTGGCCGATGCCGCGCTCGAGCGGCTGGCGGTTGCCGACAAGGCGGGGCCGGTCTCGCCCGCCGCGCTTGCCGCCTATTGCAGTGCCGCCGGGGAGGCGATGCTGATCGGCCGCAGCGGGAGCGAATACCGTGCCCGAGCCTATCTCCAGTCGGCACTGGGCCAGGCCGACCTGGCGAAGTCGGACAGCCTGCGGTCGCGGATCCTCTACCGGCTGGCGCTGGTCTCCCGCAATCTTGCTGTCCGGCCCAACGCCCGTTCGGCGCAGCGTTCGCTGAACAGCGACCAGGCGGTGGTGGCTGCCGCGCCGGCGGGGGGCGACAAGTGCGATGCCCTGCTGGGCGACGGGCTCGACGATCGCACGACATGGTCCGTGTCGCGGCTTGCGCTCGAGTGCGCTGTTTCGGCGGCAAGCGGCCCGGATGCGGACGGCCTCGCCGCACTCGGCCAGCTCCAGCTGGCGCGGCTCCACCTCACCGAAAGCGACCGCCGACCCGAAGCGCGCGCAGAGCTGCGCAAGCTCGCCGCTGCCGCCGCGCTCGACGGGCTGCCGCGTGCGCTCGGCGTGGCCGACCCGGCGCGCCGATTCGAGCTCGCCTCGCGCCTTGCCGAAGCGGCGCTCGATGGCGGGGGCGGCGGCGATGCCCGGCTCACCCAGGCGCTTGTCGCGCTCGGGCAGGACGAGGCGGGCGATCCGGGGCGACGCGCGATGGTCGAGGCGCTGCGCGGCCGGGTGCTCCTCGCCGCCGGCTCGCCCGATCAGGCGGCAGCGCGGATCCGCAGCGCGATCTTTCATGAAAGCCAGCGGCCCCAGCCGTTCCGGCTCGCAGACTGGTTCCTGCTGCTCGCCGAGGCCGACCCGGCCCATCGCGACGAGCACGTGACGCACGCCTACGAGGCGCTGCAGGCGGTGCGGACGCTCCTTCCGCAGTTCGACCCGCTGACCCGCGAGTCCAACTTCGCCTTGCGGATGCAGCCGGTGTTCAGCGCCGCGGTCGATGTCCGGCTTTCGCGCCACGACGCCGGGCAGGAGGGCGCGGAGATCGCCGAGGCGCAGCGGGTGGTCGAATCGTTCCGCCAGGCCGAGATCCAGAACGTGTTCGGCGCGGACTGCGTTCCGCCGCGCGTGCCGGTCGATCCCGGCGAACTGCGCGCGGGCGAGATCCTGCTTTATCCGATCCTCCTCGAGGACCGGGTCGAGCTGATCTATGCAGTCAATGCCGGTGACGGCAAGCCCGCCGAATACCGCCGGGTCACCCAGTCCGACAACGCCGGGGCGGACCGCATCGGCCAGCTGGTCAAGAAGACCTCCTACGAACTCGGCTATGGCAACGACGACAGCTGGGAGGCACCCGCCGCCGAGCTTTACCGCCTGCTGATCCAGCCGATCGAGGGGCTGCTCGGCCCCGGCTCGACGCTGGTCATCGTACCGGACGGGGCGCTGCGCCGCCTGCCGTTCGCGGCGCTGCGGGCGCCCGACGGGACCCTGCTCGTCCAGAAGACCCGCATTTCGGTCGCGCCGTCCCTGGCCTATACCCAGCCTGGCGGTGCGCTCGCGCGCAACCCGGCGGTGGTCGCGGTCTCGCTGTCCGAAGCGGTGGACCTGCCCGCAGGTTCCTTCGCCGCGCTGCCCGGGACTTCGGAGGAAGCGCAGATGGCCTCCGGCCTCGGCGACGCGGCCAGGCCGCTTGGCGTGCACATCGACAACTTCAAGCGCGGCGAGCTGAAAGCCGCGTTCGAGGGGCGCAACGTGGACGTCCTGCACCTTGCCACGCACGCCTCGTTCAACGGCCGCTCGGACCGTTCGTTCATCGTCTCCGACGATTCCGCGATCCTGCTCAGCGACCTGCGCGAGATCATCTCGGCTAACCGCGGCAACGGGGAGATGCTGTCGTTAATCGTGCTCAGCGCCTGCGAGACGGCGCTGGGCGACGACCAGGCCTCGATGGGACTTGCCGGGACTGCGGTGCAGGCGGGCGCGGAAAGCGCGCTCGCCTCGCTGTGGGAGGTCGACGATGCCGGGACGGCCGAGCTGATGCAGCAGTTCTACCAGCGCTTCGCCCGCGGCGAGGGCAAGGCCGAAGCGCTGCGCGATGCGCAGCTTGCGATGATCGGCAGCGGGACCGAGTTCGCCGACCCGCGGATATGGGCGGCATTTACACTGCTGGGGGGCTGGCGATGAGGGGCGTGCATTTCCTGGCAGGACTGGCGCTCGGCGCGCTCGCGGCGGGCACCGCGCAGGCGCAGGTGGTCATCCAGCTGCCCGATCCCGACGCACCCAGCATCACGGCGATTGTGCCGGACATGGGCAACCCGTTCGCCGTCGGGACGGTGGTGACGACGGTCGACCAGACTCACACCATCACCGGCGGCACCCTTTCGGGCCCGAACCTGTTCCACAGCTTCGCCACCTTCAACCTCGATTATCGCGACACCGCGGCGTGGCAGCGCGGCGCGGCGGACGCGGGCTCGATCCGGAACGTGATCAACCGGGTGACCGGCGGCGGTCCCTCGCAGATCGATGGCGGGCTGGTCGTGTCGGACATGCCGAACGCCGACTTCTGGTTCATCAACCCAGCCGGCGTCGTGTTCGGCGGGTTCTCCTCGGTCAGCGTGCCGAACGCGGCGTATTTCTCGACGGGCCAGGAGCTGCGCTTCGCCAGCGGGCCGGTGTTCTCGGCAGTGACCCCTTCCGGCGCGACCTTCTCGATCGCCGCGCCGGAATCGTTCGGCTTCCTTGGCGGGCAAGGGGCGGTCGAGGCGAGCAACGTGCTCAACCTTGCGGGCGCGGGCTCCGTCACGCTGGTCGGGTCGGACGTGGTCCTTTCGAGCGGTGTGATGACCGGGCCGCGGCAGCGGCTGGGGCTCGTGGCCGTGGGCAGCGGTGCGGCGAACGTGTCGCTGGCGGATCCGTTCACGGTGCAGGGCGATGGAACGGTCTTCGTCGCGGCCGCAACGATCGATGCGAACTCCCTGGCGGCCGCGGCGAACAGGGTTTGGCTCGTGGGTGGATCGGTGTTCGTCGGCGACAGCGCCGGCGACCGGGCCGACATCGCGGCGAACCGCATGGAGATCACCTTCAACTCGCGCCTGGCGACCGGCGGCGGATCCATCGCGATCACCGGCGGCTCGCTCACCATCGGGGACGCCGCGATTCCGGGCGACACCAGCGCGATCCAGACCCTGACCGGGGACATCCGGCTCAACGTCGATACCCTGGCGCTGCACCGCTTCGGCAAGATCATCTCCGACGCCACCAGCCTGACCAGGGGCGGGGACGTATCGGTGACGGCGCGGACCGTCTCGCTCGACGGGGGCTCGTCGATCGGCTCGCGGACCCAGGCGGTCGGCGGCAACCTGCAGACCGGCGATTCCGGGAGCGTGGTGCTGCGCGCGTCCGAATCGCTGTCGATCAGCGGGTCGAGCGCGATCACCACGCGGTCGGCCACGAACGGCAATGCCGGGGCGATCGACATCCGCACCGGTACGCTGACCCTGGCGAACTCCGGCGCGATCACGGCGGCCGCCACGGCGGGAGGTGCGGGCGGCGATATACGCGTGGCCGCGACCTCGGTCACCGGAACCGGTGGCGAGATCAGCTCCGACACGCGGGGGACCGGCGCTGGCGGCAATGTCTCGCTGGTGGCAGGCGGCGTGAGCCTCGCGGGCACCCGGATCACCAGCACCGCCCGCGCCGGGTCGGGCGGAAATTCAGGCGCGGTTTCGGTAACGGTGACGGGGCAGCTGTCGCTGGGCGGGGGAGCGGCGATAGCCGCCAACACGCTCGGGACCGGAAACGCCGGGACAGTCAGCGTTTCGGCTGGCGAGCTCGTGATGCCGGACGGCGTCATTTCGTCATCGACCAGCGGTCCCGGGGCGGCGGGCGCAGTCGGAGTGGAAGCGACCGGGCGGCTGGCGATGGGCGGCTCCTCCGCGATCCTCGCCAACACCGCCGGAACCGGGGCTGCGGGTGCAGTGACGGTAGCGGCCGGCGAGCTGGGAATGGCCGGGGGTGTCATCTCGTCATCCACGGCGGGGGGCGGCACCGCCGGGGCCGTGAACGTGACCGCGCAGAGCGCCGACCTATCGGGTTCGGCCAAGATCGTTTCGCTGACGGCACCGGGTTCGGGCGGCAGTCTCGATTCCGGAAATGCCGGAGATGTCACGGTGCGCGTGACCGGAACGCTGGCGCTGGCCGGCGCTGCCCTGATCGGGGCGCAATCGGCCACGAACGGGGATGCCGGCAGGGTCGCGATCGATGCGGGCACGCTGACCATCGCCGGTACCGCAGGGATTTCGGCGTTCGCCACGTCGTCCGGAAGCGCCGGGGCGATCGAGATCACCGCGGGCCGGATCGAGGCGACGGGCGGTGAAATCGCCAGCTATACCGAAGGCGCCGGCGATGCCGGACTGGTCCGCATCGCGGCCGGCAGTGCCTCGCTGAGCGGGACGCAGATCACCGGCGCTTCGCGTGCGGCGGCGACCGGCGCGGCGGGCGCGGCCACGATCGCGGTCACGGGCGAGCTCAAGGTCACAGACGGGGCGCTAGTTTCGGCCAGTACCGCCGGGAGCGGGGCGGGCGGCGACGTCCGGGTCACGGCGGACAGCCTGATCGTTCGCGATTCCCGGATCGAATCGAACACCTCGGGGAGTGCCAACGCGGGCAACGTCAGCATCGCGGTTCGCACGATCGACGGGGCAGGGGATTTCTTCGGCGTCGATGCGATCGGCTCGACCACGAGCGGCTCCGGCAATGCCGGCAATGTCAGCCTCACGGCCACCGACGCCTTCCTGCGCCTCCCGGTCGGATCGCGGACCGCGACTGGATCTTCGGGGAACGCCGGCGACGTGACCGTCAACGTGTCGGGCACCCTCGATGTCGGAGCGGCATTCGAGGATCCGGTCGATTTCAACGTCATCGATAACGTGACCCTGCTTTCTCCGGGTTCGATCACGGGGACCTCGGCCGGATCCGGCAATGCCGGCAGCGTGACGATCCGGGCCGGCCGGATGTCCGTATCGGGACGGGTGGGTGTCGATACCTTCGGCGACGGGGCGGCAGGGTCGGTCTCGATTGTCGCGGACTCGCTGCGGGTGCAGGGCGCCATTTCTTCGACGAGCTTCTTTGGCAGCGGGGATGCAGGAACGATCCGGATCAGGACCGGCGACCTCAGCATGGCGCTGGGCGAGATTTCCAGCAGCACCAAGGGGGCCGGACAGGGCGGCCTCATCGACATAAGTGCCGGTTCGATCAGGATGGGCGGAATCGCCGCGATCACGTCCGCCTCGGAGGGGTTGTTCCTGATTGGGCAGCGAGCCGGGAACGCGGGTCAGGTTGTGGTGGGGGCCACAAATGACCTTTCGCTGGCCGGAGCAGCCGCGATCACCTCGAAGTCGCTGAGCAGCGGCGATGCGGGTTCGGTCACGGTCCGCGCCGGGGGCATGGTTTCGCTTGGCAATCGCGGCTCGATCTCCGCCTTTGCAACGGGCGGCGGGCGCGGCGGAGTGGTCGATCTGCAAGCGCCGTTATTGCGCATGCGGGGCGGTGAAATATCGTCCTACACCCTCGGCAGCGGCGATGGCGGGCTGGTCGATGTCCGTGCCACGACGATCGAGGCGGTCGGCGGACAGATCACCTCGTTCACCAACGGTTCGGGCCATGCGGGCGATGTCCGGGTCGTCGCCGACAATGCCCTTCTGTCAGGGGCGACGATCAACAGCGACGTGGGCATCGGGGCCAGCGGCGACGGCGGGCTTGTCGACGTATCGGTTTCCGGCGTGCTCACGATGCGAAGCGGCGCCGCCATTTCTGCCTCGACCGTCGATGCCGGCAACGCGCCCGTCCATGGAACCGGAAGTGCCGGGAACGTCGTGGTCCGGGTCGGGGATCTCCGGCTCGAGAACGGCGACATACGCTCGCTGACCCAGACCGCCGGTGCGGCAGGCTCGGTCCAGGTCATCGCCGGGACGGCGACCGTCACGGGTGACGGCATCATCACCTCGGGCACGGTCGGTTCGGGCAATGCAGGTGCAGTCGACGTCCGCTTCGACACGCTGAACCTGCAATCCGGCGGACGAATCTCGGCCTCGAGCGAATTCGGCACGGGTCATGCCGGCACGATAGACATCGTCGGCCGCCGGCTGGTGATGAGCGGGACGCAAGGCGGAATCGCCTCCAACACATCGACCAGCGGTGCAGGCGGGGTGATCAACGTCGTGGTCGACGAACTGGAGATGAGCGGGGGCAGCATCGTCTCGGGCACCTCGGGTTCCGGCAATGCAGGTCGCATAGCGGTGACGGCCCGTGCGGCGAAGATCAGCGGCAACGGCCTGATTTCCTCGCAGACACTCATCGGGAGCGGTGCGGACCCGGATACCGGCCATGCGGGAGAGGTATCGGTCCGCGTGACGGAAGACCTGTCCCTTTTCGACAATGCGGCCATCCGCTCCAACACGCTCACGCTCGGCAACGCCGGCTCTGTCGGGGTGTCGGTCGGCGGAACGCTCACGCTGGACGGCAATGGCGCGATCGCTGCTTCGACCGCCAGCGGCGGCAATGCCGGGCAGGTCCGGGTCGATGCCGGCCGCATCATCGGCAGGTTCGGCCAGATCTCGTCGTCCACCCGCTCCAGTGGCAACGCCGGCGAGCTGCGCATCACCGCCGGCAGCATCGACGCGTTCGACACCAGCTTCGTCAGCGAGGCGCAGCGCGGCGCGACCGGCCATGCCGGGACCGTTTCCGTGGACGTCTCGCGAGGCACCTTGCGGCTCACCAATGGGGCGCGGATCTCGGCGGCGACGGCCGGTCCGGGCGATGCGGGCAAAGTGGACGTGACCGCCAGGTCGCTGATCGTCACGACCGACTCCATCATCACCTCGCTGACCAACGGATCCGGCAATGCCGGCGACGTTTCGGTGCGGGCGGAGAGCGCGGCCATTGGCAGCAACAACGAGATCGGATCGACCATCCTGACAGGGAGCATCGTCCACGAGTCGGGGATTACCTCCGAGGCGACGGGCGGTGCGACCGGGCGGGCCGGCTCGGTCAGCGTCGCGATCGCCGGCCGGCTGGACCTGACCGGGCCGGCTGCGATTGCCGCAACCACCCTCGGTCCTGGTTCCGCCGGCTCCGTCGATGTCCGGGCCGGCCAGCTCGTCATCGGCGGCGGACAGATCAGTTCGTCGGCCTTCGACCGCGGCGATGCCGGGGTGGTTTCGGTGACAACCGCTGACCTGACCATGACCGGCGGCGCCATTGCCTCGTCCACGTTCGCCAGCGGAAAGGGCGGCGACGTCCGCATCGATGCGGGGCGCGCCAGCATTTCCGGGGATTCGCTTGTCGCGTCCACGGCGCGCGGCTCCGGTTCGGCCGGCACGGTCGCGGTGGTGGTCGCGGGGCAGTTCGACATCGCCGACAGCGCCGCGATCAGCGCCTCGACCGCCGGCTCGGGCAACGCCGGCGCGGTGGCTGTCCGTTCCGCAGGACTGACGATGAACGGCGGCGAGATCTCGTCGGAGACGAGCGGCATCGGCAACGCCGGGTCGGTGCTGGTGACGACGGGCGCGCTCCGCCTTGTCGCCGGCGACATCACCTCCTCCACCAGCGGACCGGGCAATGGCGGCAACGTCGTGGTTAAGGCGACGACCATCGACATGGCGCGGTCGGGCCAGGCCACGGCAGCGACCGGCGGCCAATCGCCAGGCGCTGCCGCGGCCTTGATCGACAGCGCGTTCATCCGCTCGCAGGCGCTGCCCGCTATCGGCACCCCGGTCGGCAATGCGGGCGGCGTGACCATCGAGGCCAGCACCCGCCTGTCGCTGCAGCCGGGCAGCATCATCACCTCCTCGACTTTCGGCGGCAGCGGCGGCGCGGTCTCGATCACCACCCCGCTGCTGACGATGAACGGGGGCGCGATTTCGTCGGCAACCTTCCGCGGCGGCGCGGCGGGGAGCGTCTCGATCGCCGCCGGTCGCGCTCTCCTCGGCGGACAGGCGACGATCAACTCGCAGGCGCTCGCCGGATCGACCGGCAATGCCGGAACCGTCGATCTCGCCATTACCGGAGACCTCGGGCTGATCGGCAATTCAGTCGTCTCGACCGCGACGGGGGGGACCGGCCTCGCCGGCGACATCCGCATTTCCGCGGGCAATCTCGTGCTCGATACCGGCGCGATCAATTCGGTTTCGACGACGGCTTCCCCAGCGGGGGCGATCAGCATCAGGGCCGGCAACATCAGCGTGCTGAACGGAAGCCAGATCACCACCAACTCGGCGAGCGGCCCGGCGGGCAACATCAACCTGACGCTGCCCAGCGAGGGCACGCTGCTCCTGAAGGGCGAGGTCCCCGGGGTGATCACGACCAGTTCGGGGGCGAACACCGGCGGGCGGATCACGATCTCGAACCCCTACCTGATCCTCTCGGACGGCGGGAACATCCTCGCGCTTGGCGCGCAGGGCGGGGCCAACGTGCTGATCCGGTCGAGCTTCTTCATCCGCTCGGCCGACCGGATCAACCTCGTGTCGGTCGACGGGTCGCTGGTGCTCGACAGCCAGTTCGGCGACCAGATCACCGGGACCGAGACGGTCGAACTGCCGTTCCTCGATGCCGGCGGAATCCTCAGCGGACAGTGCGCGGGCTCGCGCTCGAGCAAGGCGAGCCGGTTCGTGCGGCAGGTGACCGGGCCATATGCGCTGGGCACCCCGGCACTGTCCCCGGCGGCGACCGCGCTGCTCTCGCAAAGCCGCACGCTGGAGGCCTGCTCGTGAAGGCGCGCCTGATCCTGGGAGCGGGCCTCGCTTGCGCGGCGGCACCGGCTTATGCGCAGGTCGCGGGCGATCCCAAGGCCGAGCGGGTCGGCCCGCTCGCGGCACCTGCCGCGCCCGAATTCCCCGCGCCGACGACGTTCCCCGCCGCCCCGGTCGGGGAGGCGCCGGTGCCGGTCATCGCGACCAGCGTGACGATCGGCCGGATCGTTGTCGAGGGCGGGGACGACGGTACCGCCCGCGCGGCTTACGACTGGCCGGTCGAGGCCCGCTCCGGTGACCTGCGCCTGGCGCTGGCCAGGGGCCAGGCGATGGACCCGGCCTGGATCGAGGCGCAGTTCGCGGCTAACGGGATGGTCGGCACGCCGGTCCGGCTGGACCGGGTGGTGGCGCTGGTCCAGCTGATCAACCGCGCCTTTGCGGCCAACGGCTTTATCAACTCCGGGGTATTGGTGAGCGGGCCGGCTCCGACCGACGGCGGCGAGCTGCAACTGCGGCTGGTGCTCGGCCGGCTGGCGGGCGGCGCGGACGGGTCGCCAGGGCTGGCGGTCGAGTGGGGCAAGGCCGGCAGCAACGGACTGAGCGAGGCATTCATCGCCAACCGGATGACCGCGGCGCGCGAGACGCCGCTCAATGCTTCGGCCATCGAGCGGCAGTTCCGCCTGCTCGCGGAAAATCCGGCAATCCGCACGGTCGATGCCAACCTGCGCCCCGGGGGCCGCCCGGGAGAGGCGCAGCTGACCCTGACAGTCGAGCCGCAGCCGCAATTCGACGTCTATTTCCTCGCCGCGAACAATCGCTCGCCCTCGATCGGCGGGGAGCGCTATGCGGTAGGGGCAATGGTCCGCAGCGCGCTGACCCCGGGCGACCTGTTCAGCGGCGAGGTCGGGCGGACCGCGGGGAAGATCGACTTTGCCGCCGGGTACGAGATGCCGTTCCTGTCGCGCGACACGCTGCTCACGGTGCGCGGCGGGCGCAACGAGGCGGCGGTGATCGATCCCCAGCTCGCCGCGCTCGACATCACCGCCGAGGACTGGAACGTCGAGGCCGGGCTTGCCCGCGTCGTGGTCCAGCAGCCGCTGATGCCGCGTGGCGACGGCAAGGGGTGGAAGCCGGCGCGGTCGCTGCGACTGGGGTTCGGCTATGCGCACCGCTATTCGCTGACCCGGCTGCTTGGCCAGCCGTTCTCGTTCGCCCCCGGTGCGGTCAAGGGCCGCACCGAGTACAGCGCGCTGCGCTTCACGGCCGACTATGCCCAGCGCGACATCGGCACGGTCCTGATCGCCTCGCTCACCGCGACGCAAGGGCTGGACGGAACCCGCAGCGATGTCGTCGGGCTGGTGACCCCGGATACCGACTTCCGCTCGCTGCGTGGCCAGGTCAGCTACGCCCGCCGGCTCAATCCGCGCGGGCTGGAACTGCGCGCCCGGCTTTCGGCGCAGTGGACCGACGGGATCGTCTATTCGGGCGAGCGGTTCTCGGCCGGCGGCGCGGATACGGTGCGCGGTTACCGCGAAACGCTGGTGCTGGCCGACACCGGCGTGAATGGCTCGGTCGAGCTGGTCCAGCGCTTTTCGCTGACGCCCAGGAAGGCGCGCGGGCCGGGGTTCGACTGGGGCGCGTTCGCGGTCTCGGCGTTCGTCGACGGGGCCTACCTCCACAACCGGGAGGGGGCCGGCGCGGTCCCCGATACCATCGCCAGCGTCGGCGGCACACTCGCCTGGACCCCGTCCCCTGCGATCACCGCGACGGTGACGTATGGCAAGGCCCTGCGCGAGTTCTCCGCGCCGGGTAACCGCGACCTGCAAGACCGCGGCGTCGCGTTCCGCGTGGTGTTCCGGCCGCTCGA
The DNA here is from genome assembly GCF_058783565.1 of Novosphingobium sp. FW305-C-111. NCBI lineage: Bacteria > Pseudomonadati > Pseudomonadota > Alphaproteobacteria > Sphingomonadales > Sphingomonadaceae > Novosphingobium > Novosphingobium sp. FW305-C-111. Next base: position 55,114 of record NZ_JBYSYP010000010.1, read on the forward strand.
CCTGCTGAGGGACTAGCCGGTTCCGCGTCGTTCATCGCGCTCGCCCGCGACTGGTCCTGCCCTGCCGGACACCCGTTACAAAGATCGGCAAGCGCGATTTGACGGGTCCGGCATCGCGGTGGCAGTGCGCGACCCGCGCCGGACCGGGAGGGCGCTCACAGCGTGAAAATCTTCCCCGGGTTCATGATGTTGTCGGGATCGAAGCTGCGCTTGATCATCCGCATCTGTTCGACCGCCTCGCCAAGTTCGGCGACGAGGCAGTGCTGCTTGCCGAGCCCGATGCCGTGTTCGCCGGTGCAGGTCCCGTCCATCGCCAGCGCCCGGTCGACGAGACGGGCGTTGAGCGCCTCGACTTCGGCCATTTCCTCGGGCGCATTCGGATCGATCGAGAACACGACATGGAAATTGCCGTCGCCGACGTGGCCGAGGATCGTCCCCGGCACTTTCGCGCCATCGAGGTCGCGGCGGGTTTCGGCGATGCATTCGGCAAGCCGGCTGAGCGGGACGCAGACGTCGCTCGACCAGCCGATCGCGCCCTGCCGCAGGTTGACCGCGGCGTAATAGGCCTCGTGCCGCGCGCGCCACAGGCGGTTGCGCTCCTCGGTCTGGGTTGCCCAGGCCATCTCTCCGCCGCCGTTGGCTTCGGCGATGGCGCGGACGGTCTCGACCTGCTCGGCGACGTGGGCCGGGCTGCCGTGAAATTCGAAGAACAGCGTCGGGACTTCGGCGAGGTCGAGCTTCGACCAGCGGTTGACCGCGGTGATCTGGAGTTCGTCGAGGATCTCGACGCGGGCCAGCGGCACGCCGCACTGGATCGACTGGACCACGGTATCGACCGCGCCGTGGAGCGTCTCGAACCCGCAGACCGCCGCGGAAATCGCCTCGGGAATGGGGTGGAGGCGCAGGGTGATCTCGGTGATGATGCCAAGCGTGCCTTCCGACCCGACGTAGAGCCGGGTGAGGTCGTACCCGGCCGCGGTCTTGCGCGCGCGGCGGGCAGTGCGGATGACCTTGCCCTGCGGCGTCACCACCTCGAGCGCCATGACCGCGTCCTTCATCGTGCCATAGCGGACCGCGTTGGTCCCGCTCGCCCGGGTCGAGGCCATGCCGCCCAGCGTGGCATTCGCGCCCGGATCGATCGGGAAGAACAAGCCCTGGTCGCGCAAGTGCAGGTTGAGCGCCTCGCGCCGGACGCCGGGCTGGACGCGGCAGTCGAAGTCCCCGGCGTTGACCGCCACGACCTTGTCCATCCGGGTCAGGTCGAGCGAGATCCCGCCGACCACCGGGCAGGCATTCCCCTCGATCGAGGTGCCCGCGCCCCACGGTACGATCGGCACCCTCGCCTCGGCGCAGAGCTCGACCAGCGCGACCACGTCCTCGGTGGACTGCGCGAAAACCACTGCGTCAGGGACCATGCCCGAAAAATGCGTCTCGCTCGCCCCATGCTGGTCGAGGATCGCCGCGCTGGTCTGCAGCGCCTCGCCGAACCGTGCGCGCAAATCGTCGAGGAAGCCGGAGGGAATGGGGCGGCGGTCCGCCGGGGTCAGGAGCGCGGGCATGCCACCGGCTTAAGTCGCCGCGCGGCGCTTGTCGATCAGCCCCCGGCAAACCGCAGCGGCAGGCGCGAGGTGCTCTTGATGTCCTCGAGGATGATGCTCGACTGCGCGGTCGCCACTTCGGGTGCGGCGAGGATGCGGTGGGTGAGCAGCGCGTTGAACGAGGCGAGGTCGTGGGTAGCGACCTTGAGGATCATGTCGGCGGTGCCGGTCAGCTTCTGGCATTCCAGCACCTCGTCGAGGTCCGCGACCATCGCACGGAACCGCTCGGCCGCCTGCGGCGCGTGGCTGGTCATGGTGAGGAGGATATAGGCGATGATCCCGACCCCGACTGCGCCCGGCTCGAGCACGGCACGGAACTCGCGGACCAGCCCGGCCTTCTTCAGCGCCTGCATGCGCCGCGAACACTGCGAGGGCGACAGCGCGACGGCCTGGGCCATTTCCACCGGCCCGATGTCGCCGCGGTCCTGCCAGGTGTCGAGGATCTTGAGGTCGTATCGGTCCAGCACGCGTATAATATGCGCTGAAATGATGAATACTGCAAATTCTGTGCAGGGAGGGTTCTCAATGGGCAAACAATGCACGCACCGTGAGGCCGGAATGCGCTATCATCGCGGAAACGCCAGCTGCGGGAGTCTCGCCACATGACCGACCTGTTCGAAAACCCGCTCGGCCTCGACGGGTTCGAGTTCATCGAGTTTTCCTCGCCCGAGAAGGGCAAGCTCGAACCGGTGTTCGCGGCGATGGGCTTCACCCGGATCGCGCGCCACCGTTCGAAGGATGTCGAGCTGTGGCGGCAGGGGGCGATCAACCTCGTCGCCAATTACGAACCGCGCAGCCCGGCCGCCTACTTCGCCGCCGAGCACGGCATTTCGGTGTGCGGCATGGGCTGGCGGGTGCGCGACGCGGCCAAGGCCTATGCCTTGGCGGTCGAGCGCGGGGCGGAGCCGGTCGAGGTCCGCGCCGGGCCGATGGAACTGGTCCTCCCCGCGATCCGCGGGATCGGCGGCTCGATCATCTACCTCGTCGACCGCTACGAGGTGGACGGCAACGGCGCGCTGTCGATCTGGGACATCGATTTCGTCTATGAACCCGGCGTCGATCGCCACCCGGTGGGCGCCGGCTTCCATACGATCGACCACCTCACCCACAACGTCTACGGCGGGCGCATGGCCCACTGGGGCGCGTTCTACGAGCGCGTGTTCGGCTTCCGCGAGATCCGCTATTTTGACATCAAGGGCGAGTACACCGGCCTCACCAGCCGGGCGATGACCGCGCCTGACGGCAAGATCCGCATTCCCCTCAACGAAGAGGGCAAGGCCGGCGGCGGCCAGATCGACGAGTTCCTGCGGCAGTACAACGGCGAAGGCATCCAGCACGTCGCCTTCGCCTGCGACGACCTGCTCGGCGGCTGGGACAAGCTCAAGGCGCTCGGCACCCCGTTCATGACCGCGCCGCCCGAAACCTACTACGAGATGCTCGACGAGCGCCTCCCCGGCCACGGCGAGCCGGTGGCGGAGCTGCAGCAGCGCGGCATCCTCCTCGACGGCTCGACGGAGAAGGGCGATCCGCGCCTGCTCCTCCAGATTTTCTCGGAGACGATGGTCGGTCCGGTGTTCTTCGAATTCATCCAGCGCAAGAAGGACGAAGGCTTCGGCGAGGGCAACTTCACCGCGCTGTTCGAAAGCATGGAGCGCGACCAGCTGCGCCGTGGTGCGCTGAAGGTGGAAGGAGTCGACGCATGAGCGGTTTCCCGGGCCTCAAGCGCATCCACCACGTCGCCTACCGCTGCCGCGACGCGAAGGAGACGGTCGAGTGGTATGCCCGCGTGCTGGGCATGGACTACACGACCGCCTTCGCCGAGGACAAGGTGCCCTCGACCGGCGAGGACGATCCCTACATGCACGTCTTCCTCGACGCCGGTGGCGGCAACGTGCTGGCGTTCTTCGAGCTGCCCAGCCAGCCCGAGATGGGGAAGGACCCCAACACCCCGGCGTGGGTCCAGCACCTCGCCTTCGAGGTCGAGGACGAGGCGGCGCTGCTGGCGGCCAAGTCGCATATCGAGGGCCAGGGGGTCGAGGTCCTGGGGCCGACGTATCACGGCATCTTCCGCTCGATCTACTTCTTCGATCCCAACGGCCACCGGCTGGAACTCGCCTGCAACATCGGCAAGCCCGAGCAGTACGCCGAGCTCAAGGATCTGGCCCCGCAGATGCTCGAGGAATGGAGCCGGACCAAGCGTGCCCCGCGCCAGGCGGCCTGGCTGCACGAAGACCCGGCGGGCTAGGCGGCGTCGCTCCCGGCGCTTGCGAATGCCAGCTCTGAGCGCAGCCCCGCCGGGAGGTAGTCGATGGCCACGTGGGCAAAGGCCCGCTGGCGGCTCAGGAGCCTGGTGCCGAAGCCCTGCCGGACGGGGGGCACGACCGGCGGTCCGTCCAGTTCCGTCCAGACGAGCCGGACCAAGGCGCCGTCCTGCGTCCAGGCCAGCAGCACGCGGCCATTGTTGGTCGACAGCGCGCCGTACTTGCACGCGTTCGTCGCCAGTTCGTGCAACGCCATGGCCAGTGCCGTCGCGACGTCGCGGTCGATGCGGACCGGGGCTCCCGCCAGGTCGATCCGTTCCTGGGGGAACGGCGATAGCACCATGTCGATAAGGTCCCTGAGGTCGCAGGCCGGCAGCACGCCATAGCGCAGCAGTTCCCCGGCCCGGCCCCAGGCCATCATCCGCGGTGGCAGCTTGGTGAAATAGTCGGCCATGTCCGGCTCGCTCAAGCCGCGCTGGATCATCCCGATCATCAGCTGCATCGCGTTCTTGTTGCGATGAACCAGCTCTGCATTGAACGTCTCCATGTCCTGCGCCTGCTCTGCCGCGCGCCGCACGACCAGGCGCATGAACTCGGCCATGCCGACCATGATCACGGTCGACAGGGTCAGGCTGCCGAGGACCGGGATCACCCCTTCATAGGGCGTGCCACCCCATCCGCCGGGGAGGAAGGTCACGTGCACCGCCAGCATGCTGCCCGCCAGCGCCAGCAGGGCGAACCGCCAGCCGCACAGCATGGCGGTGAGCAACACGATGGGCAGGTACGGCGCGAACAGGAAACCGCTTCGCCCGCCGTCGATGGCATCTCGTGCAGCGGTCACCGCGACGATCGTCAGGGACAGAACGGGTACGACGTGGACAGCAGGCGGACGGCGCAAAAGCAGGCGGGTGGCGAGGTCGACCAGCCGCTCCATCGTTTGTCCCCCTCGGCCCATCTACCGAAAGATTATAGCAAAGCCGGGTAGTTGCAATAAGTGATTGGCAAAACGTCTTTTTCGATCAGGTCAGGGCGGCCTTTGGGACATGGGTCAGCCGGCAGGCGAGGTCCGCCTCGCCCGAGGCGACGATCCAGTGGTCGCCGCCGTCGGCGATCCCGGTGGTGAACACCACGTCGCGGATGTACATGAGGTCCTCCAGCGGCGCTGTCAGGTCCGGCGCGGGATTGAGCACCGCCGCCGTGCCCTGTGCCACCACCCGCCACGGCTCGTCCCGGTCGAGCAGAGACCAGAACGTGCGATAGATCCCGACGACTCCGCCCGGCTCGACCGCGTGCCACAGGGTCAGCCAGCCGCGGTCGGTCAGCACCGGCGGCGCCCCGCCGCCCATCCGCGCCGTGCCGATCCCCGCGGCCGGACGCAGGCCGGGCTCGCGCATCGGCTTCCAGTGCCGCGCATCGGGTGAGGTCGCCAGGTTGATCGAGGGGCCGGCGTGCCACAGACTCCCCGGCGGATAGGCGAAGTACAGGTCGCCGAGCGGCCGGGTCTGCGCCCAGTACTGTCCGCCGACCAGCCCTTCGAAGATCAGCATGTCCTTATTCTGGTGATCGAGCACTATGTCGGCGAGACGGAAGTGGAGGCCGTCGTCGGAGACATGGAGCGTGGTGCAGTGCCGCTCCGGGCTGACCGAGCAGGTGGTCATCAGCCACTGGTCGCCGACCCTTGAAACGCGCGAGTCCTCCACGCCGTAGCACTGGAACGGCGCTTCCGGCGCAATCGCCGCGTCGTAGTGGAAAGCGACGATCTCGAGCCCGTCCGGCGAGAGTTCCACCGGCAGGATCCACGACAGCGAGGTCAGGGCCATGACCTGCCAGGGGCCGCCGCGGATCATGAACTTGCGCGGGTCTGTCGTATCTACCTGATCGAGCGGCCAGGCATCGAGGACATAGCGCCCGGCGTCCCAGCGGATCGCGTGGACATGGCCGTCGCGGACCGGTTCGCGCAGTGCTTCGGCGACGCGCACGAAGGCCGCGAGGTTGCCGCCTGGCAGCCGCGTCAGCCCCGGATTGAACGCGCCGAGCACATAGGTCTCGGCATCGAGATGGCCGGCGAGCGGCGACCGGGACAGGTCGATGTCGCCGGGGGCCACGATAATTCGATCGGTGGGAAAGTCGCTCATCGTGGTCCTTCGTGCCAAGTCCTTCGCTGAACGCGACAGGACGGGTCCGGCTCCCGCCTTGCTGGATCAAAGGTGAATTGGCAAATTCTATTGACAAAAAGAACCATATAGGTTTATACGCCCCGCCGCGACGGGTGTTGCGAGGCGGGAAGCGCTCCGCCTCTCGCCTCGCGCACCGGGCGATCGGTGCGGGCGCAGGAACGGCACTCAGCCAGGGCCCTGCAACCAGCGCCTCCCCACGGACGACGGCATCGGCCGCATCACCAGCCTCGGGCCGCTCCCATGGAGCCTTTCCCGGAGCCGCGGCAGATCTACCGGCAGGACCGCGAGGTCCCGCAATCGCACCGGCCTCCCTGCGAGCCCGGACCCGGTGCGATCCGCTCGTCTCTTCAGGGTCGAACCGCTCGGGCGCGTGGCTCCCTGCGGTCGGTCGCAATGCGCGTCACGCCGGTTCCCGCGCGCCATGTGCGGCGCCGTACCGATCGCCCTGTCGCACCTCACGTGGCGAAGGCGGCTTCCTCGCATTCCGAAATCCAACAAGCCGGCCGAAACGTGATCCGGTTTCCGTTGCAAGCAGCCACGACGACATTACGATAGCGCGGCCTCAGGATGGGACCACGCGGCCAATGTTCGATTTTCTTCGCAAGCAGTTCGTCGATGTCATCGAATGGCAGGAGCAGGCCGGCGAGCTCGCCTGGCGCGTGCCGTTTGCCGATCGCGAAATCCAGAACGGCGCGCAGCTGACGGTCCGCGAGGGCCAGGTCGCGGCGTTCCTCAATGAAGGCCAGCTGGCCGACTACTTCGGCCCCGGCCTGCACACGCTGGAGACCGGCAACCTGCCGCTGCTCTCCAACCTGATGAACTGGGACAAGGCGTTCAAGTCGCCGTTCAAGTCGGACGTCGTGTTCCTCTCGCTGAAGGAACAGGCGGGCCTCAAGTGGGGCACCGCCCAGCCGGTGACGGTGCGCGACAAGGAACTCGGCCCGCTGCGGCTGCGCGCGTTCGGTTCGTATTCGTTCCGGCTGAAGGAAATCGCGCCGTTCGTCAGCCGCGTGCTCGGCACGATGGGCGAGGTCAGCGCGGCCTCGCTCGAACCCCAGCTGCGCGCCGCGATCCAGACCGCTCTGGCGACCGCGCTGGGCGGGAGTGCCGTCCCGTTCCTCGATCTCGCCGCCAACCAGCAGGCGATGAGCGACGCGGTTCGGGGCGAGGTCGACAAGGCGTTTGCCCAATGGGGCCTCGAATGCCTGACCTTCTATGTCGAGAGCGTGTCGCTGCCCGAGGAGGTCCAGCTCCATCTCGACAAGGCGAGCTCGATGCGCGTGCTCGGTGACCTTGGTCAGTACACCCGCTTCCAGGCGGCCGAAGCGATCGAAGACGCGGCCCAGTCCGACGGCGGCGGCGGGGTCGCGGGGATCGGTGCCGGAGTCGCGGCGGCGACTGCGCTGGGCAGCGCGATGGCCCAGGGGCTTGGCACGGCGCAGCCCGCCGCGGCCGCGCAGCCTGCGGAAGACCCGCTGGCGATGATCGAGAAGCTCCACAAGCTTGTCACGATGGGCGCGCTCAGCGAAGAAGAATTCGCGGCCAAGAAGGCCGAGCTGCTGTCGCGCATCCGCTAAGACCGCCGTCGGGGGGCGAAGGCTTTGCTGAACTGTCCGTCGTGCGGGGCCGAGGTGCCGGTGCGCAGCGCCGCGCTGCCGTATGCCACCTGCGCCTATTGCCAGTCGCTGCTGCTGCGCACCGCGCAAGGGGCGGAAGACATCGGCAAGGTGGCGGAGCTGCCTTACGACATCTCGCCGATCCAGCTTGGCACCGTGCTCGGCGTCGAGGGCGGGCTGCAGGTGGTCGGCCGGGTGCGCTGGGGCTGGTCTGGCGGCTCGTGGAACGAGTGGCTGGCCATGGCACCCGACGGCACCGAGCGCTGGCTGGCCGAGGCCATGGGCATGTACATGCTCACCGCCCGCGCCGAGCGGCCGATGATGGCCCCACCGGCCCGCCGCTTTGCGGAAGGCAAGGCGATCGAGCCGGGGGCCTATCTGGAGACGGACGGCAAGGGCTTCGTCGCCACCGACGTCAAGGACGCCGAATGCCTCGGCTCCGAAGGCGACCTGCCGTTCCGCACCCTGCCGGGCCGGACCATGACCAACGTCGACTTCCGCGCGATGGACGGCTCCGCGCTCTCGCTCCAGCGCGACGAGGAGGGGACCAAGGCCTGGCTCGGCGCCTGGTACGATCTCGCCGGCCTTTCGCCGCGTAACCTGCGCGCGGTGGACGGCTGGGCCTTGCCGCGGGCCTACACATGAGCGCGCCGCACGCGATTACCTGCCCGAACTGCGGCGGCAGCGTGGAGGTCCGCGCAGCCGGCTGGTCGACCACGCTCGCCTGCAGCCATTGCGGCTCGATCCTCGACGTCTCGCGCCCCGAAGTCGCGGTGATCAAGGCCTACAAGGCCGCCGCCGGTTCGCTGGCGATCGAGCCGGGGACGCGCGGGGTGCTGTTCGGCGAGCTGTGGGAAGTGATCGGCGCGCTCCGCCGCAAGGACAGCGGCAGCGCCTGGCAGGAGTTCCTGCTGTTCAACCCCTACCTCGGCTATCGCTGGCTGGTCTGTTTCGAGGGTGACTGGCAGTTCGGCACCCCGCTGCTCGATTTCCCGGAGGCCGAGGGCGGCTCGGCAACCTGGCGCGGCGAGCGCTTCACCCGCAGCGACGAACCGACCGTGGCGGAGACGACCACTGTCGTCGGCGAGTTCTACTGGCGCGTCGCTCGCGGCGACCGGGCGACGGCTTCGTCCTACGAATGCGGCGACGTCGTCCTCTCGCGCGAGGACAGCGACGGGGAGATCAACTGGACCCAGCTCGTCCCGGCCGATGCCGACACGGTGATGGCCGCCTTCGCGGTCAACGCCCGCAAGCTGCCGCGCGGCACGTTCAACCCTTCGCCGGTCTACGGTTCGGGCTATGGCAAGGCGCGCGACGACCTGCCGGCCATGCTGCTGGTCGCGGTGGGCACGCTGATTGCCGCGGTGGCGCTGATGATGGTGCTTGCTGGCCCGGCCAACCGCACCGGCGGCAGTCTCGACGTCCCGGTCGGCGGATCGCGCAGCGAGGTCAAGATCGGCACGATCACGGTCGAGCGGCCATGGCAGTTCGTCACGGTCCGCGGCGACGTGACCAGCCCGGGCTTCGACAACCGCTGGGTCGATCTGGACTTCACCCTCGTCGATACGCGCAGCCAGCAGTCGCTCGATGGTTCGGGCACGATCGAGCGCTATTCCGGCACCGATTCCGATGGTCCCTGGACCGAGGGCGGCTACGGCGAGGAAACGATGTTCGGCCACGTGCCGCGCGGGACCTACGACATCTACGTCGACGCCTCCGCCCACGGTTGGCCGAGCGATCCGCTGCCGGCAACGTGGATGGAGCCCGAAAAGGTCTCGGTCAGCGTCTCGGCCAAGTCCGGCAGTTATCCGTGGGGCAATTTCTGGACCCTGCTGATCGCCATCGCTGCGCTCCCGCTGGCGATCGTCTGGTGGCGCCGCGAATCGGAGGACGACTGATGACCACCCGCCTGATCATGTTCGCCGCCTGGTGCCTCTCGCTGCTCACCGGCTTTGCCTGGGCGGGATACCAGGCCTGGTCGCCCTATTCCGACGAAGGCCCGCGCCAGACCGGGACCAGCGGCGGCCCCAGCCACAAGTAAGTTTCAGGGAAGGACACTGCCCATGCTCACCCTCGACACGTTTTTCGCCACGATGCTCTATGCCGGGCTCGGCATCGTCATCTTCATCCTCAGCTTCGTGCTGGTCGACCGCCTGACTCCCGGCGAGCTGTGGAAGGAGATCATCGAGCGCCAGAACCTCGCCGTGGCGATCCTTGCCGGCGCGGTGGCGGTCGGCATCTCGACCATCATCGCCGCTGCGGTGCATGGCTAAAAAAGATACCCTGCGGTGAAATTCCTCGTCATGCTGAACTTGTTTCAGCATCCAGCCGGCGTGCTCCTCCGCCAGCGGAGTGGGAGCGAGGCCCCCCGGTTTGGTTTGGCACGACGACTTCAGGCGGGGCCGACGCTGGACCCTGAAACGAGTTCAGGGTGACAGCGATGTCGGACGAGCCGGATCCTTCCGCGACCCCCGCCGCCGCAGGGCCGCGATCCCTCGCGGCGGTGCTGCCGCCGCGATCCCTCGCGGCGGTGCTGCTGCTGTCGGTGCTTGTCGTCGCCACCTGTGGGCTGATCTACGAGCTGCTGGCCGGCACGCTCGCCAGCTACCTGCTTGGCGACAGCGTCACCCAGTTTTCGACCGTCATTGGCACCTACCTGTTCGCGATGGGCGTCGGCTCGTGGCTGTCGCGCTACGTGGTGAGGGACGAGATCGGGGTGTTCGTCCGGGTCGAGCTGATCATCGCCGCGCTGGGCGGGTGGTCGGCGGCGGGGCTGTTCCTGCTGTTTCCGCTGGTCGAGGATTTCCGCGTCGCGCTCTATGGCCTGGTGCTGGCGATCGGCGCGCTGGTCGGGCTCGAGATCCCGCTGCTGATCCGCATCCTGCGCCACCGCTTCGCCTTTCGCGAGCTGGTCTCGAACGTCCTGACCTATGACTACGTCGGCGCGCTGGTCGCCTCGCTGCTGTTCCCGCTGGTGCTGGTGCCGTGGCTGGGAATGATCCGCACCGGCTTCGCCTTCGGGCTGCTCAATGCCGCGGTCGCGGTGGCGCTGCTGGTCGTGCTGCGCGGTCAGCGCAAGGTCGCCGGCGACATTTTCGCGGCGCTGGTGGTGATCGCCTCGCTGTTCGCCGGGCTGCTCGCGGCCGAGCGGATCCAGCGCTGGTCCGAGGTCGCGTTCTATGCCGAGCCGGTGATCTATGCCCGCTCCACCCCCTACCAGCGGATCGTGGTGACGCGGCAGGGCAAGGATCTCAGGCTTTATCTCAACGGCAACCTCCAGTTCTCGACCCGCGACGAGTACCGCTATCACGAGGCGCTGGTGTGGCCTGTGCTGGGGCGGGTGGCCGATCCGAAGCAGGTCCTGATCCTCGGCGGCGGCGACGGACTGGCGGCGCGCGAGGTGCTGAAGGATTCCCGCGTCGCTGGCGTTACGCTGGTCGATCTCGACCCGGAGATGACCCGCCTGTTCCGCGACACGCCGCAGCTGGCACAGCTCAACGCCGGCGCGCTGTCCTCGCCGCGGCTGCGCGTGATCAACGCCGATGCGTTCCGCTGGGTTCGGCAGGAGCGGAAGCAGTACGACGCGGTGATCGTCGACTTTCCCGATCCGACCGAGTTCTCGCTCGGCAAGCTCTATACCGAAAGCTTCTACCGCGAGGTTTCTCGGCTGCTCGCGCCGGGCGGAGTGATGACGGTGCAGAGCACCTCGCCGCTGATCGCGCCGCGCTCGTTCTGGACGGTCGCCACGACGCTGGAGGCGGCGGGGCTGACCGTGCGCGGCTATCACGCCTATGTCCCGAGCTTCGGCGAGTGGGGTTTCACCATGGCGGCGCACGGCGCGGTGCCGGATGCGGTGCGACTGCCGCCGGGCCTGCGCTTCCTGACGGCGAGAAGCGAGCCGCTGCTGTTCGATTTCCCGCCCGACATGGCCCGCCGGCCAACCCCGGTAAACCGGCTGGACAACCAGGCTCTGGTCCGCTCCTTCGCCGAGGAGTGGGGGCCGTATGAAGGTTGACCGGCGCTCCCTGATCGCCGGGGCCGGTGCGCTGGCGGGCGCGGCGGGGCTGTCCGGCTGCGGCGGGGAGGCCATCGCGGGCGAGCTGGGCGGGGCGGACTGGAGGCGCGGGCACCTGCTGCGCGATGCGAGGTTTCCCGAAGCGACCGGACCGATCGAGGACGTGCCGCTGGTCATCGCCGGGGGCGGGGTCGCGGGCCTCGCTGCCGGGTGGCGGCTGGCCGAGGCGGGGTTTTCGGACTTCCGGCTCTACGAACTGGAGGACCAGACCGGCGGCAATGCCCGCTCGGGCCGCAACGCGGTGAGCGCCTACCCCCTGGGCGCGCATTACCTGCCCGTGCCCAACCGCGAGGCGGCGGCGCTGCGGCACATGCTGCGCGGCTTCGGGATGATCACCGGCGAGGGCGAGGGCGGCGCGCCAATCTATGATCCCTATCAGCTGTGCGCCGACCTCGAGGAGCGGCTGCTGTGGCGCGGCGGGTGGCAGGAGGGGCTGTTCCCGGCGTCGGGCCTCAGCTCCGAGGACAAGGCGCAGCGCGACCGTTTCTCGGCGGCGATGGCGGGGTTCCGCAACGCGGCCGGGAGCGACGGCAAGCCCGCTTTCGCCAGCCCGATGGCACTGTCGAGCAGCGACCCCCAATTCAGCGGCCTTGACCAGCTGCCGTTCTCGGCGTGGCTCGACCAGGCAGGGTTCACCTCGCGCCCCTTGCGCGCCTACCTGCGCTATTGCTGCCGCGACGATTACGGCAGCGAGCCGGAGAAGGTCTCGGCGTGGGCCGGGGTCCACTACTTCGCGGCGCGGCGCGGGTGGGCGGCGAACGGCGACGGCGACCGCGAGCTGACCTGGCCCGAGGGCAACGGGCGGCTCGCCAGCCTGATGGCCGAGCGGATCAGGGGGCAGGTCCGGGGCGGCGCCAGCATCATCAGTGTCCGGCAGGAGGGCGAGCTTGCGCTGGCCGACGTGATCGACCACGCCCGCCAGACGGTTTCCCGGGTCCGCGCCAGGGCGGTGATCCTCGCCATGCCGCACTTCGTCGCCCGCCGGGTCGCGCCGGCCCATGTGGCGCAAGGGAATTTCACCTACGCCCCGTGGGTCGTCGCCAACGTCACGGTTGATCGCCACCCGGGCGGCAAGGGCTCGCCGCTCGCCTGGGACAACGTCTCCACCGCCAGCGAGTCGCTGGGCTATGTCGTCGCCACGCACCAGAGCGGGTCGGCCGGGCAGGGGCCGACGGTGCTGACCTGGTACCTGCCGCTCAGCCGGGAGACGCCGAAGCAGGCGCGCAGGGTCCTGATGGCGCGCAGCCTCGCGGAATGGCAGCGGGTGATCTCGGACGACCTGCTCGCGATGAACTCCGACCTTGCCGGGGCCATCCGGCGGATCGACGTCTGGCGCTGGGGCCACGCGATGGTCGCGCCGACCCCCGGCTTCCGCTCCGATCCGGCGCGGCGCGCGGCGGAGAGCGCCGGGCCGCCGGTGTGGCTTGCCCATTCCGACCTGTCAGGGCTGTCGCTGTTCGAGGAAGCGCACTATCGCGGGGTCGTCGCCGCCGAAAAGGCGCTCAGCCACCTGTCCCACCCGTTCAAGAGCCTTGGCTGAAATGGCCCACCCGCCCGGAACCAGCCTCCACCTGATCGCCGACCTAGCCGGGTGTTCGCGTCTGGACGACCCTGCACACATCGAAACCGTCCTGCGCAACGCCGCCGCAGCGGCGGGGGCCACGGTGCTCGAGGTGCGGCTTCACCACTTCGGCGAGGCGATGGGGGTGACCGGGGTCGCCTTGCTCGCCGAATCGCATATCTCGATCCACACCTGGCCCGAAAGCGGGGTCGCTGCGGTCGACCTGTTCGTCTGCGGGACACGTGCCGATGCCCCCGCGGGACTTGCGGTGATCGCGGCGGCGCTGGGTGGCGAAGTGGTTCGGCGGCAGGACGTGCTGAGGCTCCAGCCCCTTCCTTGACCCCGCCTCGCTTTGGACCCATGACGCGGGAGACACAGGGCAGGGCGCATAATGGTCACGAAGATCAGGGTTCCCAACACGGCAACGGCGACGGCTGTGGGCCGGCTGGTTCTGGCCATCCTGATGTTCTACTTCGCGGTGAGCGATCCCGAAGGCCTGGGCTACGTCCACGAACCCGACGATGTCGCCGCGCTGGTCTATCTCGGCTTCGCAATCATCGCTGCGTTCATCGCCATTCGCAGCTGGTGGTGGGATTTCCGCCTGCGCCACGTCGTCTTCGCGCTCGACCTGGCGATGATCATCGCGATCGAGCATACCGAGCCGTCGCAATACGGGTTCTTCACGCTCGCGATTTCGATCGGGATCCTGTCGATGCTCGGGTCGGCGCTGCGGTTCGGCGAGAAGGCGACCGTGCGCTCCGCGGTGGTCCTCAATGCCGTCAATTTCACGGCATGTGCGGTTCACAACATCCCAGCGGTCAAGGAAGCGATGCGCCGGACCGGCGAGATCGACCTGACGATGGATATCCGCCACGTCCTGCTCCACGCAGCCACCGGGATTCTGGCCATCTGGCTGTCGCGCCAGATCAATCCGATTCCGCGGCTGCGACGGTTCGAAAGCGGGCAGGGCGCGGACGCCCCCGAAACGGCGCTGGGTTATGCGATGGAGGTGACCGGCGCACGGACCGGCCTGCTTTGCTGGCGCAGTTTCAACCGGAGCGACTGCCAGGTCGTCGGCCTCGACGCGCAGGCCGGCGCGTTCAAGCCGCCGTTCGCGACATGCAGCGCCCTGGGGACTTCGCCCTTGCGCACCCAGATGTTCGATGCCGCAGGGCGCCATGTCCTCGAACTCGATGAGGCCGGCGAGATTGTCCAAGGCGTCCCCCTCGCGCAGCCCGACGGCATGATCGCCCTCTCGGGGTTCGACGCAGGCCTTTCGCTGCCGGTCACGTGCGGCAGCGGGCTGGCGTGGATCGTGCTGGGCGAGCTGCCGCCGGTCGGAACCGACGCCCTGCGCGCCAGTCCGGCCCTGATCGCCGAACTCGCCCACGGCATCGATCGCGGGGAGTTCGACAGCGTCGCCCGCGAGGCGGCGATGAACGGCCTGCGCACCGCGCTCGCCCGCGATCTCCACGACAGCGTAGCCCAGTCGCTCGCCGGGGCGGGCTATTGGCTCCAGTCGTTGCAGATGCGCAAGAACGTACCCGAAGAGGTCCGCGCGGACATCGCCAAGACCAAGCAGGCGCTCGACAAGGAAAACGCCTCGATCCGGGCGATGATCGACCGGCTGCGCACCGAACTCGACCCGCATCATCCCCATTCGCTGACAGACGACATGCGCGCGCTCGCCGACCTTCTGGCGCAGCAGTGGCGGCTCAAGGTCGATCTGCGCGCGCCCGACCAGCCGCTGCTGGTCAGCGCCGGAACCGCGCACGACCTTCAGCAGATCCTGCGCGAGGGCATCGCCAACGCGGTCAAGCCCGGCAACGCCCGCAAGGTCGACGTCGCCATCCGCACGAAGGACGGCCGCGTCGCGATTGCAATCGAGGACGACGGCAGCGGGTTTGAGGACATCCCGGTCGATGTCCTGCCCCGCTCGATCGCCGAACGCACTGCGGCCCTTGGCGGGGCGCTCGAAGTCTGCAATGGCTCGAGAGGTGCACGTGTAACGGTTGAACTGCCCGGAGACTTGTTCAGGTGACCCGCATCCTCATCGCCGACGATCACGCCTTCTTCCGCAGCGGGCTCGAGGCTGCGCTGGAATCGGCGGACCACGAAGTCGTGGCCTCGGTCGAAAACGGAGAGCTTGCGCTCGCCGCGATTGCCGAGACGAACCCTGACCTTGTCATCCTCGACATCCGCATGCCGGTGAAGGACGGCGTCGAAACGCTGCGCGCCCTGCGCAAGGCGGGGGACCAGCGCCCGGTGGTGATCCTCGCTGCCGAGGTCGAGGACAAGGTGCTGATGGCGCTGATGGACCTGCGCGCCAACGCCATCGTCTACAAGAACGGCGCGGAGTTCCGCCTGCTCGACGCGATCCGTACGGTGCAGGAAGGGGCACGGTTCATCGACTCCGACCTGCTCGACCGCGCGTTCTCGACCGCGGCGGCAGAGCAGCGTCCGCTGTGGAGCGACCAGCTCAGCGAGCGCGAGGTGGCGATCGCCCGCCTCGTTGCCGAGGGCCGCCGCAACCGCGAAGTCGCCGAACAGCTCGGGCTGACCGAGGCGACGGTGAAGATCTACCTCCACGGCATCTTTACCAAGCTCGACGTCGCCAACCGCACCGCGCTGGCGATCATGGTCCAGCAGAGCGGCGTTCCCGCCTGAGCTTCAGCGGCTGAGGGTCATGCGGCCCGAGGCCACGGGCCTGCCGTGCCGGGCACAAAGGATGCCCGCGGCATAGGATGCCCGGTCCGGCACCGCGCGATAGGGGCCGGCCAGCAGCATCGCTTCCTGTTCGGCCTCGCACCCGTTCCGGTTCGCCAGTGCCGCGACCGCGGAACCGGCAATCCCGGCGGCGACCAGCAGCGCGAACAGCGTGCGGTTGCGGGGTATCGGAATCGTCATGGCATCGTTCCTGCTCACGAAACCAGTTTCACCCCCGCGATCAGCGTGGCGACGATCGTGCTCTCGTCGATGCCGGGCGGGCAGAAGCTGGTGAGATCGGCGTTGCCGAGGATGGAAATGGTGTTGGCGGCGATCATCAGGCACTGGCTGGAAACCGCTGCGGTGCCGTTGATGCGGATCGGGCTCTTCGGCAGGTAGACCTTGCCGTCGAGCGTGGTCGCGGCGTTGCCGTTGATGATGTTGGCGTTGCCTCCGGTCGTCTGGTTGCCGGCGGACGCGCGGTCCTCGAACACCAGCATGCCCGCAAGCGTCTGTGCCTGCGCGCTCGACACGCCCGCGGCTTCGAGCTGGGCGACGGTCATGGCCGAAAGGTTCACCGTGGCGCCGCCATTGATGCGGATCCCGGCACCGTTCCTGAGAACGATCATGATCCCGCTGCCGAGCACCTCGTCCTGCGCGTTGATCGAGAACGAGCCGCCGTCGATCACATAGACCCCGCTCGCCATCGTCGTGGTGCAGGCGGTGTCGAAGTCGCTGTAGGTCCCCGGCTGCATCGCGGCGAGGTAGGGGGCGGTGGCGCTGGTCACTTCCGTGACGGTGGTGGTCGTCGTCGTGACCCGGTCGGTGCGGGTATAGGAGCTGCCCGAGCCGGTCACCGTGCCCGTCACCGTATCGGCGTTGCTGCTGGTCCCGGTCCTGGTGTTCTTGCTCGCTGCGCCGGAATAGGGGCTGGTGATGTCGCTGACGGTGACCGTTTTCGTCAGCGTCGTGACCTTGTTGGCCTTGGTCCCGGTGTAGGTCTTGTCCTCGATCAGCACGCGCTGCGTGCCGACTGCGGTATAGGTGGTTGTCCCGCCGGCGCAGGCGTAGGTGCGCGGCGTGGTGTTGGTGGGCGGGGTCAAGCCAGCGAACGGATCGACCAATCCGGTGACGTACTCGTTGATCGAGGCGTTGGTGTTCGCGGTGAACCAGTCGTCGATCCCGCCCGCCGCGATCACCCAGCCGGGATCGACGGTCGGGTTGCCGTTGACGGTGATCGCCTCGCTGCTCTTCGACAGGGCCGCGATTCCGCAGCGCGCCGTGACGGTCGCGCTGCCGCCGATGGTCACGGCGCCGGATTCGGTTTCGTTCACCGCGAGGATGCAGCTCGTATAGGTCGCGCCGGCCTTGAACGTGGCCTGCGCCCGGACGGTGATCGACACGCCGTTGCCGGTGAGGAAACCGCTGAACGGCAGCTCCCTGGCGGCGGTGGCGGTGACCAGCACCGAATTGTTGGTGCCATCGTGGAAGTTGGCGAGCGCCACGCTGGGGGTGCCGGCGAAAGTCACGACCTGCTGGTTCGAGGCGAACTCCTCGAGGGCGCGGCTGCGGTAGCTGTCGCCCGAGGGATCGTTGACCCGGGCCCAGGCCCCGGCGATCGCGGCCTGGTCGGCCGCGTACTGGAGCTCGCCTTTCCACTGGTACCACTGCGCGGTATCGACCGCGAGCCCGGCACCGCCGACCAGCACCGGCATCCCCACCGCCATCAGCAGCGTCGCATTGGCCTCGCGGGCGCGGAGCAGGCGGGAGGCCAGTCCAGCCAATCGCCTTGTCGCGTCCATCGCCTTGCCGAACATGATCCACCGTTTCCGTTCCGGGAAGCGGCGAACCTATCGAAATGGTGTTAGGCGAACCGGCGAGAGCCGATCAGGAGGTTTACGGATCGGGGCGCGTTCAGGCCGCGAGCTTCGCGCTGGTCTTCACCACCGGCTCGATCCCGAACAGCCGCGCCGCATTGAGCCCGAGCACGTTGGCGCGGACCTCCTCCGATACTGCGAGCCCCGTGAACAGGTCGTCGATCAGCTTGCGGCTGATCGGGAAGGTGCCTTCGGCGTGGGGATAGTCCGAACCCCACATCACGTTTTTCGCCCCCGGCAACCCGGCGGCTGCGGAGACGATGCAGGCACGGTCGTGCTGGAAGCTGGCGAAGACCTGGTCGTCGATGATCTGGCTGCAAGGGCGCGAGAGCTTGGGGAAGACGAAGTTGGCGTGCGCCTCCTCGACCTCGTCCATCCGCTCGGCCAGCGCGACGAGCCAGCTCGCGCCGCTTTCGATGAACGCGACCCTCGCGCCGGGATTGCGGTCGAGCACCCCGCCGGTGACGAGATACATCGCCGAGTTCTGCGCATCCATCATCTGCTTCGTGTAGTTGATGATGCCGGCTCCGGGGCCGCGCTCGTGGATCACTGTGGCGAGGCCGGTCCCGGTGTGCATCACGAACACGATGCCGAGCGCCGCCGCTCTCGCAAAGACCGGGTCCCACTTCTCGTCATTGTACTTGGGCAGCGCCGCCGGGGTCACCGCCGGGAGCATCGCCGCGGTGAAGCCCTTGCCGGCGAGGTAGTCGAGCTCGGCGATGGTGTTCGAGAAGTCGAGGACGGGCAGCATCCCGCACCGCACGAAGCGGTCGCGGTGGCCGCCCAGAAATGCGTCGTTCCAGTCGTTGTAGAGCCGCGCCGAGGCCGCCTCGGCCTCCGGGCTGTCGAGGCAGTAGAGCCACAGGCCGAGGCTGGGGAAGCAGATCTCGGCGTCGATCCCTTCGAGCTCCATGTCCTCCAGCCGGCCCGGGATTTCGCGGATGCCCTTGCGCTCATTGTCGCCGAGCGCCTTTTCGCGGTGCTGGCCCACGCGCAAGCGGTAGATCGTCTTGTCGGCGGTGCCGGTGATCAGGAACTCGCCGTCCTTGCGCGTGTGGATCGCGTGCCCCTTGAGGCTGGCGGGGAGGCCGTCGAGGAAGATGCCCGCTGGCTCCATGATGTGGCTGTCGGCGCTGAATACGAACGGCTTCATGGCAGGCTCTCCGAATATCGCTTCGATTCAACAGGTATCTCTTTATCGGCTAATGCGTCAATAGAGCTTGACGGATATCTCCAACAGATATCTATTAAGGCCATGCCCAGCCGCACTAACACCCTCGTAGAACGCACCGCCAAGGGCCTTGCCGACCTCAGCATGGCGCTCGAGCCGGGCAGCTACATCGGCAGCGAGGCCGATCTGCTCGACCGCTTCAAGGTCAGTCGCCCGACGCTGCGCCAGGCCGCGAAGATGGTGGCGAACGACCGGCTGATCTCGGTCCGGCGCGGGACCAACGGAGGATTCTATTCCGATCGTCCCGACGCGCGCGACTCGGTGCGGGCGCTGGCCCGGTACCTGCGGCTCAACGGCGCGCGGCTGGAGCATGTGATCGCGGTAACCCGTCTGATTTCAGAGCAGATCGGCGAGCTGGCGGCGGGTTGCACCGACGACCTCCTGCGCGATGAATTGCGCGCGTTCGCAGCGGCCATCGACCGTGCGGACACCCCGGCCCAGCTGGTCCAGTCGGAGAACCGGCTGGTCTCGCTGCTCGCCCGGATGACCGGCAACCCGGCGATGGAGCTGGTGCTGGCAATCGGCTTCTCGTTCGGCATGGACGAGCAGCAGGGCCTCTTCTTCAGGTCGGAGCATGACCGCAAGCGGATGCGCGATCTCCAGCACGCGCTGTGCCGCGCCGTGCTGGAGGGCGACGCGGATATCGCCCGGCTGCTGATGCGCCGGCGCGGCCAGCTGTTCGCGGAATGGTTGGCGCAGGCCGGCCACGACGACGCCGACAACTAGCACCTGGTACGAAAACGCATCCGCAGCGGCGGGGCGCGAAGGGAGACGAGATGGCGTGGGCTAACCAGGACAAGTGCGCGATCGTGGGGGTGGGGGCCACGGACTATTACGTTCGCGGCAAGAGCTGGCCGCGCACGATCAACGACATGGCGGGCGAGGCGATCCTCAAGGCCTGCGCAGACGCCGGGATTTCGGTCCGCGATATCGACGGCTTCTCGTATTATTCGACCGCCGGTGCGGGCTATCTCGACAAGTTCGACACCGCCTCGTTGATGGAGACGCTGGGGATGCCCCACGTCTCGTTCTCGGCGACGTTGACGAGCGGCGGCGGCGGCTGCCCCGGTGCGATCGGGCTGGCGACGGCGGGTCTCGTCAACGAGGACTGCACGTATGCCGTCACCGTGATGGCGCTCCAGCAGCTGCCCCAGCACCGGCTCGGCGTGGTATTTGGCGCGTCTGCCCCCAATCCCGAGAACAGCTTTCTCCAGCCTTCGGGCCTGGTCGGGCCGGGGCACCTGATGTCGATGCTGACCCGGCGGCACATGCACCTCTACGGCACGACGCAGGACGCCTTTGCGGAAATCGTCATGGCCACCCGGGCCAACACCGCGACCCGGCCCAAGGCGGTGCGCAAGGCCCCGCTCGAAAAGGCCGAGTACGAAGCCTCGCCAATGCTCGCCGATCCCTTGCGGCGATTGGACTTCTGCCTCGAGACGGACGGCGCGGTCGCCGTGATCACCACGACGATGGACCGGGCGAAGGACTGCCGCCACAAGCCGGCCGTCGTCCACGCCTGCGCCCATGGCGGCCAGCGCGAGTGGGGCCGGGCCTTCGCGTGGATGGGGATGCCCGATCCGCACTTCGCCAGCAGCGGCCACAAGTTTACCGCCGACCGCGTGTGGGCCCAGTCCGGGCTCTCGGCCAGGGACATGGACGTCGCCCTGATCTACGACCATTTCAGCCCGATGGTGCTGATGCAACTCGAGGACTACGGGTTCTGCGCGAAAGGCGAGGGCAACGACTACGTCCTGTCGGGCAAGGTTCGCTACGACGCCGCGACGCGCGGCGGGGTGAACGGCGGAGTGCCGGTCAACACCCACGGCGGCAACCTCAACGAAGCCTACATCATCGGCATGACCCACGTGGTCGAGGGGGTCGAACAGGTCCGCGGCACCGCGATCAACCAGGTCGCCGATGCCGAGTTCGCGCTGGTCTCCGGCGGTCCCGCCTCGCTCCCCGTCTCCAGCCTGATCCTGAGGAGCGCCTGACATGGCCGAACCGATCCCGTACGGTCCCGCGCGCCACCTCCCGGGCGAGCAGATCCGCATCACCACCAACCCCGACACCGAGCCGTTCTGGCAGGCGGCGAAGGAGCACCGGCTGACCGTGTGCCAGTGTGCGCAATGCGGCCACATGCGGATGCCGCCATCGCCCTATTGCCCGGAGTGCTCGAGCAGCGACAAGGCGTGGCCGACGCTGCCGGGGACGGGCACGGTGTTCAGCTATGTCGTCTGCAACCGCAACCCGAAGGATGGCGAGCCTTACGTTTATGTGCCCGTCGTGGTCGAACTCGACGGCGCGCCGGGCGTCCACCTCAACGCCAACGTCGACGGCTGCAATGCCGAGGACGTCCATATCGGGATGAAGGTCGCCGTCGCCTGGACCCCGATACAGGACGGCTGGGTGCTGCCCAACTTCCGGAAAGTGTGAGACCCATGCTCGAGGACCTGAGGATCGTCGAGATCGGCGAAGGCATGGCCGTGCAGGTCGCCGGGCTGATGCTGGGCGAACTGGGCGCGGACGTGCTCAAGATCGAACGGCCAGGCGGTGATCCGGCGCGCGGAACCGCGCCGTTTGCCAACTGGAACCGGGGCAAGCGCAGCCTGGTGCTCGACCTGGATACAGCGGCGGGCCGGGCGGTGCTGGACGAGCGGCTGGCCGGGGCGGATGTGCTGCTCCACCAGTTCCGCCCGTCGCGGGCGAAGGCGTTGGGGCTGGACGATGCCAGCCTTGCGGCGCGCTTCCCCCGGCTCGTCACGTGCGCGATTACCGGGAGCCCGCAAGGCCATCCTGATGTCGAGCGCAGCGATGACGAGCTGCTCGTGTCGGCGCGGCTTGGCGTGCTCTACGAAAACGACGGCCACCGCGGCGGCCCGATCGTCTGGCGGTTCCGCTCGGGCTCGTGGGGCGCGGCGCACCTCGCAGCCGGCGGGATCCTTGGCCGGCTGGTGATGCGGCTGCAGTCGGGCAAGGGCGGAGCGGCGCATACCTCGATCCTGCAGGGCCTGCTCTCGCAGATCCCGCTGCTGTGGGCGCGAAACTCCAAGGGACCGATGCCCAACAATCCGCCCTACGACCCCGACAAGCCGCGGGCGATGGCGCAGCAGCTGTGGCAGTGCCGGGGCGGGGACTGGCTCCAGATCATGGATCCGCCGCGCCAGTTCGACTATGCGACGATGCCGACGATGTGGGAATGCCTGGCCGAAGGGGCGGACCTTTCCACCGACGAGGGCACCGCCGCAGCGTTCCGGATGCGGCCGATCGAGGACTGGCTGCGCGACCTGCGCGCCGCCGACATCGCGGTCGAACCCGCCTACCCGATGGGCGAGGTGCTGCGCCACGAGGAGGTGCTCGCCAACGGCTATGCGATCGAGGTCGAGGATCCCGACCTCGGCCGCACGGTGCAGCCCAACGTGCCGTTCCATTCCGACGCGCCGCTCAAGACCGGCCGCCCGGCGCCCCGGCTGGGCGAAGGCGGCGAGGCGGGGTGGCTCGGTGCGGCAGCGCCGGCCGGGACCAACGGCGCTCCGGCCGAAGTGCTCGAAGGAGTCCGCGTCGTCGACTTCGGCATGTTCCTCGCCGGCCCCATGGGCCCCTCGCTGATGGGGGACATGGGCGCAAACGTCATCAAGGTCGAGGCGCTGACCGGCGACCGGATCCGCTTCATGCACCGCTACTACCAGGCGGCGGCGCGCTCGAAGCGCTCGATCGCGCTCGATCTCACCCATCCGGAAGCCCGGCCGATCCTCGAGCGGCTGCTGCGCTGGAGCGAAGGCGTCCACCACAACATGCGCTTCAAGGGCGCGGCGAAGCTGGGACTGTCGTGGGACAGCATTCACGAGATCGCCCCGGACACCAGCTTCACGTATGTCAGCGCCTATGGCCAGCGGGGGAGCCGGGGCAACTGGCCGGGCTACGACTCGATCTTCTCCGCCATCGCCGGGTGGGAGTTCGAGAACGCCGGCGAGGGCAACAAGCCGGTGTTCTGCCGCCCCGGCCACATGGACGTGCTTTCCGCCCAAAGCTGTTTCGTCGCGATGATGGCCGCGCTCTATGCCCGCCGGGCACATGGCGAGGCGCATCACCTGCAGACCTCGCTGCTCGGCGTCTCGGCGTTCTCGCAAGGGGAACTGCTGGTTCTGCCGGACGGCTCGCTGTCCGAGACGGAGCACGTCACCGCCGACCAGACCGGGTTCGGCCCGTACCACCGCATTTACCGCTGCGGCGATGGCGAATGGATCGCGGTCGCGGCACATTCGGAGGCCGAGCGGGCCGCGCTGCGGACCGTGCTGGGCGAGGAGGCGGGGTTTGAGGCCGGTGCGGCACGGCGTACCTCCACCGACTTGCTCGCCGCGCTCGAAGCCGCCGGCGTCCCCTGCGATCGCGTCGTCAGCGTCGATGCGGCAAACCGGTTCTTCGACGATCCGGTCAACCGCGAGATGAACCTGGTGTCGGTCCTCGAGCAGCCGCTTTACGGCACGGTCGAGCAGCCCGGGGCATTCTGGAACTTCGGCGACGTCCCGGTCCGCTTCCGCCGCGCGGCACCGGCCGTGGGAGAGCACACCGACGAGATCATGCGCGAGCTCGGATTTGCCGAGGACGACATCGCCGGCTTTCGGGCACGCAAGGTGATCGGCTGATTACTGGGTGTCCTCGAAGCTCGTCGCGGTGTTGTCGAACGAATTGCCGACCAGGGCGCCCAGTCCGCCCACGGCGGCGACCATTGCGATCACCACCAGCGAGGCGATGATCGCGTATTCGATGGCGGTCGCACCGGTGCGGTCGTGCGCCAGTCGCGTGAGGAATGTCATGGTCGAGGCCCCTTGGCGGTGAGCCCCGCTGGTGCCTCGCGCCGGGTAAAATCGGCGAGCGGCGCGATATCCGGATTTCCCCTTACGGTGTATTGACGGGGCGTCATTTCCATGTCGAAACGGGGGCCATGGGAGAGATCGACAACGCCGCCATGCCCGCAGAGCTGTTTCGCCGCTGGGCGGCGGCAGGGCTGACCGAAGAGCATTCGCTGGGCGAGGCGTTTGCCGCGGCGGCCACGGCCCACCCTGATGCCATGCTCCATCACCAGTGGGCCGGCGGGTGGGACGAGGTGTCGCTGGCGGAGCTCCACCGGCGCGGCCGCAAGCTTGCCGGATCGCTCTACGCGCTCGGCCTGCGCCGGGGCGACGTACTGGCGATGCAAATGCCGAGCGGGATCGCCAACGCGGTGATCTTCCAGGCGGCGGCGGCGCTGGGCTGCGTGCTGCTGCCGATCGTCCACATCTTCGGCCCGCACGAACTGGGCCAGATCCTCGCGGACAGCGGGGCGAAGGCGCTGATCGTGCCCGATCGCTGGCGAGGGATCGACTTTCTCGACCGGCTGGCGCGGTTGCCTCGGCTGCCCGCGCTCGCGCACAACATCGTTGCCGGAAGCGAGGTGCCCGAGGGGGCGCTGGCGCTCGACCGGTTGCCGCAAGGCGAGTGCCCGGCAACCGTAGGCGAGCCGGATGACCTCGCTCTTCTCTTATACACCTCCGGCACCACCGCGGCGCCCAAGGGCGTACGCCATACCGCGCGCTCGTTGCTGGCGGAGATCCGCGCGCAGTACGGGAAGCGGTTTGCGGAAGGGGCAGGGCTGTCGCCGTGGCCGTCCGGACACATCGCCGGGACGCTGGCGGTCCTCGGCCACGCCCTGCAAGGGCGCGACATGGTGCTGATGGAAGCGTGGGACCCTGCGGTCGCCGCCGAGTTGGTCGAGCGATTCCGTGTGCCGCAAATGTCGGGGACGCCTTTCCACCTCGCCGGCCTGCTCGAAGCGGGACGACGCGACGGCCGCGACCTGTCGAGCGTCGGCCAGTTCATCATCGGCGCGGCAACGGTTCCGCCGGCTCTGGTGGCCGAGAGCGAGGCCGCGGGGATCCGCTGCTGCCGCTGCTATGGCTCGACCGAAATGCCGACCGTCAGCCAGTGCGATCCGGACGACCCGCTCGACAAGCGGCTCAACACCGATGGCACGCCCAACGAGGGCTGCGAAGTGCGGATCATCGACGATGCCGGCCGCGATCTGCCCGTCGGCATGGAGGGCGAGATTGCGGTGCGCGGGCCGGAGCGGTTCATCGGCTATTCCGAGCCGGCGCTGAACGCATCCTCGTTCCTTCCGGGTGGCTGGTTCCTCACCGGGGACATCGGCAAGCTCGACGTCGACGGCTTCCTCGCCATCACGGATCGCAAGAAGGACATTATCATCCGCGGCGGCGAGAACATCTCGTCGCGCGAGGTCGAGGAGCTGCTGCTGGCGCTTCCCGGTGTGCGCGAGGCCGCCGCGATCGGCCAGCCTGACCCGCGGATGGGTGAGCGGGTCTGCGCAGTGCTGCTTTTGCAGGAGGGTGCAGCCGCTCCTACCATCGCGGACATCGACGCCGCCTTCCGCACGCTCGGCGTTGCCCGTCAGAAGACACCCGAGGCGCTGGTCATCGCGCACGACCTGCCGCGCACGCCGTCCGGCAAGGTCCAGAAGGCCGAACTGCGGCGAATGCTGGCCGAGGGGGAGCTGTCGCTCGCCTGATCCACAGCGCGGTTTCGTCCCGCCATTGCAGGACCAACCCCTGCGCCCCATATTCGGTTCAAACCCCGGCGACGGGCCGGGTTGGACGGACAATGAACGAAGCCATGAATCTCTATCCGCTGCTCCCCTTGCGGGACATCGTCGTGTTCCCTGGCATGGTCGTGCCGCTCTTCGTCGGTCGCGAGAAGTCGGTTGCCGCGCTCGAGGCGGCGATGGCCGGCGACAAGGACATCTTCCTCCTCGCCCAGCTCGATCCCGGCTGTGATGATCCGGAGCGTGACGACCTCTACGATACCGGCGTCGTCGCCACCGTGCTCCAGTTGCTCAAGCTGCCCGACGGCACCGTCCGCGTGCTGGTCGAGGGCCAGCAGCGCGCGACGCTGAAGACCCTGCGCGAGGAAGCCGGCGCCAACGGCGAAATGCTGGTCGCCGGTGTCGAGACGCTCGACAGCCCGACCGCGACCGGCTCGGAAATCGAGGCGATGATGCGCACGGTGGTCGAACAGTTCGGCGAATACGCCAAGCTGTCGAAGAAGTTGCCGCAGGACGCCGGTGCGCAATTGGGCGACATCGAGGACGCGGCCAAGCTGGCCGATGCCGTCGCCGCCAACATTGCCGCCAAGGTGGCCGACAAGCAGGCGCTGCTGACCGAGACCGATCCGCTCAAGCGGCTCGAGATGGTGCTCTCGTTCATGGAGGGCGAGCTCGGCGTGCTGCAGGTCGAGCGCAAGATCCGCGGCCGCGTCAAGCGGCAGATGGAGAAGACCCAGCGCGAGTACTACCTCAACGAACAGCTCAAGGCGATCCAGTCGGAGCTGGGCGGCGGCGACGGCGAAGAAGCGAACGAGATCGCCGAGCTGCAGGACAAGATCGACAAGCTCAAGCTGTCGAAGGAGGCCCGCACCAAGGCGGTGGCCGAGCTCAAGAAGCTCAAGACCATGCAGCCGATGAGCGCCGAGGCGACCGTCATCCGCAATTACCTCGACGTCTTGCTCGGCCTGCCGTGGGGCAAGAAGTCGAAGCTGAAGAAAGACATCGCTGCGGCCCAGGCCGTGCTCGATGCCGATCACTATGCGCTCGACAAGGTCAAGGACCGGATCGTCGAATACCTCGCGGTGCAGGCGCGGACCAACAAGCTGAAGGGGCCGATCCTGTGCCTCGTCGGCCCTCCGGGCGTGGGCAAGACCAGCCTCGGCAAGTCGATCGCCAAGGCGACGGGCCGCGAGTTCATCCGCCAGTCACTGGGCGGCGTGCGCGACGAGGCCGAGATCCGCGGCCACCGCCGGACCTACATCGGCTCGCTGCCGGGCAAGGTCGTGTCGAACCTGCGCAAGGCCGGGACCAGCAACCCGCTGTTCCTGCTCGACGAGATCGACAAGCTGGGCCAGGATTTCCGCGGCGATCCGGCATCGGCCCTGCTCGAAGTGCTCGATCCGGAACAGAACTCGAAGTTCCAGGATCACTACCTCGAACTCGACTATGACCTGTCGGACGTGATGTTCGTTTGCACCGCGAACAGCCTCAACCTGCCGCAACCGCTGCTCGACCGGATGGAGATCATCCGCCTCGAGGGCTACACCGAGGACGAGAAGGTCGAGATTGCCGAGCGTCACCTGATCGACAAGCAGGTCCAGGCGCACGGGCTGAAGAAGGGCGAGTTTACGCTCGAAACCGAAGCCCTGCGTGATCTGATCCGCTACTACACCCGCGAGGCGGGCGTGCGTACGCTGGAGCGCGAGATCGCGAGGCTGGCGCGCAAGAGCCTGCGCAAGATCCTCGAGGGGAAGGAGACTGCGGTCACCGTCACGGCCGAAAACCTCAGCGACTTCGCCGGCGTGCGCAAGTTCCGCCACGGCGTCTCCGACGAGGAGAACCAGGTCGGCGCGGTCACCGGGCTTGCCTGGACCGAAGTCGGCGGCGAGCTGCTGACGATCGAAAGCGTGACCGTGCCCGGCAAGGGCGGGGCGCGCACGACCGGCAAGCTTGGCGAAGTGATGAGCGAGAGCGTCCAGATGGCCTTCTCGTTCGTCAAGGCGCGCAGCCCGGCCTATGGCATCAAGCCGTCGATCTTCAACCGCAAGGACCTCCACATCCACCTGCCCGAGGGCGCTGTGCCCAAGGACGGGCCGAGCGCGGGCATCGGCATGGTCACGGCGATGGTTTCCACGCTGACCGGCATTCCGGTCCGCGCCGACATCGCGATGACCGGCGAGGTCACCTTGCGCGGCCGGGTGCTGGCGATCGGCGGGCTGAAGGAGAAGCTGCTCGCCGCGCTGCGCGGCGGCATCAAGACCGTGCTGATCCCGGAGGAGAATCGCAAGGACCTCGCCGAGATTCCCGCCAACGTGAAGGAGGGGCTGGAAATCATCCCCGTCATCCACGTCGACGAGGTCCTGGCGCATGCCTTGGTGTCGCGTCCGGAAGCGATCGAATGGACCGAGGCGGACGATCTGGCGAGTCAGCCGGGACAGGTCGTTCACCCCGCACCGGCCTCACCGACCGCGCACTGATATCGGTTGAAACCGGCAGTCAGGCTTCGGCTTGTCTCAAAAGCGTCGGGAATGGGGGTTCAAGCCCCGATTCCCGGCGCTTTTGCCTTTGACAGTCCCGAGATTTCACGCTCTTTTCCCGCCACCCGTAAGGCGATTCACAAACAGTTTCATAAAATCATAGGTAGGGGGTTCCGCAAATGAACAAGAACGACCTGATCGGCGCTGTCGCAGACGCGAGCGGCCTGTCCAAGAACGACGCGACCAAGGCCGTGGAAGCGGTTTTCGATTCGATCACCGGCGCGCTCGGCAAGGGCGACGAAGTCCGTCTCGTCGGCTTCGGGACCTTCTCGGTCGCCAAGCGCAAGGCCTCGACCGGCCGCAACCCCCGCACTGGCGAGCCGATGTCGATCAAGGCGTCGTCGCAGCCCAAGTTCAAGGCCGGCAAGGGCCTGAAGGACGCGGTGAACTGATTTCCGGCGGGCGGGGCCGAGCGCTTCGTCCACCCAGCAAAAAGGCCGCGCCGGGGGCTCCGGCGCGGCCTTTTTCGTTGCGCCCTGAGCCAGGCTATGGGGCGAGTTTGAGCAGTGCGGTCGGCGCGACCTGGGTCTGCGCATCGATCTTCCACGCCAAGCGCTTGCCGGCGGCATCCGGCTTCGGACCCTCGTCGGTATCGTTAGCGAGGATCTCCGCGTCGGTGATGATGGCGAATGTCCCTTCCGGCGTCGGCAGCTTGCCCTCGACCTTGGGCTTGGGGCCCGTTCCCTGCGACATCGCCTGCATGAACGCCGCCATCGGCGAGCTGGCCGGACCCGACGAGAAGCCCGGCGCCTCGACCCGCACGGTCCCGTCGTTGCGGCGGACGATGGTGACGAACGGCGCGACCCCGCTCATCTTTTCGATGGTCGGGAACACGAAGTCATGGTCGAGCCGCGCAGTCAGCGTGTATTCGACGTCGAATACGCCATTGCCCTTGTAGACGACGGACTTCCAGCCGGGCTGGCGCAGCAGCCGCTCGGCGAGGGCCTCAGCCGCCTTCGGGTCGTTCGGATCGATCCCGCCGAGCATGGCGCGGGCCATCGCCGCGTCCTGTTCCTTCTTTTCCGCGGCTGCCTTCGCCTTATCGGCCTTGTCGGCCTTCTGCTTGGCGAGTTCTTCCTTGGTGCAGGGCCGTTCCTCGATCGTTTCCTCGTCGATGCACGGTTCGGGTTCGCCGGAGTCGGCAGAAACCGCGCTTTCTGCCTCCTCACCCGCCTTGGGGTCGGCGAGCGGCATGAAATAGAGCTCGCCCTTGTAGTTGAAGGTGAACGTCCCATCCTTGCGCACGTCGACGTCGGAGGCGAACTTGCCCGGCAGCAGCAGGCATCCGGCCAGCAGCAGCGCGAGCCCCGCCGCGACGATCACGCCGATCTTTTTCCGCATCCCCAAGTCCTCCCGTCCGCCAGACTACCCCTCGCGAGTCGCCACCGCATACAGCGCGATCGCGGCCGCGTTCGATACATTGAGGCTTTCGATCGCCGAGGCAATCGGCAGCCGCGCGATCGTGTCGCAATGCTGGGCGACGTTGTGGCGCATTCCCTCGCCCTCGGCGCCAAGGACCAGCGCGACCGGCCCGGACGGCAGCGCGCCCGGGAACACCGTGTCGCCGTCCCCGTCGAGGCCGACACGCCAGTAGCCGGCTTCGGAAATCCGCTCGAGCGCGCGCGACAGGTTCACTACCCGCACCCACGGCACGACCTCGAGCGCGCCCGACGCGCTCTTCGCCAGCGTCCCCGATTCGGGCGGAGCATGGCGGTCCTGCGTGACCAGCGCCGCGGCGCCGAACGCCGCGCAGCTCCTCAGGATCGCGCCGACGTTGTGCGGATCGGTGACCTGGTCGAGCAGCACGATCGGTCCACCATCGTGGCCGTCGAGGATCTCGTCGAGCGCGACGTCGGGCAGCGGAGCGCAGTCGAGCACCAGCCCCTGGTGCGGCGCGTCGCGCGCGACCAGCCTGGCGAGATCGACGGCTTGTGCATATTCGACCGGGAGCGAGGTCGGCAATTCGGCGTCGTTGTCGTCGAGCATCGCCTGGATCGCTTCCCGCGTGCCCCAGAGCTTCTTGGCGTCGCGCTCCGGATTGGTCAGCGCGGCCTCGACCGCGTGGCGGCCCCACAGCCGCACCGCGCCGCTTGACGCCCGGCCCGAGCCGCGCCCGCCCTGCATCCGCCCCGCGCGCCCGCGCAGCGCCTTTCCTTTCGGTCGGTCGTCCCGGCCAGCCATGTCGTTTCCTGTCGTTATACGATTGTTGTGCGATTTCCCGACGCTCCCTGCCAGCGAGGGCATTGACAGGCAAGCGATTGGTCGCCAAATGCGCGGCTCCCTCGGCCGGGCGGTCCTTTGCAGGACCAATCAGCGGGGCGACCCGCGCACCGGCAGGCTGGTGTGGACAGGTGGCCGAGTGGTTAAAGGCAGCAGACTGTAAATCTGCCCGCGCAAGCGTACGCTAGTTCGAATCTAGCCCTGTCCACCAACCAGCCCTCTCAAAGAGTTGAATTTCCTAGGTATTTCTCTCCGGAGTCGAGCCTGTCCCCACATTTGTCCCCACGTCTGCGGCGCGGTTGTGCCCTAGCCCCGGTTTGATGCTTGGAGTTATTGCAAGGCTGCGCGATTCGGGGGTGGAGAGATGGCTGAATTGGACAACCGCCAAAGCCCGATCGGGTTCTATCTTTTAGGCCTCTCCTACTTTGACGCTGCGGACCGGCTGACCGCGCAGGTCGAGGACCAAGCCGAAGCGTTCCGTTTGCGCTTCGATCTGCCCATCCGTCACCTGTATGCGCACGGCTGGGAACTGTGCCTGAAAGCGTGCCTCTTTCGGCAAGGGATAAAGCCAAGCGTCTTCCGCAGGCGAGTCGGACATTCTCTGCTCGCGGCCTGGAAGCGAATAGACCGGCCCCGTTTCGAAGCGCTGGATTTGAAGGATGAGCTCGCGGATTTTCTCACTCTGTTAGATGAGTTCCACCCGACGAAGATGTACGCCTACCCCGTGACAGGGTATCGGAATGAGGTCACTCTCACTTTCCTTCGCGCCGCGTCCGATCGTTTTAGAATCCCGAGTGTGGAGGCGATCTCATTGTTCGGCGGAGTGTAGCTTCAACCTCATGGATCAATGCAATTGGGGAGTGCCATGGGAATTCGGACGGCAAGGGCTTGGCGGGTAATGCGACGGGCCCCGCTCCGCGCTGTGCTCGATTGGCGAAAGGCATTCGTCAATGAGAGCAACCTGATCAGCCTTAGCTTGGCGGTCCTTACCAGTTACATCGGCTTGCGAACCGCGACACTCCCTGGCGTGATGGCAACCGGCTCGGCTTGGGCCGATGGCATTACTGCATTCGCATATGTATGCGCTGGCTGGCTTTGCCTGTGCCTTGCGCGAGCACCGGCGGCGATCCTACTGGACGAAAGGCGAGAAGGGAGGTGGATTGGGAACCGGTACTGCTTTCACTCGCCGAAGCTCATGGGGACATTCCGGCCGAAGCCGGATGGGCAGGTCCACTTCTTCACGCTCGATACGACTTTCGCGGAGCCGGACTGCTTCCTCCACTACCGCATTGATATCGACAATCCTCTCACTTCGGCGCGAACCTTCAGCGCGGCGGTCTCCGGATCGTTGATACTCAGTGACTGGCTCAAGCCTGGGCGCGGCATTGCTCAGGGCGCAACCCGGATCGGAGCCAAAGGCGAGTGCAGGTTCATCGCCACTCTCTTGCCTCAGTCCGTCGCCCATACTTTCTCCGTCTATTGCTTAGACTTCGTGCTCGGCGAACCGGAGGATCAAGATGGCACACCGGGCGACGCTACCCCCGAATGGGTAAGAGATGCCGCTCCGGTGGCAGTCCCGGATGCCGCCGCTAAATAGTCCGGGAACTGACGAGTGGATGGGCAGAAATCCGCAATCGGCAAGGGCGACAGGATGCTGCCGCTCTACGCACGAATGCGACAGTTACCCATAGTCTCGCGCATGAAATCGCGGGTCCTACCCACCGAAAATTGCGCCCCATAGCGCTAGGGGACCGCATTTTTCTGGCGGCCGCTCGCCTTTGCGGTTTGGCACAGTTCAAAGTTTCAGTTCGTGGAAGGGAGGCTATCGTTAGCAAGCGCGATTCGAGGGGGCACAATGCTGAAATGGTGGCAGGCTCGGCAGAATGAGCGGAACCGGGCAAAGGCGATCGCCCTAGGGCAGGTGGCGGTTGATCAGGCAAATGCTGCAATGGCAAATTGGGAAGAAACCAGCGTCCGCCTCCGCTGGCAATTGACCGCTGATTTCTTCGATGAGCGAATAACCACGATTGAGCCGCCCGAAGGCATGTCCTTCGAGGAGGCTGCGAAAATCGAGGCAATTGCCTTACTCGACAATTGGATCAGTCAACGCGAGTCGATCGTGCAGGAAGTCGCGCGATTCATTGACGGTTCCGCCTGGGAGTGCCTCAAAGCACTAGACCTTGCGGACACCTATCTCGAGCGACTGCATGAGCGCTTTGACGCGCTAGGAGATGAGTTCGCTGTCGAGTTGCTGGCTACGATCACAGAAGAAGCAATGCGGCGAGGCCTCAGGTAAGCAAAGGCCGCCGAAGCGCGATGCTCCGGCGGCCTGCGTCCCGCGCGGAAGGAATGGAACGCGCGGGCCGGGCGGATACCACTTCGCCCGTTTTCGATGCAGTCTTGGCTATGGCATTTGCACAACGCTCCGGATCCGGGAGGGCGCTGCCAGCCCCTTGCGCCTGAGCGGCTCGAGGGCCTCTAGGATCACGGGCGAGACCGCTACCTGCCGGCGCCAAGGCAACATGCGCAGTTCGCCCATGACGCCCTCTACCGCTCGCTGCAAACCCTGGGGGAGCTGCGAGCCCGTCGCATCGGTAACCGCGGCAATCGTGACGTAGGACGTAACCAGTTGCTCGGCGGCCCGCTGGGCTTCCGCTGTCAACTCGGCAAGCCAAGGTCCGGCTGCACCGGCCAACTTCCCGCGCGCCCTGATCGTGATCTCGCGCTTGTCCTCTTCGAAAGAGCTGAACCGGCTCCGAAGCTCGCGCATACCCAAATCAAGCGCCGTTCGCTCCGCCTTCAGCGCTTCGTCGGTATCGACCTGCGTTGCGGCATCGCGAGCGGCCCGATCGGCGAGAAGGGCGTCCGCCACGGCCTGCCCCATCGGCTCGCGCCGATCGGCGAGGATGGCCGTGATTTCGCGGCTCCGTTCCTGCGCCCTCTCTATGGCCGCCTCAATGCGCGCTTGCTCGGCGTTGATATCGGCAATGCGGGCGTTCTCCGAAGTGAGGTCAACAGCCTCCAGCGAGGCGCGAGCCTCGGCGAAATTCGAGGTCGCCATGGTCACGACTCCCCGAATTCGCCGCGGTTTGCCTTCGCCGCGCGGTCCCACATTTCCGCAACGCTCGCTGGGGTCGAAGGGCTTGGCGCGGAGGCGACATAGCCGGCGGTTTCGGCGAGCACCGCGCGCATCTCCTCCCGTGCGTCATCGTCGTTTTTCCCCAACGCGGGCGAGCGCCCGATCAGCTTCACCAAAGCTGAGCCGTTGAGCGCGGCGTAGTCGTCATCGGCGAGCATTTGCAGCGCGAGCGCGGCTTTGCCCTTGCAGGCGGGGTCGTTCGCGATCGCGTGCGCAACCGCCTTGATCCGGCCCCGGGGGCCAGCCGGCTGGGCCGCGCCAGCGCCGAGCGCATGGGCGAGCGTTCCGCGCGTAGCGGGAGAGACGCTCGCTGCGATCTCGGCACCGGACAGTTCGCTGAACGCCTTCATGCGCCCATTATGCCGGACGTAAGCCGGCCGCTTCGATAACTCACTCATACTCATTCGCCTTCACAGTTGGGCGGACCGCGGGGCACGCGCGGCCGGCCTGGGTCAAAAGTTGGACTTGTTTCCGATTCGGCCGAAGAGGACCCCGCCGTCATTCGAGTTCGCCGCCTGCATCTGGAGCGAGGTGACCAAGTTCGAATTGAGGAGGTCCAGCCGGCCGCCAAGCCCTGCCAAGAGGGCCTCGGTTTGCGCATCGATCGCGCCCACAACCGCCGCGTTGTCGGACGTGTTTGCCGTAGGCGAATTCGAGAAAGGACTGTCGCGCCCGGCGCTGAGATCCGCAGCGGCCTGCGCCTTGTCGAGCGCGCCCTGTCCCTCACTCCGGATCTGCCCCATGAGGTCGAAATAGGGCGATTGGGAGCCGTAGAGCTGTCTGGTGATATCCAGCAAGTCGCGGGAGGCTTGGGCGTAGTCGTCAAAAGCGGTGGAGTCGCCCGCGCGGACCCGCTCAGCGAGAGGAGCATACTTCGCCTGCGCAGCCGCCTGCCGATCGCGGAGGGAGAGGCCGTTGTCGCCGATGCCAAGGTCATCGAGGAAGGACCGCAGCGAGCCCGCCACCTGGTCGAGCGCCGACTTGATCGCCTTCGCCCGCTCCAGTCCGTAAAGCTTTTCGAGGTCGGCATATTCGGCCGCGGTCGCACCGGCCTCACCGAATACCTTCTTCAGCCGCTCGAATTCGCGGTCCAGTGTATCGAGGGCCGCGCCCACGGGGTCGGTATAGCCCTTCAAGCGGGTGAATACGGACTCGAAGTCGAGGGCCTTTTTGAGTTGCGTCTCGAGGTCCCCGCCCGCCTTCAGGAGGCGCTGGGTCCCCTCGCGAACGCCTTTGATCGCCCCGTCCTGAAGCGCGTTCAGGATGGCGATTCGCATCGCCTCGGCTTCGTCCTTCCCGTTGTAGAGCACGTCCGGGCCCTTGTTGTAGGACTTGTCCGCGACCTTCGAAGAGCCGGACGCGGAGACCCGGATCCAGCCGCTCGAGCGCTTCCCGATCGAGACTGTGTAGGCTCCGACTTGCGCGCCCAGTTGCTCAGCGATGGCATTGATCGCCGACTGAATACCCGTGCCGCTCGTTTTCGAGCTGGCCATGAGGTCGGCACTGTTGCCTCCCACGGTCACGCCGCCCTGTCCGACAACCGCGTAGCCCTTCTTCACCTTGTTGAACGCCGAGCCGAGCACGCCGCCAAGTAGCCCGCCGACGATCGATCCGATCGGCCCGGCGAAGTCGCCAAGCTTCGCGAACAACTTTGGCGCGAGCTTCTTGAATGCCGCTTCGCCAAGCGCGCCGCCGATGAAGGAGCCCGCATTGTTGCCGCGCTGCCCCAGTACGGTCGAGCCGGCCGCGATGCCGATGCCGCCGCCCTGGAGAAGGCCGGCGATCGTCTGTCCGAACGGGGAGCCCTTGCCGGAGAAAATCGCTTCGATCCGGTCCGCAAGGTAGCGGGTGCTGCCGTCCGGGTTTCGGCCCATGGGGATGGCGTTGACCGTCTGGAGCAATGCGCCGAAGGGGCCGCCGATGTTGCCGAACCGGCCTTGTGTGAGGTTCAGCAAGGTCCCCGCGATTCCGCCCGCGCCGCCAAGCCCGCTCAGCGACTGAGCCAGCTCTGCGATCGCATCTCGAGCCCGCTCGGCGGCCTCTGCATCCCGCTCCAGCCGCGACTGTTCATAGATGTTGCGGAGCGAGGTCTGGTAGTATTCCTCCCATGCGGCGGTAGCGCCCTGGATGCCCAGCGCGGCGTGCTCCGCCATGAAGGCCTCTTTCTCCAGCTCCAGCGCCGCGACCTCGCGCGCCGGGCCTACCTTGCCGAGAAGGGCGAATTCGCGGTCCAGCGCAGCCAGCCGGTCATTGTCTGCCTTCCCAATGGTCTGGGCCTGCCGGACCCGCTCCATGATCTTCGCGAGCGCTTCCTCGCGCTTGATCGCGATCTCACGCGCCGCGCTGAGTTCGGAGATCTTCGCTTTCTGGGCGTCCGTCACCGCTGCGTCGCGCGCCTTCGCCACCTCAAGCATGCGCAGTTGTTTCGCGTTCAGGCCCAGCCGGGCGATCTCGTCCTGGAGCGAGGTGATGAAGGTCTCCGTCGCCTCCGTTGCGCGCTTGGTGGCTCGCTCGGCATCGCTGAGCCCGGCCGCGCGGGCGCGATGATGGTCGCGGCTCTTGTTCGCCTTCTCGCGCTCCCTCTCGCGCGCCTTCGCGTCCGCCTTTTCGTTTTCGGCATCGGCGATACTGATCTCATTGCGAAGGGGCAGTTCCTCCTGACGGATCTCGGCAAGCCGGCGCTTTGCCCCGCCCGGTGCCTGAAACCAGCCGCCCATGTAGCCCGGGTCCGTCGCGTAGGGGTTCTTCGCGACAAGGTTCTCGAGCCCCAGCCGCTCCTCTGTCAGCTTGTTGAGCTGGATCCGCTTGTCGTTCAGCGCGAGGGCATTCATCGCGCCTATGAGCCCGCGCGCTTCGTCCGCCGCGCTCTTGAAACTGTCCGCGGCTTTGTCGGCTGCGTCGGAGGAGTCGAAAAGCTTCCCGATGAAGGGCGAGAGTGCGATGGTCGCCGTGGTGATCGCAATGCCCCATGGGCCGCCGAGGAAGCCCGCCAAGCGCGAAGTGCCGCCCGACATGAGCTGCACTGCCTGCGTGATCTGGCCAATTTGGCTGGCGAAGATCTGGGCCGGCCGTGCGCCGAGCGCGTACATGGTCGCCACGTCGCCGAGCTGATAGCCGAGTTGCTGGAGCCCTTGGCGCTGCGCCCCAGTCGCCATTGTCACGTTGTCGTTTGCGGCCGTCGCCCGAACCGATGCCGCTGCGGCTGCGTCGGTTGCGCCCGTCTGGCGGTTCAATGCGGCCTGTAGCTGCCCCACGGCTTCGGCATGGGCGCGCGCCGCCATGGCCGCCCGCTCTTCATCGATCGCCAGTGCTTCGGCCGCCGCGGTCGCCAGCCGGGCCTGTTGCGAGTAGTCGCCCGCGCTTGTTGCTGCCAGCCGGGTTGCCGCTGCCAGTTCGCGCGCCGCGGCCGCCCGCCCTTCCGTTGCGATGGCCGCCGCTCGCGCCTGTTCGGTTCCAAGGTCGAGCGCGCCAAGCGAGTTGCGGGGGACCTTCAGCGCCTGGTCGAGAATGCGCTGAGTATCCGACGCAAACCGTTCAAGGCGCTTTTCGCCGCCGTTCGCGATCGCGTCCACTTCGGCGAGGAATGCGGACTTCGTTGCCGGGTCCGGCTGGTACACCGTCCGGAGATAGAGGGGGAACTGGGTCACGCTCATTGCGAGTGCCTTTCTTGCTCGCCGCGCGGGGCACGTCGCGGGGTAGGGAAGGGGGAGAGGGCGATCATGCGGCCTCCGGAACATATGCGGCCATCAGCCGGCCCGCCCATGGCGAGACGCCCGGAAATTCTTCGGCGAGGATGCAGAGCCACCTGCACAGTTTTTCCCGATCGGCTGGGTGGAGCCGGGCGATGCCGCCAAATTGCGCCACTGCCTTCTCTACCTTCTCAAGTCTGGTCTCAGCGGAGAGCGTTTCGAAGTCACTGGGCAGGACGGTTGCGAGACGCGCCCACTCGGTAGCCCGCGCTTTGGCGCCATCTTTTTTCTGGGAGAGGGGTGACCTCGCATCGGTGCGAAGTTGTCCACCCGCCTTGCTCACAAGATCCTGGACATCATGGAGCGCGACCGAAGGGCGCGCAGTTTCTACTGAATCTAGTCCATCAGTTTTAACTGAATCTAGTTTACCTCTTAGAGGAGTATAGTGTGGAGCGATTTCGCTAGAGAAACCGCTGTTTTCACGATCGCGGTTGTCAACTAATTCTCCGTGAAGGTTGCCCGGATGGTCAACAATCTCCGCGAAATGGTTGTCGCCTGAGTCAACAAAATCTAGAGTGTCGTTCTCGGCCGCCTCGCGAGATAGTTGCTCTCGCTGACAAGTATCGGAGACGCTAAAATCGACGCGCAGTGTCTTGCGGCGAGCATCCCCTTGTTGATCCTCTTTCGTGACGTACCCGGTATCCACAAGCCGTTTGAGGCTCCGAGAGAAGCGCGCGGCATCGCTGCCAATCATCTTCCAAAGCGTCTCGTGCTTCGCGTAGCAGCCCCCGCCGCTTCCCTTTTTCAGGCTCATACCGTCATGCAGGCTGATGGCCATGAGCACTCGCAGGTCATGGGCGGTCAACCGGCCATCTCCGATCGCCGCAACCGGTACAGTGGTGAAATCCCGCCCCCGTGACACTCAGTCCGGCCTTTCGATTTCGCAGAGGTCGAGAAGGGGCAATTCGCGCTCGCTGGCGAGCGCCTGGCCATGCTCGCGCGCGCTCCGGTGATCCGGGAAGCGGCTGGGCCAGCCTATCCCGATCGAGACCGCGAAGCCGCCGGCATGGTGTGGCGCGATGGTGACCGCGGGGAGCGGCTGGGCGGAGGTCATGCGCGGGGGCTCCGCAGCTTCTCTTCGATCGTGATCCCGGTCGATTTGGCCACCATCTCCGCGAACTGGCGGGCCAATTGAAGGGTGGGATAATGGCAGGGGTCGAGGCGCCTGGTCTCGCCAGTAAGCGGGAACCTCGCGAATAAATCGACCCGAAAGCCATGGGCCAGTTGGACTATGACCGCTTTGCCGTTTCCGGTGACCTCAGCCATGAGCGCCTCCCAAGGCGAGCACCGCGATCGCCGCGGCCATCTCCAGCGAGACAGCAAATCGGGCCGCGAACAATTGCGCGCGCCAGCCGAACCGCGTACCGTCTAGGCGGTCATTTGCAGTCCTTCCGGGGGCCTCGGCGCGAGCCGGGGCCTTTCGCTTGCCGGGCACGGCTCAGGCCGCCTTGCCTTCAACGAGGTCCCTTAGGGCGCTTGCCGGGATGATCGTCCGACGCCCCACCTTCGTCGCACGAAGCTTGCCTTGTGCGATCAATCGCCAGACGTGCGGAACGCTGCAAGGGACTGCTTCGGCCGCCTCAGGGACGGAGTAGCCAAGCCGTTCTACGGCCGGGCGAGCGATGGATTCAGAGGGTGCGACTTGCATTGATCATCCCCGATCAGTGTGGATAGGGGGTGACAATGAGGCAGTGTTAATCGCGGAAAAATTGCCTTTCTGTCGTCACCGCGTTTTGCATCATTTCGACTTGGCGGGGCGGCCTTTCGGAGGGCGAATGTGCTTCAGTGCTGCAACCGGAGCCCCCACTGGACCGAAGCCCGCCACCCCGAATCCGGCAACAAAATTGGCCTTCCGGGCAGTCTCCTGGAATTCCTTGTAAAGCTCATCCTGCCAGCGCTTGCTCCTTCCGGGGAATAGCTCTTTCGCGGCTTGGGTTAGCGCTTCGCGATGCCTTAGCCCGCCTTCGCGAAGTTGGAGCGTACGCAGGCCAAGCCGCTGAGCATTATGCCTCCGGACCGAGGCGGCGCGCCGCCGGGCGCGATCGATTTCGTTCCGATAGCGTCGCGGAGTGCGATCGTCCGACCTAGGAGGGGCAGCACTGTCGCGCCGAGAAAAATGCAGCGAGTACCCCGTCGCGGAGTACGGACTGCAAAGCCGGTGCAACGCGAGCAATCTATCTAGCCCGATCGCCCTCGCTATTCGGAGAAGCGGGGCAGTTGGCCGAATATCCGGGTCGCCGGCTTGCCATCGGAGGTCCAGCTCTATGAGCGTTTCTACATCGCAGGCAATGCCTGGGTCATACTCCTCCATGAGGTGCGCAATCGCGTCGCTTTGCCGCTTCGCAAGGCGGTAAGCTGCCAGTTCGTCGTCTGGAATATTGCTCATCCCGCCTCCCACAGCGGTCCCGAAGAGTGCAGGGGCAACGGGTCGGGAAACCCGCGTTCACGCCGTCGCGCTAGCCCCTGCAATGCTGGTTAAGCCGCGATCGGTTGGGACTCCAGCGACCTGCGGAGTTTTTCCACTTCGTCCGCGATCTGCTCCTGAAACTCCATCGCCACGATAACGGTCGCCATGCAGCTATCCGCTAATTCCCGCATGTGCTGCACTTGGTAATCGCCACAGGTGATGTCGCTGAGCTGGTAGTTCGCAGTGGCAAGCATATAGTCAAGGAATCCGCACAAGTCCTTAATCCGATCGATGATATCGGCCGGCTGGCGCGGGCAGGGCGGAGCGGCCTCAGCACATTCGAGTAACTTCGCAGCTTGATGGACAAACTGGCCAGCAATCTCCTCTGGCGGACACCCCCCATCGGTGAGCCGAGCGTGAATCTTCCGCACATAGTCGCGGCAAGTCGGAGGCTCCCAATTGTCCAATGTCTCCAGCTTCGCGATGTAGCTGTCCCCGTCCAACTCCCCGCGATTATGGGATTGGAAGGCGGCCCAATAGTCCGCAACCGGGTCGGCGCGCTCCATCATGGCGGCCTGGCATTTGCTGGAGAGGCTCTTCATCGGTAGTTCGCTCACAGACATTTTCGACTCCTGTTTAGTCGGGGGTGTTCAGGGGGGCGGAGCGTTGCGACCCGCTCCGCCCCCCGCTTCCATCGGGCAAGCCCAGTGAAACTCTATCCGGCCTCGGCGGCCTTCTTCGCGCGGCGAGCGGCAAGGTCGCTCACTTGCCCGGACGCGGTGCAGTAGCTGCCCCAAGCGGCCATGAGTTCGACACGCATCCTGCGGAAATCCGTTCGCTTGTATGCCGCCCGGGTCTTGTCCTGATCGGCATGGGCGAGCGCTGCCTCGCTCACCGCATCCGGGAAGCCGGTTGCCTCGCTCGCCCAGTCTTTGAATGCCGAGCGGAAGCCGTGAACCGTCTCGCTCAGGCCCATGTCGCGAAGGATCTTCGTCAAAGTCATGTCGCTGACCGGCTCGCCCTTGCGCCCCGGGAAAATCGGCGCGCCCGGCTGGCCGCTGCGATGCTTCTTCGCTTGCTCGAGCACTGCCAGCGCATGCGGGGAGAGGGGGACAACGTGATCGCGTCCGGCCTTCATCCGGGAGCCCGGAATGCGCCACTCTGCGGCCTCTAGGTCGATCTCCTCCCAAGTCGCCCCGCGCGTCTCGCCCGAGCGTGCCGCGGTCAAGATGGTGAAGGCGAGCGCCAGCCGTCCAACGGTCTCCTGCCCGCTGCGGAGCTTGCTGAAGAAGTCCGGAACCTTCTCCCAGTCCATCGCGGCGAAGTGCCCGGTGCGCTTCGGCTGGCGCGGAAGGCCGGCGTCCATCACTGACATATCGATCGCCGGGCGGAAGCCCTTCGAAGCGGCCCAGCCCATGACAGCGCGCACCCGCTGCCGGACCCGCCGTGCGGTCTCCGGCTTCTCCAGCCAAATGGGCAAAAGCACGTCGCGGATCATCGGCGGGTCAATCTGATCGATCCGCGTCTCTCCGATCGAGGGGAAGGCGTACAGGCGAAGGCTGCTCAGCCAATCGTCACGGTGCTTCAGGTTGCGCCACCCGCCCTTTTGCTCTTCATGCGCTTGCTCGGCGGCCGCCTTGAATGTCGGGATGCCAGCGAGTGCCAGTCGTTCGGCGCGTCTCTTCGCTACGGGATCAATGCCGGCGCGGCATTGCTTGCGGATCTCGTCAGCCCGTACCCGCGCCTCGGCGAGCCCCACGTCCGCGAGCGCGCCAAGGCCGAAGTCGCGGCGCTTGCCATTCACCTGGAGTCTGAGAATCCACGATCGGGCGCCGGACGGCTTCACAAGCAACATGAGACCGCGCCCGTCCTGATAGCTGCCCGGCTTCGTCGCGGCCTTGATTCCGAGCGCGGTAAGCTTGCCCATGCTGCCATGTCCCCACAATCGTCCCCACAACACTGCACGCGATTTGGAGATAGGTCAAGACAGGTTGGGATAGGGAGCGAGGGCTTCAACCTGCGAAAATCCCTGAAATTCAAGGGATATCAGTGTCGAAATGCTATTGCGTGATAGGCCAAGATATCGTCCGAAGTTAGAAGTTCGGAAGAAGCCCTGTCCACCAACCAGCCCTTCCAGAGCCGGACCGTTATCATCCATCTTGGTTGCCAAGCGCCGTTTAATCGCGCAGTTAATCGCCATGACTACGACAATAATTCCGGTAGAGGGCGGCCTGTGCATCGCGGCCGACGAACTGGGCCAGGCCGGGGCGCCGACGGTGATCCTCGGCCATGGCGGCGGGCAGACCCGGCACAGCTGGGACAAGGCGGGATCGGAGCTGGCGGCGGCTGGCTACCACGTCCTCAACTACGACCTGCTCGGGCACGGTGACAGCGACTGGAACCCGTCGGGGGACTATTCGATCATGCGCCGGGTTGCGGACCTGCGCGGGATCGCCGCGGTTTCGCATCCGACCTACGCCCTCGTCGGCGCGTCGCTGGGCGGGCTCTCGGCGCTCGCTGCGGCAGCCTCCGGGCTCGAGCCGGCCGCAATCGTGCTGGTCGACGTGGTGCCGGTGATGGCCGCGGAAGGAGTCGAACGGATCGTCGGCTTCATGACTGCCAATCCCGATGGATTCGCCAGCCTCGACGAGGCGGCAGACGCGATTTCTGCCTACAAGGGCGGCGAGCGACCGAAGAGTCTCGACGGCCTGCGCAAGAACCTGCGCGAGGGCGACGACGGACGCTTCCGCTGGCACTGGGATCCGAGCTTCATCGCCGGTCCGCGCAATCACGCGCACATTCTCGACATACTCGACGAGGCACACGGGATCGATACGATTCCGACGCTCCTGGTCCGAGGGCTGAAGTCCGACATCGTCACCGACGAGGGTATTGCCGACTTGCGGCGCAGGATTCCCGCGCTCGAGGTCGCCGACATCGGCGGGGCGGGGCACATGGTCGCGGGCGATCGGAATGACCTGTTCAACGAGGCGGTCATCGAATTTCTCTCGCGGGTTATGCCGGCGAGCGCGCACGCGGCAGCCTGAGTTTCGCTTGTCCCCTTCGGTGGCAGTCCCTAGATGGGTCCGATGCCCGGAGAAATACTCGACAACCGCGGTCGCGGCAGTGCCGGCTGGTCATGGCCAGCCATCCATCCCGAAGGCCGCAAGTTCGGCCTGATAGCGGCGGCCCTGTGCATCGTCACCGCGTTCCTTGCGTGGGAAACCATCGCCTGGCCGCTGGCCGGGCTGACGCTGGGCATTCTCGCGTTCTTCCGCGATCCGCACAGGGTGACTCCGCATGACGAGCGGTTCGTCGTCGCGCCGGCCGACGGCCTCATCACCCTGATTCGCAAGGTGCCGCCGCCGCATGAGCTGATCGCCGAGGACGGCAGCGGATCGCCCGGCATGAGCGCCGAGCCGGTGACGCGCGTGTCGATCTTCATGTCGGTGTTCGACGTCCACATCAACCGCTCGCCGATTGCGGGGACGATTCGCCGGGTGGTCTATATCCCCGGCAAGTTCCTCAACGCGGATCTCGACAAGGCGAGCGAGGACAACGAGCGCCAGCACTTCCTCGTCGAGCGCAGTGACGGCCTCCAGATCGGCTTTACCCAGATCGCCGGCCTGGTTGCGCGGCGCATCATCCCGTTCGTCAAGGCCGGCGACATGGTTGCGGCCGGACAGCGCGTCGGACTGATCCGCTTCGGCAGCCGGGTCGACGTCTACCTGCCCGCCGGCACCGAGCCGCGCGTGCTCATGGGCCAGAAGTGCGTCGCGGGCGAGACCGTCCTCGCGGAAATCGGCCAGGCTCCGCTGATCGAGGGCGTCAGCCAGTGAGCGAGCTGCCGGAGGGACCGCCGCTCCGGCGTCGCCGTCTGCCCGGGGGACTGACCCTGCGGGCGATGACCCCCAATGCGATTACCGCAGCGGCGCTCTGTTCGGGGCTGACCGGGATCCGCTTCGCCGTGACGGCCGCGTCCGGGACCGATCCGGTGCAGGTCGCCGAAGACTGGCGCAAGGCTGTCCTCGCGGTGATCATTGCCGGGTTGCTCGACGGCATCGACGGGCGCATCGCCCGGCTGCTGAAGGCCCAGTCGCGCTTCGGCGCCGAGCTGGACAGCCTGGCCGACAACGTCTCGTTCGGCGTCGCACCGGCGCTGATCGTGTTTCTCTGGTCGCTTCAGGAAGCCCCGCGCGCCGGATGGTTCGCCGCGCTGGCGGTGGCCATCGCCTGCGCGCTG
Source organism: Novosphingobium sp. FW305-C-111 (assembly GCF_058783565.1). Classification (NCBI taxonomy): domain Bacteria; kingdom Pseudomonadati; phylum Pseudomonadota; class Alphaproteobacteria; order Sphingomonadales; family Sphingomonadaceae; genus Novosphingobium; species Novosphingobium sp. FW305-C-111. Next base: position 99,106 of record NZ_JBYSYP010000010.1, read on the forward strand.
CGCCTTGCGCGCTTCAACGCCCGGATCGATGTCGAAGACCAGCCGCACAAGTCGGCCGGATTCCTGACCGGAGTGCCGGCACCGGTCGGCGCGGGCCTTGCGTTCCTGCCGCTCTACCTGTGGATCGCGACCGGCGACGACCTGTTCCGCTCGCCGCTCCTGACCGGACCATGGCTGGTCGGCGTCGCCTTCCTGATGATCTCGAACATGCCGACGCTGAGCTGGGCGTCCCTGCGCCCCCGCCGGAGCGTACGGCTGGAACTGATCGCGCTGGGCGGACTGGTGATCGCCGCCTTGCTGACCGAACCGTGGTGGACGCTGGTAGGGATCTGTGCGGTCTATCTCGCACTCATGCCGCTGGGCGTGATCCGATATGCGCGGGTCAGGCGGCAGCGCGCTGCGCGGACTGAGGACGGACCGCCGACCGGGTACTGACGCGAACGACCTGCTTGCGGGTCCGGGGCAGAGCGACCGTTCCGACCGGAACAGGCGCAAAGGTCGTCACCGTCACGTCTCGCAGGTCCGCAACCGCGCGCGAAGCGCGAACCAGCGCCCGCACCTGCTCGCCATGGCGACGCCACGTTGCCGCCATGACGGCGATCGACAGCGTTCCGGCAAAGGCAAATACGAGCGTGGCTAGAATGGCGGACATCGAACCTGTTCCTCGAATGCTCCATCTGCAAACCCTGTGGGATGCCTGTGGATCTGTTGTGGAAAACTCTATCGTCGGTTAACTGTTCCTGAGTGCGCTCCGGTGAGTCGCAATGTTCCTGTTTTGTTCCACGCTGTCAAGCGGGAATTGCGGCAGGGCGCTTGTGGGATGCGGCAACTGGTGGGTCGGCAGGGGGTAGCTATCCCGCACAATCTGGTCTAAGGGCGCCCGTCCCGCAGGGATTCGCACCGGTTTTCGGTCGATTCACTCACGGGCAAATCCACATGGGATGCGCACATACCGGTGCCGATCCGGCGGGCTCTCCGCGGCGGTTCCTGCATCCCAGAGGCACAACCGGAAAGGAATTACCTATGGCGGCTCCCGTCGTCACCATGCACGAACTGATCGAGGCCGGCGCGCACTTCGGCCACCAGACCCACCGCTGGAACCCGCGGATGAAGCCGTACATCTTCGGCGCCCGCAACGGCATCCACATCCTCGACCTGTCGCAGACCGTGCCGCTGATGGCCCGCGCGCTCGACTTCATCTCGGCCACCGTCCAGGCGGGTGGCAAGGTCCTGTTCGTCGGCACCAAGCGCCAGGCGCAGGAACCGATCGCCGAGGCCGCGCGCCGCTCGGGCCAGCACTTCGTCAACCACCGGTGGCTGGGCGGCATGCTCACCAACTGGAAGACCATCTCGGGCTCGATCAAGCGCTTCAAGACGCTGGAAGAGCAGCTCTCGGGCGACACCGCGGGCCTGACCAAGAAGGAAGTGCTCCAGCTGACCCGCGAGCGCGACAAGCTCGAGCTGTCGCTCGGCGGCATCCGCGACATGGGCGGCATCCCCGACGTGATGTTCGTGATCGACGCCAACAAGGAAGAGCTGGCGATCAAGGAAGCCAACGTCCTCGGCATCCCGGTCGTCGCGATCCTCGATTCGAACGTCTCGCCCGACGGCATCGCGTTCCCGGTCCCGGCGAACGACGACGCCAGCCGCGCCATCCGCCTGTACTGCGAGGCGGTTGCCGCTGCCGCGACCAAAGGCGGCCGTGACGCCGCCGTGGCTTCGGGCGCGGACATCGGCGCGATGGACGAGCCGCTTCCCGAGGAAGCCGCCGCCGAGGCGTGAGCGATGGGGCCGGTCGGTCCTGTCACTCCAAGGTAATCCGGCCGCGGCAGACCCTGCCGCGGCCAACCTGTTTCAAGCGTATTCAAAAGGATGAACGCAATGGCTTACACCGCCGCTGACGTTAAGAACCTGCGCGAGCGCACCGGCGCCGGCATGATGGACTGCAAGAAGGCCCTCGACGAATCGAACGGCGACTTCGAAGCCGCGGTCGATGCGCTGCGCGCCAAGGGCCTCGCCGCCGTCGCCAAGAAGTCGAGCCGCACCGCCGCCGAAGGCCTCGTCGGCGTGGCCGTTTCGGGCACCCGCGGCGTGGCCGTCGAAGTGAACTCGGAAACCGACTTCGTCGCCAAGAACGAGCAGTTCCAGGACTTCGTTCGCAAGACCACCGAAGTCGCGCTGGGCGCGTCGTCGGACGATGTCGAGGCGCTGAAGGGCGCAGCCTACCCCGAGGGGGGAACGGTTGCCGACAAGCTGACCAACAACGTCGCGACCATCGGCGAGAACCAGCAGGTCCGCCGGATGAAGACCGTCTCGGTTTCGAACGGCGTGGTCGTGCCCTACATGCACAACGCCGCCGCGCCGCTGCTCGGCAAGATCGGCGTGCTCGTCGCGCTCGAATCGGAAGCCCCGGCCGACAAGCTCGAAGCGCTCGGCAAGCAGATCGCGATGCACATCGCCGCCGCGTTCCCGCAGGCGCTCTCGGCCGACGACCTCGACGCCGACACGCTCGAGCGTGAACGCAAGATCGCGCTCGAGAAGGCGACCGAGGAAGCCGCCAAGTCCGGCAAGGAAATCCCGGCCGAGATCCTCGCCAAGCGCGCCGACGGTGCGGTGGCCAAGTTCGCCAAGGAAAATGCGCTGCTCAGCCAGGTCTTCGTGATGGACAACAAGACCCCGATCCAGCAGGTCGTCGACAACGCGGGCAAGGAAGCCGGCGCGAAGATCGTGCTGAAGGACTACGTCCGCTTCCAGCTCGGCGAAGGCATCGAGAAGGCCGAAACGGACTTCGCGGCCGAAGTCGCGGCGGCTGCGGGCCTGAAGTAAGCTTCACGCCAAGCTTGATCGAAGGGGCCGGGGAGTGATGCGCTTCCCGGCCCTTTTCGTTGGCCTAATACATTTGAGGCGGCCCGAAGCCGGCCAGCCCAGAGAGATAGAGGCCTGTCTCTCGCACGCGGGCCTTCTCCGGCGACCATCGCTGCACGAGCTGGTAATGCCCGCCCTCCATCCGCTCGAGCAACCATTCGCTGCCATCGAGGCCTATACGCCCTGCTTCGGTGGAATCTCGGAACGGATCCTTGGCGAGCAGTGCCTCCAGCCGGGCGGTTTCGTCATCCGACAAGGCGCGCTCGGTGCGGGTCTCCAGCCCACCGACACCGTCGGGCCGATGGCGCGAAACCAGCCACCTTCCCCCGTCGCGCGGCTCGATCCGGACGACGGCATAGCCGCCGTACGATCCCGTCCAGACGAACCGCAGGGCATCGCTTTGCCCTGTCGAAATGACCGGCTCCTTGAGATCGGCCAGCATCGACGAGACCATTTCCGCGATCACCGGGGGCAACCGGGGATGGCACTTTCCTCCTGCGCGCTCTCCTTCCGTGGCGAGACGGGCAGGGAAGTATGATTGGAGATCGGTCAAGACGGGCTCGTAGGCTTTTTGCGCCGGCGGGGTACAAGTTAAGTCGGACGAAGCGCTCACGCTGCACCCGGCGACGCCGAGCAGGGACACCGCAATCAGGCACCGCCATGCTTTCATCGAACCGACACCGCCTTCCATTTCCCAACCTGCCCCCAACCTCCGCCCTTGGCAATCCGGGCGCTCCCCCCTAATGCGTCTGGCGCCCCCGCAACCCTCAGACCGACTGGACCCCATGGCCGAGCCCCGCTTCAAACGAATCCTCCTGAAGCTGTCGGGCGAGGTGCTGATGGGTGAGCAGCAGTTCGGCATCGACACCGATTACGTCGCGCGCCTCGCAGCAGAGGTGAAGGCGGCGAAGGAGACGGGCCTCGAGATCTGCCTCGTCATCGGCGGCGGCAACATCTTTCGTGGGATGGCCGGTGCGGCCAAGGGCATGGACCGCGCCCAGGCCGATTACATGGGCATGCTGGCGACGGTGATGAACGCGCTCGCGATGCAGTCGGCGCTCGAGAAGCTGGGGGTCGGCACGCGCGTCCAGTCTGCCGTGCAGATGGACCAGGTGTGCGAGCCGGTGATCCGCCGCCGCGCCGAGCGCCACCTCGAGAAGGGCCGCATCGTGATATTCGCCGCCGGTGTCGGCGCGCCCTATTTCACCACCGATTCCGGCGCGGCGCTCCGCGCGGCCGAAATGCGCTGCGACGCGTTGTTCAAGGGCACCAGCGTCGACGGTGTCTACGACGCGGACCCGAAGACCAATCCTTCGGCAAAGCGTTACGATACCGTGGATTACGACACGGTGCTGGCGGACAATCTCAAGGTCATGGACGCCAGCGCGGTCGCGCTGTGCCGTGACAATTCAATTCCGATCGTCGTCTTTTCGATCCGCGAGCAGGGCAACCTCGCCCGGGTGCTTTCGGGCGAGGGAACCCAGACGGTCGTGCAGAAGGGAGCCTGACCATGGCCAAGTACGACAAGGCCGATCTCGAACGCCGGATGAAGGGCGCGGTGGAATCGCTGAAGGGCGATCTCTCCGGCCTGCGCACCGGCCGCGCCAACACCGCGCTGCTCGATCCGATCACGGTCGAGGTCTATGGCGCGCACATGCCGCTCAACCAGGTGGCGACCGTCTCCGCGCCGGAGCCGCGGCTGCTGTCGGTGCAGGTGTGGGACAAGTCGAACATCGCCCCCGTCGAGAAGGCGATCCGCTCGGCCGGGCTGGGGCTCAACCCGATCAACGACGGCAACAACCTGCGCCTGCCGATCCCGGACCTGACCGAAGAGCGCCGCAAGGAGCTGGCCAAGCTCGCCAGCAAGTATGCCGAAGGCGCGCGCATCGCCATCCGCAACGTCCGCCGCGACGGCATGGACGCGCTCAAGGCCGACGAGAGCAAGAAGGAAATCTCGGAGGACGAGCGCAAGCGCGCCGAGGCTGACCTCCAGAAGCTGACCGACGAGCAGATCAAGGCTGCGGACGAAGCAGCGGCGCAGAAGGAAAAGGAAATTCTCGGCAAGTGACCGCCGCTCCCGCCTCGCGTGGCGGTGGTGAAGGCCACGGCGCCCGTCACGTCGCCATCATCATGGACGGCAACGGGCGGTGGGCGAAGAAGCGCCACCTGCCGCGCGTGGTCGGCCACCAGCGCGGGGTCGAAGCCGTGCGCAAGCTGGTCCGCGCGGCGCGGGGCATGGGGCTCGAGGCGCTGACCCTCTATGCTTTCTCGACCGAGAACTGGCGGCGCCCTGAGGACGAGGTTTCGGCGCTGATGGGCCTGCTCAAGCGGTTCATCATCTCGGACCTCGACGAATTCGTGGCGAATCAGGTCCGTCTCAAGATCATCGGCAATTACAAAGCCTTGTCGTCCGATCTTGTCGAGCTGATCGAAGATGCGCTGGCGAAGACCGCGCACAACACCGGGACCACGCTGGTCATCGCGCTCAATTATGGCTCGCAGGACGAGATCGCCCGCGCCGCCGCCGCCGCCGCCGCCAAGGGCGCGGTGACCGTGGAAAGCATCGAGGCGGAGCTCGACACCGCCGACTTGCCCCCGCTCGACCTGCTGATCCGCACCTCGGGCGAAGTTCGCCTGTCGAACTTCCTGCTGTGGCAGGCGGCCTATGCGGAGATGTGGTTCACCGACGTGCTGTGGCCCGATTTCACCCCCGCGCATCTTGAGGAAGCGCTTGAACAGTTCGCGACAAGGGAGCGCCGCTATGGCGGACGTTGAGCTTCCCGCACCCTTCCGACTGACCCCACGTCATGCTGAACTCGTTTCAGCATCCCGCCTCCGCACTCCTCCGAAGTTTTCCGGAAGAGCAGCCTCGCGATTTGCGCAGTCCATCAAGCCTTTCGGAGCAATGCGAGAGGGGACCCTGAAACGAGTTCAGGGTGACGATGTCTTCGGGGGATGGATGTGAGCGAGCCAGCAACTCCGACTGCCCCCGCGCGCTCCGACCTGCCGGTCCGCGTCGCTTCCGCCGTCGTCATGCTGCTGGTGGCGGGCACCGCGCTGTGGCTGGGCGGGATCTGGCTCGACGGCTTCATCGCGTTTGTCGCGTTTGCGGTGTTCGCCGAATACGTCCAGCTCGCCGGCAAGATCGCGCCCGATCCGGTGCGGATGGGGACGGCGGCGATTACCGGCGCGTTCTATGTCGGCTGGGCCGCACTCGCGCTGATCGTGATGCCGGTGCCGTTGCTGATCGTCGTCCTGGGCCTCGTCATTTGCACCGATACCGGCGCCTACTTCACCGGCCGCGCGCTCGGCGGTCCGAAGATCGCGCCGAAGATCAGTCCGTCGAAGACCTGGTCGGGCCTCGCCGGGGGCATGGCGGCGGCGGGCATCTGGACCGCCGGGGCCACGCTCTTCGCGGGCTACCTCATCTCCGCCGACAGTGCGACGGGTGCGAGCCTGTCGCAGGCGCTGGCCGTGACCAATATCGGCGTCGCCGCGCTGGTCGGGGCGGGGCTGGCGGTCGCGGCGCAGGCCGGGGACTTCTACGAAAGCTGGCTCAAGCGGCGGGCCGGGGTCAAAGACAGTTCGCGGCTGATCCCTGGACACGGCGGGGTGTTCGACCGGGTCGATGGCCTGCTGCCGGTGGCGATCATCGCCGGCACCGCGTGGGCGGTGGGGCTGGGCTGAGATGAACGGACCCCGCCGCATCTCGATCCTCGGCGCGACCGGCTCGATCGGCGCCTCGACCCTCGATCTTGTCCGCCGCAATCCGGTAGGCTGGCAGGTCGTCGCGCTGACCGCCAACGGCAATGCCGCGGAGCTCGCCAAGCTGGCACGGGAGTTCCGGGCCGAGGTCGCCGTGGTGGCCGATGAAGCGAACCTTGGAGCGCTGCGCGAGGCGCTGGCCGGGTCGGGCATCGCAGCTGCCGGCGGCGAGGCGGCGCTGGTCGAGGCGGCATCGCGCCCTGCCGACATCACCGTTGCCGCAATCGTCGGCTGCGCCGGGCTGGCTCCGACAATGGCGGCGATCGAACAGGGGCGGACTGTCGCGCTCGCCAACAAGGAGGCGCTCGTTTCGGCCGGCGACGTCATGCTGGCGGCGGTCGCGAAGCACGGTACGACGCTCCTGCCCGTGGACAGCGAGCATAACGCGATCTTCCAGTGCCTCGCCGGCAACGACCTTGACCACGTCCGCGTCATCACCCTGACCGCGAGCGGGGGGCCGTTCCGCGAATGGCCGCTCGAACGTCTGCACGGTGCCACCCCGGCCGAGGCGGTCAGGCATCCCAACTGGTCGATGGGCGCGAAGATCAGCGTCGATTCGGCGACGATGATGAACAAGGGCCTCGAACTGATCGAGGCCTTCCACCTGTTCCCGGTGGGCAGCGACCGGCTGCGGATCATCGTCCACCCGCAGTCGATCGTCCATTCGATGGTCGAGTACCGCGACGGTTCGACGCTGGCCCAGCTTGGCCCCTCCGACATGCGCGTGCCGATCGCCTCGGCGCTGGCGTGGCCGGCGCGGATGGACACGCCGTGTACGCCGCTCGACCTCGCCGCGATCGGCGAACTGACCTTCCGTGCTCCCGACGAAGTGCGCTTCCCGGCGACCAAGCTGGCGCGCGAGGCGGTCGTTGCTGGCGGCGCGGCTCCCGCGGTGCTGAACGCGGTCAACGAAATTGCGGTCGCCGCATTCCTGGCAGGTCACCTTCCGTTCACCCGGATCGTGGCATGTTCGCAAGCAGCGCTCGATGCGGGCGTCCCGCCGCCACCGGCCTCGCTCGACGAGGTCATCGCGGTCGACCGGGAGGCCCGCATCCGCGCGCGCGAATTGATGGAGCCCGTGCGTTGAGCGAATCCCCAGGCCTGCTGATCACGATCCTGGGCTTCCTGCTCGTGCTGGGCCCGCTCGTGTTCATCCATGAGATGGGTCACTACCTCGTCGGCCGCTGGTTCGGGGTGAAGGCGGACGTGTTCTCGATCGGCTTCGGCAAGGAACTGGCCGGCTGGACCGACAAGCGCGGCACCCGCTGGAAGCTCTCGCTTCTGCCGCTCGGCGGTTACGTTCAGTTCGCCGGTGACATGAACCCGGCCAGCCAGCCGAGCGAGGAATGGCTCTCGCTCCCGCCGGAGGAGCGCGCCAGGACCTTCAACGGCAAGCCGTTGTGGCAGCGTGCGCTCGTGGTGCTGGCGGGGCCGGTGACCAACCTGCTGTTCGCGGTGCTGATCCTCGCCGGGTTTGCGCTCGCTTATGGCAAGCCGGTCGTCTCGAATGTGATCGGCGAGGTCCAGGCCGGCTCGGTTGCCGAGAAGGCCGGGCTCAAGGTCGGCGACCGGATCGTGGAAATCCGCGGAAACGAGGTCGACAACTTCCTCGATGTTCGCATGGCCGTCGGCCAGCATCCCGGCGAAGACCTCGGGATCGTGGTCGAGCGGGGCGGTGCGCGGACCCCGTTGCCGGTCGTTGCCGGCGAAAAGGTCGAAAGCGACAAGTTCGGCAATACCCAGCGGATCGGCTACCTCGGAATCGGTCCGGCGAGCGCCGAGGTCGTGCCGGTAGGACCGGTGCAGGCGGTGGTCGAGGGCGTGCGCCAGACCGGCTCGATCATCGACATGATGGTCACCGGAATCGTCCAGATCGTCACCGGCAAGCGCGAGGTGCAGGAGCTTGGCGGGCCGATCAAGATCGCCAAGTTCTCGGGCGAACAGCTGGTCTCGGGTTGGCAGAACTACGCGTGGTTCGTCGCGATGATCTCGATTAACTTGGGGTTCATTAACCTCCTGCCAATTCCGGTCCTCGACGGCGGTCACCTCGCTTTCTACGCGGCCGAAGCGGTCCGCCGGAAGCCGGTGAGCGCGCGCGGGCAGGAATGGGCGTTTCGCACCGGTCTTGCCTTCGTCCTCGCGCTGATGCTGTTCGTGACGGCAAACGACCTGATGTCGTTGAAGCTGTTCGGAAGCTGAGGCGCGGGCACAGGAAGGGTCATTCGGGGGCAACGTCCGCTCCCGGCCGGTCGGGGGGCCGGTTCTCCACAACTCGCGGGGCCAAACCGGGGTCGTCCGGGCCATGCGCCGCCAAGTTCGCTTGATTGGCATCGCTGCATCGGGCACAGGGCGGCATTGTTTGCCGCGACCGGCCGCCGCCCATCCGGGAGCGTCCGTTCGCAACAAGATACGGGATGGCGCTTGCCGATGATTGGACGTTTTTCGGGCCTGACCGGACCTGCCGAGTTCTCCACCCGCACCGCCGTCGCACTGATGGCCTCAACGGTGCTGGCAGGCATTCCGGCGGTCGCCTTCGCACAGATCGCAACCACCGTGGCACCCGCGCCCGCGCCGGTCGCGCCGCAGGGCGATACCGTCACTTCGGTCAACATCGTCGGCGCACAGCGGCTCGAGCCCGATACGATCCGGTCCTACATCCGCCTCAGGGTGGGTGACACCTACACCCAGGCCCTGGGCGACCAGGCGTTGAAGGACCTCTTCGCGACCGAGCTGTTCTCCGACGTCCGGGTCCGCAACAACGGCGGCGCGGTGACGATCGAGGTGAAGGAAAACCCGGTCATCAACCGCATCATCCTGGAAGGCAACAAGCGGCTCAAGGAGGACAAGATCCTCCCCGAGATCAAGCTTTCGCCGCGCCAGATCTTCACCCGGTCCAAGGTTCGCGCCGACGTCGCCCGGATCATCGAGCTCTACAAGCGTCAGGGCCGCTTCGCCGCGACGGTCGAGCCGAAGATGGTCATGCTCGACCAGAACCGCGTCGATATCGTGTTCGAGATCACCGAGGGGCCGAAGTCCAAGGTCCGCAAGATCAACATCATCGGCAACGAGAAGTTTTCCGACGGGGAGCTTCGCGGCGAGATGGTGACCAAGCAGGCCGGGCTGACCAAGATCTTCAGCTCGGGCACCAGCTATGATCCTGACCGGCTCGCGTTCGACCAGCAGAAGCTGCGCCAGTTCTACCTGACGAAGGGTTATGCCGACTTCCGCGTGGTCTCCGCGGTCGCGGAACTCACGCCGGACAAGAAGGACTTCATCATCACCTACGTGGTGGAGGAAGGCCAGCAGTACAAGTTCGGCAAGATCGGCGTCGACAGCCAGCTGCGCGACTTCGATGGCGATCAGCTCGCCAAGAACCTGCCGATGAAGGAAGGCGATACCTACAACGCCAAGCTGGTCGAGGACACCGTCGACAGCCTGACCGAGGCTGCCGGCGGCCTGGGCTATGCCTTCGCCGACGTCCGTCCGCAGTTCAACCGCGACAAGGAAACGCTCACCATGGGCGTGACCTTCCAGCTCGCGGAAGCGGCCCGCGTTTATGTCGAGCGGGTCGACGTCAACGGCAACACGCTGACGCAGGACAAGGTCATCCGCCGCGAATTCCGCCTGGCCGAAGGCGACGCGTTCAACGCGTTCCAGGTCAAGCGCTCGACCAACCGCATCAAGTCGCTCGGCTACTTCCAGGAGAAGTTCGAGGTCGAGCAGAAGCAGGGCAGCGCGCCCGACCGGATCGTGCTCGAGGCCAACGTCGAGGAAAAGCCGACCGGCGAACTCCAGCTCTCGGCCGGGTTCTCGAGCCTTGAAAGCTTCATTCTCCAGGCCTCGATCCAGCAGCGAAACTTCCGCGGCCGCGGCCAGACGGTGGGCGCGAGTGTGGATTATTCGCGCTATTCGCGCTCGGTCCAGCTGAGCTTCACCGAGCCGTACCTGTTCGACCGCAACATCTCGGCCGGCATCGACGTCTACCGGCGCGACTACAACAGCTTCAATTACTTCAACAATTCGCGCAACACGACCTACAAGCAGGCGACCACCGGCTTCCAGCTGCGCGCAGGCGTGGCGCTGACCGAGTACATGTCGCTGATCGGGCGCTATACCTTCAACCTCGACGATGTGACGCTCGACAAGACGCAGTTCTTCTCGATCGACCAGAACGGCAACGAGAGCTGCAACCCGCTGCTCGCCGGCCGCTACCTGTGCGACGCCATCGGCAAGCGGACCAGCTCGATCCTCGGCCTGTCGCTGGTCTATGACACGCTCGACAACCGCGTTCGCCCGACCCGTGGTTTCCAGGGTGTTCTCAGCACCGATTTCGCCGGTCTCGGTGGCTCGGTGAAGTATGCCCGCATCCGCGCCAACGCGGCGCGCTACTTCCCGATCGGCGGCGGGTTCATCTTCTCGCTGTCGGGCGAGGGCGGGGCGATCAAGGCGCTGCAGAACCGGGGTTCCTCGGCTCAGGGCATCGACGACATCCGCCTGACCGACCGCTTCTACCTCGGCGAACCGCAGATCCGCGGCTTCGACATTCGCGGCGTCGGCCCCCGCGTGATCCGCCAGCCGCTGATCGCCGACCCGGCGTTCCCGAACGACCCGACCAAGTTCGTGGTCGTGACCGACCGCAATCAGGTCACCGACGACGCGCTGGGCGGCAAGTACTATTACCTCGCCCACGCAGAACTCGAGATTCCGCTGGGCTCGGGCGCGCGCGAGCTGGGCCTGCGCCCCTCGATCTTCGCCGATGCCGGCGCGGTCTGGGGGATCACGGCGCCGGTGCTCCAGTCGAGCCCGTATCCGGCCGGCACGTTCATCCAGTCACGCGACCAGAGCGGTTCGCCCCTCTACACGCAGATCGATACCGCGAGCCTCGTCAACGGCGTCTGCACCGCCAGCGCGACTTCGACGAGCACCAATCCGATCAACCCGAACCCCCCGTCGTGCCTGACCAGCAACGCCAACCAGGCGTTGGGGACGACGATCCAGCCGTTCCGGGAAATCTACCTGGGCGACACGCCGAAGCCGCGCATCTCGGTGGGCATCGGCGTGAACTGGAACTCGCCGTTCGGACCGTTCCGCATCGACTTTGCCAAGGTGCTGATGAAGGCCCCTGGCGACGACACCAAGTCCTTCACCTTCAACGTGGGAACCCAATTCTGATGAAGACCATGATCCACCGCGCGCTGCTCTGCTCGGCCCTCGGCCTCGCTATCGTCGCTGCGCCGCAGGCTGCTTTTGCCGCGAAGGACGCCCCCGCTGCCAAGGGCATCGTTGCCGGCATCGGCGTCGTGAATCCCGAAGGCATCGTGTTCAACTCGGCTGCATACCAGCAGGCCGAGAACCTTCGCCCGACGACCTACAAGGCGACGATCGACGCCGCGCAGACCCGCAAGACCCAGATCGAAGCGCAGCTCAAGCCGCTCTACGACAAGCTCGACGCCGATGCGAAGAACCCCAAGGCCGACCGGAACGCGCTCCAGCAGCAGGCGCTGCAGATCCGCCAGATCGAACAGGCCGGCCAGCAGGAACTGCAGCAGATGCTCGCCCCGCTCGACCTCTCGCGCCAGTACGTGATCGAACAGCTCGAGGACAAGCTCGGCACCGCGCTGCAGCAGGCGATGGCCAAGAAGGGCGTGACGCTCGCCGTCCGCCAGGACACCGTCGTGCGCGGCGATCCAGCCTATGACATGAACCAGGCCGTCCTTGCCGAACTCAACGCGCTGTTGCCCTCGGCGCAGCTGGTCCCGCCGCAGGGCTGGATGCCGCGCGCCCAGCGTGAAGCTGCCGCCGCCCAGGCCGCGCAGCAGGGTGCTCAGCCCGGCGCTGCCCCGGCGCAGCCGGCCGGTCCGGCCCCCGAAGGCCGCTGATCCGGTTCGCGTGAAGGGGGCACCGGCGTGACCGAAGGCAGCGGTGAAGCCGTGGACGTGAAGACGCTCGACGTAGTGGGAGTGATGGCGGCGCTGCCGCACCGCTATCCCCTGCTGCTGGTCGACCGGGTGGTCGCGCTGGTCCCCGACCAGTCGATCCACGCGGTCAAGGCCGTCAGCATGAACGAGCAGTTCTTCCAGGGACACTTCCCCGGCCGCCCGATCATGCCCGGCGTGCTCCAGATCGAGGCGCTGGCGCAGGCCGCCGGCGTCCTGGCGGTCGAGTCGCTCGGCCTGTCGGGCACGGGGAAGCTGGTCTACTTCATGGCGATCGAGGAAGCGAAGTTCCGCACGCCGGTGGAGCCCGGCTGCCTGCTCGACCTCCATGTGACCTTCGTCCAGAAGCGCAGCCGTGTCTGCAAGTTCGCCGGCAAGGCCATGCTGGGCGACAAGGTGGCGACCGAGTGCAGCTTCACCGCGATGATCGCCGACAGCTGAGTAAGCACCCCCTCTCGCTTGCGGGAGGGGAGAAGGTTGCGCTTGCCCGCGAATCCCGCTAAGCGCCCCGCTTTCCCGCATCCCAGGCCGGTCGGAACCGGCCATCAAGGAGCAAGTCCATGAAGGCCGATATCCACCCCGACTACCACATGATCAAGGTGCAGATGACCGACGGCACCGTGTTCGAGACCCGCTCCACCTGGGGCAAGGAAGGCGACACGATGACGCTCGAAATCGATCCGACCTCGCACCCGGCGTGGACCGGCGGCACCCGCCAGCTCGACCAGGGCGGCCGCGTTGCCCAGTTCAACAAGCGCTTCGGCGGGCTGTCGCTCAAGCGCTGAGCGCTTCACCGGCAAAAGCACGAAAGGGCGGTCCCGCGGGGCCGCCCTTTTCTTTTGTTCTCGCGCCTCGTTCGTGACCGGTGAGACCCTGCGGGTCAGCGGCGGGGCAACGCTCCAGGTCTGAACGGCTAGAGGCGACGCGATGCGCGTGTGCAGGACATCGGTTTCCTAGTCACCTGCATTCCCGAGCGATCTTGCCTGACATTAGCCCCACGGTCGCTCGCGATACCAGCGGGTGATGACGTACTTCAGCCCCTGCCGCACTTTCATCCCGTGATGGAGCGTCGCGGGGTTCACGCTGCCGTCGGGGCGCCGGTTGTTCCAGCACACGAGCTTGCCGCGCTCGGGCTTGATCGTCTTGTCGATCACCTTGAACCGGGTCGCCCCGCCGGCATCGACATCGTTGAGGTAGATCATGAAGGTCCACGTCCGCTGTCCGCTGACCGTGCAGAACCGGGCGAAGTCCGCGCCTTGCGGGTCGAAGTAGTCGGTGTGGTTCTTGAATTCCTGCCCCGGCGCATAGCGCTGCCCCTGCAGCGGTTCACCGAATTCCGCCGAGATGCCGGACAGGTCGTTCAGCATCGCGTCGAGCCGGGCGACTTGCGGGTCTTCCATGGGCAGGTGGCAGGTCTCGCTGGTGCGGAAGTAGTTGTCGCCGTTGGGGTCGGCGATGGTCGAGGGCTGGCGGTCGGCCTCGATCCGGCGGCACAGATAGTCGCACAGCTCGGCGTCGAGGAAGTCGCGGAGGATGAAGAGTTCGAGCCGCGGGGAAGGGACCTTCATCATCCCCGGTCGGGACATCAGGCGGGCGGCTGACGATTCGTTGCTGCGTTCGGTCATGCGGGAACCGGGTATAGCCAACTTGCGCCGCCCTGCCATGGTCGTAAAACAGTCATTCTCCAGCGCCATGGCCATACCGATGCACCCTCGTCCGAAACCGGTTCGCCGCAACGGCTTTTCGCTCGTCGAGATGATGGTCGTGCTGTTCCTGATGGGGCTGCTGGCGACTGCGGTGGTGATCTCGATGCCCGGCGACGAGCGCAAGCTGCGGACGGAGGCGGAGCGGCTCGCCGCCCGGACCGTCGCCGCACGGGACGAGGCAGTGACGGGGGCGACCAGCGTCGCGCTGGTGGTGAGCGACGCAGGCTATTACTTCGAGCGCCGCGTCGACGGACAGTGGCAGCCGCTCGAGCAGGGGCGGCAGGGCCTTAGCGCCTGGGACAAGGGCACGACCGCGCGGCAGGAGAGTGCGGCTGGGGATGCGGCATCGCCGGGCCGGTCGCGAATCGTCTTCGATCCGGTGGGGCTGGCGAGCGGCGATGCCACCGTGCGCCTCGCCCGTGGCAGCGGCGCGCTCGCCGTGCGGATCGCGCGCGACGGCAAGGTGAGCGTCGATGCCGCGAACTAGAGCCAACGGTTTCACGCTGCTCGAGCTGATGGTCGCGCTTGCCGTGTTCGCCATCGCCGCGCTCGCGCTGCTTCGGATGGAGGGCGCGAGCATCGCCCGCACCGCCGACCTCGACCAGCGCCTGCTGCGCGAGATCGTCGCCCAGAACATTGCCGCCGAAACCCTGACCGATCCCGCTCCGCCCACGCTTGGCAGCACCAGCGGGCAGGCGCGCAACATGGGCCGCCAGTTCGCCTGGCAGCGCGATGTCGCGGCGGCGGAAGGGGGCGTGCTGGCAGTGACGGTGTCCGTGCGCGAGACCACCCCGGGCCGCGACGGTCAGACCTTCACCTTGCGCTTTGCCCGGCCGACCGGACAATGACCCGCCCGCCCGCCGCCGAGCGCGGTTTCACCCTCATCGAGATGCTCGTCGCGCTGGCGGTGTTCGCGATCATCGCAGTCGGCGCGCTGTCGTTGCTGCGCTTCAGCGTCGATGCCGAACTCGCCAGCCGCGACAAGACCGAGCACATCGCGCAAGGCCGGCGCTTCCTCTCCGTCTGGACCGCCGATCTCGCCCAGGCCGCCCCGCGTCCCAGCCGCGACCGCGCCGGGGGACGGCATCCGGCGCTGGAGGCGGGGCAGGGCGGTACGCTGCTGCGCCTCGTCCGCAGCGGCTGGGCCAACGTCGACGGCGCGGCACGGCCAAGCCTGCAGAAGGTCGAATACCGCTTCGAGCAGGGCAAACTGCTTCGTGCCGGATACCCGTTCCCCGACGGCGCGGACCCGGAACAGGCGACCGCGCTCCTCGACAGCGCTGGCCCGCCGACCCTGCGCTTCCGTTCGGCGGACGGGCAGTGGAGCAATCGCTGGGAGCCGCAGCGCGAGGCGGAACTGCCGGTGGCGATCGAACTGACCGTCCCGCAGGCCGCCGCCGAGCCGCTGGTGATCGTCAGCCTCGTCGGGGCCAACTACCAATGAGGCGGCCGCCCGAGCATGAGCGCGGCGCGGCGCTGCTGTCGGTGCTGCTGCTGGTCGCCGTCATGGCGGTGGTCGCGGCGGTGATGCTCGAGCGGCTGAACCTCGCCGCGCGTCTCGCCGGCAACGGCCAGGCGATGACCCAGGCGCGGCTGTATGCGGCGAGCGGCGAGGCGATCGCGCTGGCCCGGCTCAAGGCCCTCGTCGATGCGGACCAGACCCGCACCGTGGACAGCCGCGGCCTCCTTGGCCGCGAGTTCCCGCTCCCGCTCGAGAACGGCGCGGTTACGGCGCGGATCGAGGACGGCGGAAACTGCTTCAACCTCAACTCGCTCGTCGAAGGGCAGCCGGGCAATTACACCTTGCGCGTACCGGCGCTGGAGCAGCTGCGATCGTTGATGCGCAGTCTCGAGATCGACGAATCCGCGACCATCCGGATCAGCGACGGCATCGCCGACTGGATCGACAGCGACGATCGCCCTGCGCCCAACGGGGCGGAGGACGGCTACTATTCGGCGCTGCCCGTCCCCTATCGCACCTCGGCCACGCTGATCGGCGACGTCAGCGAAATTCGGGCGGTGCGCGAGATGACCCCGGCGACGTACCAGCGCCTGCGGCCGTGGCTCTGCGCGCTTCCGTCGACCGAGCTCTCGCCGATCAACGTCAACACCCTCCGTCCCGAACAGGCGCGGCTGGTGACGATGCTGGCGCCGCAGCTGCTCCCCGTGGAGCGCGTCCGTGCCCTCGTCGCGCAGCGCCCGGCGGGCGGGTGGTCCAGTGCCGGCGATTTCCTCCGTCCGTTCGGCGGCGGCAGCGACGGGACCGGCTTTGCCCCGGTCGGCCAGATCCAGACGCGCAGCCGCTGGTTCCTAGTCGACCTGACTGCGAAGGTCGATTCGATCCAGGTGCAGGAACTGGCGCTGGTCGACGCCAGCATCACCCCGGCCCGCGTTGCCTTCCGCACCTGGGGCGATCGCGACAGCCGCTGATCGCAAAGCAATTTTCTTGCGCAATTGGCCGGGGCGGCAAGTTTTCGCTTCCCTTGCACGGCGCTTTCTGCAACAGGCGCGCACCGCGTCATTCCTCGCTTGACGAGGGTGCTTCGCAACGTAGGAAGCGCGCTCTCGGCAATGGCGCGAGAAGCTTGTGGCGACCGTAGCTCAGTTGGTTAGAGCGCCGGTTTGTGGTACCGGAGGTCGTGGGTTCGAACCCCATCGGTCGCCCCAGTCTTCCCCTCGCGCCGCCGCCCAACAGGGGAGCATGCGGTGCCTGCATTCTGGACCGAAGCGGATTACGACGATCACGAAGTGGTGGAGGTCGTCCGCGACCGGAAGAGCGGCCTGACCGCGATCTTCGCAATTCATTCGACGCACCTCGGCCCCGGCGCGGGCGGCACCCGGTTCTGGCACTATCCCGACCCGGCGATGGCGATGCGCGACGCGCTGCGCCTGTCGCGGGGGATGAGTTACAAGAACGCGATGGCCGGCCTGCCGGTCGGCGGCGGCAAGGCCGTGATCCTTGCCGACGCCAATCGCACCAAGACCCCGGCGATGCTGGCCGCGTTCGGCGATGCGATCGAGGCGCTGGGCGGGCGCTACATCACCGCCGAGGACGTCGGCATCAACGAGGCGGACATGGTCGCGGTGTCGCAGCGCACGCGCTATGTCACCGGTTTGCCCAATCCGGACAGCGGCGCGGCCGGCGGCGATCCCGGTCCGTTCACGGCGATGGGCATCTATCTCGGCATCAAGGCGGCGGTCGCGCACAAGCTCGGCAAGGACAGCGTCGCCGGCGTCCACGTCGCGGTTCAGGGCACCGGCTCGGTCGGCGGCGGGGTCGCGCGGCTGCTCGCCAAGGACGGCGCGAAGCTCACTCTCGCCGACGTCAACCACGACCGCGCCGCGGCGCTGGCGAGCGAACTGGGCGCAAAGCAGGTTGCGGCGGATGCCATCATGGCCGTGTCGTGCGACGTCTTCAGCCCCAACGCGCTGGGCGCGGTCCTCGATGACGCGGGTATCGCCCGGCTCGACACGCCGATCGTCGCAGGCGGGGCGAACAACCAGCTGGCCCGGCCCGAACACGGCGCGGCGCTGGCGGCGCGGGGCATCCTCTATGCGCCAGACTATGTGATCAACGCCGGCGGGATCATCTCGGTGACCTTGGAATACCTGGCGCGCGAGCAGGGCAGCCCTTGCGACATCAACGAGGTGCGTTCGCGGCTGGCGCAGATCCCCGGGCGGCTCGAAACGATCTGGCGGGAAAGCGACGCCAGCGGCGTGAGCGCCGACGTGGTCGCCGACCGGATGGCGCAGAAGCTGATCGGGCGCTGATTTAGAATCAGGGTGCGTCCCCGCGAAGGCGGGGACCTCGATCAATCAAGCGGACCATAGCCGGCACGAGGTCACCGCGTGTGCGGGGGCGCGATAATGTGCGCTTGCGACACTCTATCCCCTTGCCCGAACCCGCGGGCAATGGCACAGACCGGCGCTGTCCGGCGGCGGGGGTCGTCGGTGTCCTGAGGATCCCAAGTCCGCGCAGATGCACGGTTTCGCCAATCCCGCCCGGTTCCTGCGCCTTGCGCGCTGGCTGATGCCGTTGCTGCTGGTTACCGGCGGCGTACTGGCCGGTGGAGCCTTGCTCTGGGGCCTGCTTCACGCACCCGCCGATCGCCTGATGGGCCAGACGGTTCGGATCCTCTACATCCACGTTCCTTCCGCCTGGCTGGGCATGGCCGGGTGGTCGACCATCGCGATCGCCAGCCTCGTCGAGCTCGTCTGGCGGCACCCGCTCGCCGGGATTGCCGCGCGCGCGGCGGCCGTGCCGGGCGCCGTGTTCACCGCGGTCTGCCTCGCCACCGGCTCGATCTGGGCGCGGCCGACCTGGGGAACCTGGTGGGTGTGGGACGGACGGCTGACCAGCTTCCTCGTGCTGCTGTTCCTCTATTTCGGCTATATCGCGCTCGCCGGTGCGGCGCAGAAGGACGCGGCGGCGGGCGGCGGAGCGAGCCGGATCACCGCGATCTTCGGGCTCGTCGGCGCGATCAACATTCCGATCATCAACCGTTCGGTGGTGTGGTGGAACAGCCTGCACCAGCCGCCCTCGATCACCATGGGCAAGTCGGCGATCGACCCGGCGTTCCTGTGGCCGCTGCTGATCGCGGCGCTGGGCTTCTCGCTGATCTTTGGCGGGGTCGTGCTCGCCCGCATGCGCATGCTGCTGGCCGAGATCCAGACCGAGGCGCGCCTGCGCCGCAAGGCGCTCGCGTGACGTCATGAGCGAAGGTCTCCAGCAATGGCACTTCGTTGCCGCCGCCTACGTCGTCGGGGTCACCGGCACGGTGATGATGATCGCCTGGGCGCTCACCGCCATGCGCCGCGCGGAAAAGCGGCGCGACAAATCGAGGGAGCGATAGGCCAGCGATGAGTGCGATCAAACCCAAGCACCAGCGGCTGGTCCTGGTCGTCGTCGCGCTCGTCGCGCTGGTAGGGGCCGGGCTGCTCGCTGCCTATGCGCTGAAAAGCCAGGCCGCCTATTTCTATGTGCCGAAGGACCTCGTCGCCAACCCGCCCGAGCAGGGCCGCGCGATCCGGCTGGGCGGCATGGTCGAGAAGGGCTCGCTCACGACCCAGGCCGACGGTGTCACCCGCGATTTCATCGTCGGTGACGGCACCGCGCGGGTGAAGGTCCACTTCAAGGGCATCACGCCCGACCTGTTTGTCGAAGGCTCCGGCGTCGTCGCCGAGGGGCGGATGGAGGGGGACGTGTTCGTCGCCGACAACCTGCTCGCCAAGCATGACGAGAACTACGTTCCGCGCGAAATGAAGGACATGACCGAGGCGCAGGCCAAGTCGGTGGTGGAAGAAACGAAATGATCGCCGAGCTCGGTCTCGCCATGTTGTGGATGGCCGCGGCGCTTGCCGTGCTGCAGCTCGTTGCCGGCGCGCTGTCGCTGCGTCCGAGCGGCGAGGCGCTCGCCGGCGTCGTGCGCCCGGTAGCGGTGGTGCAGGGGCTGCTGTGCGGCGCCTCGTTCCTTGCGCTGATCTGGCTGTTCCTGACGACGGACCTCTCGGTCAAGCTGGTGGCCGAAAACAGCCACTCGCTCAAACCCTTCATCTTCAAGCTGGCCGGTACCTGGGGCAACCACGAAGGCTCTATGCTGCTGTGGGTGACGATCATGGGCCTCGCCGGCGGGTTCGTCGCCCTCGTCGAGAAGCGCCTGCGCGAGGATACGCTGATCGCCACGCTGGCCGGGCAGGCGTTCGTCAGCCTCGGCTTCTATGCCTTCCTGCTCTTCTCTTCGAACCCGTTCGAACGCCTGCCCGCACCGGCGGCCGAGGGCAACGGGCTCAACCCGCTGCTGCAGGACATCGGCCTCGCGTTCCACCCGCCGACGCTTTACGTCGGCTACGTCGGTCTTTCGATCGCCTTCAGCTTCGCGATCGGTGCACTGGTGACCCGCGACGTCGGGCCGGCGTTCGCCCGGGCGATGCGGCCGTGGGTGCTGGGGGCGTGGATCTTCCTGACCATCGGGATCGCCGCCGGTTCCTACTGGGCCTACTACACGCTCGGCTGGGGCGGCTGGTGGTTCTGGGATCCGGTCGAGAACGCCAGCCTCATGCCCTGGCTCGCCGCGACCGCGCTGCTCCATTCGGCCTCGGTCCTCGCGGCGCGCAATGCGCTGCGGGTGTGGACGGTGATGCTGGGCGTCATCGCCTTCTCGATGTCGATGGTCGGCACCTTCCTGGTACGCTCGGGCATCCTGACGTCGGTCCATGCCTTTGCGGTCGACCCGGAGCGCGGCAGCTTCATCCTCGTCCTCCTGACGATCTACATCGGCGGCGCGCTGGCGCTGTTCGGGGTGCGAGCCGCCACCGTGAGCGAGGGCGCCCGCTTCAGCCTGGTCAGCCGCGAGGCGAGCCTGGTGTTCAACAACGTCATGCTGTGCGGTGTGCTCGGCATCGTCCTGATCGGCACGCTCTATCCGCTGCTGACCGAGGCGATGGGGACCAAGGTTTCGGTCGGCCCGCCGTACTTCAACCCGGTCTCGGCGATCTTCGTGTTTCCGATGCTGCTGGTCATGGCGGTCGGCCCGTTGCTGCGCTGGCGGCAGGATTCGGGCGGGCGGATCACCCTCCCGGTCGCGGTCCCGGCGCTGGTCGGGACGGGAACCCTGCTGCTGGTTGTGCTGCTCTTCCCGGGCATCAAGCTGTTCCACGCCGCGGGCATCGCATTTGCCGCCGGTCTCGCCGTCGCAAGCTTCCTGCCGCTGGTCGGCCGCAACCTGCGCCGCACCCCGCTGCCGACCTGGGGCATGGTGGTGAGCCACTTCGGTATCGCCGTCTCGCTGTTCGGCATGGCCGCCGACAGCGCGTTCTCGACCGAGAAGCTCGCCGCCCTCAATGTCGGCGACAAGCAGCAGGTCGGCCCGTGGGAGATCACCTTCAAGGACATCCGCCCGGTTGCCGGCCCCAACTGGACCGCGCTCGAGGCGGAGCTTTCGGCAAGCTATGCCGGCGCCGCTCCGATCCTCACCCATCCGCAGGCGCGCAACTTCAGCTCGCCGCCGGGGACTCGAACCGAGTCTGCCCTGGTCACCCGCTGGAACGGGCAGCTTTACACCGTGCTCGGCGAAGAGGGCGATGACGGTCGCTGGCAGCTGCGGCTGTGGTGGAAACCGTTCGTGCCGATGATCTGGTACGGCGGCCTGCTGGTCGCGCTGGGCGGGCTGCTGGCGCTGATCGGGCGGGTGGCGCGCGATGTCAAGCGCCTGCGCGCCGAGGGCAAGATCGCCTACCGCCGGGAGCGGCAGGGCCGATGAGCGCGGACAAGCCCAAGCCCGGCTTCGCCCGCTGGCTCCCGCTGGCGCTGTTCGGCGGGTTCTTCGCACTGGTCCTCGTCGGGCTGCTCTGGCCGGCGGACCGCAACGTCGAAAGCGCGATGGTCGGCAAGCCGCTGCCCGTGTTCGACCTGCCGCCGGCGACCGACAGCCGCCCGGGCCTCAGCACCGCGCAGATGACCGGCGGCAAGCCGCGCCTGCTCAACATCTTCGCCTCGTGGTGCATTCCCTGCACGGTCGAGGCCCCGCAGCTCGAGAAGCTGCGCGAGCTCGGCGTCGAGATTGACGGCGTCGCAGTGCGCGACCGGCCGCAGGACCTTGCCGGTTTCCTCGCCCGCAATGGCAACCCCTATGCCCGGATCGGCGGCGATGACCGCAGCCGGGTCCAGTTCGCGCTGGGCTCCTCGGGCGTGCCGGAGACCTTCGTGGTCGATGCCAAGGGGATCATCCGCTACCAGCACCTCGGCGAAATCCGGCCGGAAGATGTCCAGCTGATCCTCGACAAGCTGAAGGAGGCGGAGCAGTGATGCGCTGGCTTTTCGCTGCACTGGCCCTGATGCTGGCCGTGCCTGCTCATGCCGACGATCTCCTTCCTCCCGCGCCTTATGCCTACAAGCAGCTCGAGGACCCGCGGCAGGAGGCCAAGGCGCAGGCGCTGATGGAGACGCTGCGCTGTCTCCAGTGCCAGAGCCAGTCGATCGCCGACAGCGACGCGCCGATGGCCGGCGACATGCGCGACGTCGTCCGCACCCGGATCAAGGCGGGTGAAGAGCCCGAGGCGATCCGCCAGTGGCTGATTCAGAGCTACGGTGATTACGTCACCTATACCCCGCAGCTGCGGGCCAACACCTGGCCGCTGTTCGCCGCGCCGGTGTTCCTGCTCCTGCTCGCCGCGGTGCTGCTGCGGCGGAGGTTCAAGCTGGGAGGCAAACCGGGCGCGAAGGAAGGAACGCCATCATGACCTGGATCGTCGTCCTGCTCGTCGCCGCGGCGCTGTTCGTGCTGCTGGCCTTCGTGCTCAAGCTGCCGCGGGCCGGCTGGGAGCTGGCAGGGACCGCACTGTTCGTCGGGCTTGCCGGCTATGCCTTTCAGGGTCATCCCGGGCAGGCCGGCGCGCCCAAGGAGGCGGTCGAGAACCAGAAGGCCGCCGACGAGGCGCTGATCAAGGCGCGCCAGTCGATGAGCGAGCAGACCGGCGGGGGGCAGAGCTGGATGGTGCTGGCCGACGGCCTCTCGCGCAACGGCCAGTACGGCGCGGCGGCGACCGTCCTGGGCAAGGCGGTGAAGGAGAACCCCCAGGACGCGGACCTGTGGGTCGCGCTCGGCAATTCGCTCGTCGGCCACAGCGACGGGATGATCAGTCCGGCCGCGCAGTTCGCCTTCCAGAAGGCGGCCGACATCAGCCCCGAACATCCCGGACCGCCGTTCTTCTTCGGTCTCGCGCTCGCCCAGTCGGGGCGGTTGCCGGAGGCGCGCGCGGTGTGGAAGGAACTGCTCGACCGCTCGCCCGCCGACGCACCGTGGCGCAAGGACCTGGAGGCCAAGATCGCACGCATCGATTCGATGGTCGGGCCCGCTCTGACCGACCCGGCAGGGGCCAAGCCGTCACCTTCGCCGGAAGCCTTGGAGTCGGGTGCGCCGTAACGGAAGGAACGGACCGCACCGGGCTGGCGTTGTCAGCCTTTGCGGCGCGCATTGCGGGCGCTATCGCCGGTTGCTAAGCGCCGCAGCCATTGCGGCTGAGTCGCGCGTTTTTGGGGCATTTGTCCATGAGTGAAGCGGTGATCCAGCCGGGCGTCGATCCCGACCGAGGCGTTGACGATTCCGCCTCCCCGGGATACGGGCACGGCCATCATCACAACGGCGGACTGCTCAAGATGGCGGTCGGCGCGATCGGTGTCGTCTTCGGCGACATCGGTACCAGCCCGCTCTACGCGCTGCGCGACACGTTCGCCAACGAACACCATCCGCTGCCGATGGACCTGCTCCACATCTACGGCATCATCAGCCTGATGTTCTGGTCGATGATGATCATCGTGACGCTGAAGTATGTCTCGGTGATCATGCGGGCGGACAACAAGGGCGAGGGCGGCAGCCTCGCGCTGCTGGCGCTGATCAACCACCACACCTCGACCCGGCGCTGGGGCGCAGGGATCATCCTGCTCGGCGTGTTCGCCACCGCGCTGTTCTATGGCGACAGCATGATCACCCCGGCCGTGTCGGTCCTCGGCGCGATCGAGGGCATCGCGGTCTACAACCCCGGCCTCAGCCACCTCGTCGTGCCGATCGTCGTCGGCATCCTGGTGTTCCTGTTCATGATCCAGAGCCGTGGCACGGAAAAGGTCGCCGCCTTCTTCGGCCCGATCATGCTGCTCTATTTCGCGGTGATTTCGGTGCTCGGCGCGATCTCGATCGCGCAGATGCCGCAGGTCCTGACCGCGCTCAGCCCGCATTACGCGGTGGCGATGTTCATCGCCGATCCGTGGCACGGCTTCCTCGCGATGGGCTCGGCCGTGCTGGCGGTGACCGGGGCCGAGGCGCTCTATGCCGACATGGGCCACTTCGGGCGCAATCCGATCCGGGTATCCTGGCTCGCGTTCGTCCTGCCCGCGCTGGTGATCAACTATCTCGGCCAGGCCTCGCTGCTGGTGCGGATGGGCGCGCCGGCGCTGGAGAGCCCGTTCTATTTCCTCGCGCCTGACTGGTTCCAGTGGCCGCTGCTGCTGATTGCCAGCGCGGCGGCGATCATCGCCTCGCAGGCGGTCATTTCCGGCGCGTTCTCGGTGACCCAGCAGGCGATCCAGCTCGGCTTCATCCCGCGCATGTCGATCAAGCACACTTCGACCGCGGCGGGGCAGATCTACATTCCGGTGATAAACTGGGCGCTGATGATCGCGGTGATCCTGCTGGTGCTGGTATTCCAGCGCTCGGCCAACCTGACCGCGGCCTATGGCATCGCGGTCACCGGCGCGATGCTGATCGACAACTTCCTGCTGGCGGTCGTCCTGTTCAAGCTGTGGAACTGGAAGCCTGTCTACGCGGTCCCGCTGCTCGCGCTGTTCTTCGTGATCGACGCGGCCTACCTTGGCGCCAATACCACCAAGATCCCCGACGGCGGCTGGGTGCCGCTGGTCATGGGGCTCGCCATCTTCACGCTGCTGACGACCTGGTCGCGCGGGCGGGCGCTGATGCGGCAGAACATGGCCGAGGGCTCGATCCCGATGGAGGTCTTCGCCAAGTCCGCGCATTCGAGCGCGGCGCGCGTGTCCGGCACGGCGGTGTTCATGGCCTCGACCAGCCAGGGCGTGCCCTCGGCACTGCTCCACAATATCAAGCACAACAAGGTGCTGCACGAACGGGTGGTGATCCTGACCGTGCTGATCGAAGACGTTCCTTACGTCGATGCCGAGGAGCGCTCGGCGGTCAAGGACATGGGCCAGGGCTTCTACCGCGTGGTCCTGCGCTTCGGCTTCCTCGAGGAGACCGACGTGCCCGCCACGCTCAAGGGCGTGTCGATGTGCGGCGAACCGTTCGACATGATGAAGACCAGCTTCTTCCTGTCGCGCCAGACCCTGATCGCTTCGTCCAAGCCGGGGATGGCGATCTGGCGGGAAAAGCTGTTCGCGTGGATGCTGCGCAATGCCGCGAGCGCGATGGAGTTCTTCCGCCTGCCGACCAACCGCGTCGTCGAGCTGGGCAGCCAGGTCGAGATCTGAGGCACGCTGCGCTGGAAGGCATCAGCGCGCCGCCCATTTCACTGGAGCGGTATAGGGCACACCCCCCCGCGCCCAAACAAAAAGGCGCGGCACCCAGGGAGATGCCGCGCCTTCCGTTGAACGAAGCGGGAGGTTAGTCGCGCTTCGCTTCAGCCTTGGATTCGTTGTGGAGGCTGGCTTCGGCCTCGGCAGCCTTGTCGGCGGCCTTGTCGCCCATTTCGTCGGTCTTGGCGGCGGCCTTGTCGACCGCGTCGGCGGCCTTGGTCGCACCGGCCTCGACCGCGTCGCCGGCGGCGGCGGCGGCACCGGCGACGTCGTCACCGGCCGACGAGGCGGCGGCTTCGGTCGCGTCCTGGGTCTTTTCCGAGCAGGCGGCGAGGCCGAGGCCGGCGGTCATGGCGACGGCGAGAAGGGCAAACTTGCGCATATATGAAATCCTCAGGTCCGTTACTGTCGATGCAGGACACCCCCTGCGAAGGCCGTAAACGGCGACGATCCGTGTTGGTTCCGCGGGTGGTGACAAAGTGGAGCGGGAACCTTGTGGAAAACGCGCAAAAGAAAGGGCGCGGAAGCCTTCGCTCCCGCGCCCTCGCCGCATTTCAGCCTGGCTGGATCAGCCGAGGTTGGCGCTGGCCATGCAATACAGCATCGGCAGCGACAGCAGCACGTTGGTGCGGCTGGCGTACAGCGCGCGCGGAGCGGCCGCAGCCTTTTCCTCTGCCGTGGCTTCCACGATGCCGAGGATCTTCTTCTGGGCCGGCCAGATGATGAACCACACGTTGAACGCCATGATCAGCGCAAGCCACATGCCGATGCCGATCAGCTTGACGTTGCCTTCGCCGGTCAGGGTCAGCGCTTCGTGGCCGTAACCCATGACGAACGCGATGCCGAGGCCGGTCAGGACGGTGAGCAGCGCGGCATAGCGGAAGAAGAAGAACACCTTCGGCGCGATGTGCCCGGTGATCGCGCCCTTCTGCTCGGCCGGGATCGACGGCATCGTCGGGACCTGGACGAAGTTCAGGTAGTACAGCAGGCCGATCCACAGGATGCCGAAGAACACGTGGAGCCAGCGCAGGATCGAGTTGGCGTCGACCGGGGCCGACGGAGCGAAGGCGAGCATCACCGCGATCGCGGCAATGAGCCCGACCACCAGCACGAGGTGCAGGTTACCGAAGAACTTGGCCATGAAGAATTCCCCCTAATTGCGTCCCTTGTTCTTGCCCGGCGGACCGGGAAGGAGCGGGGCGCATATTATGGAGGATGCGGCATTTGTCACATGGTTTATGCCATGTTTCCCCCACCGCGACGTTACGGCACTCAGTCGTGCGGCGGGTTCTGCTCGACCTCGACCTCGGCTTCCGCGCCAAGGCCGTGCTTCAGCAGCATCGGGATCTGGGAAAAGGTGAACAGGAACGACAGCGCCGTCACCCCCCACAGCTTGGCCTGGAGCCAGCCGTCGAAGGTCAGCACGTGGCGCAGCACCTCGTTGAGCCCGGCGAGAAACAGGAAGAACAGCGCCCAGTTGCGCGAGAGCTTGAGCCAGCCCTCGTCACTCAGTCCGTCGAAGGCGGATTCGAGCAGGATCTTGAGAAGCGCCTTGCCGCGCAGCAGGCCGGCGAACAGGAAGGTCGCGAACAGCAGGTAGATGGCGGTCGGCTTGACCTGGATCCAGAATGGATCGCCCAGCAGCACCGTCAGCGTGCCGAACGCGAGGATCAGCACCGTCGACAGCCACAGCATCGGTGAGATCCGCCCCAGCCGCCATTTCGACACGACCAGCGCAATCACCGTGGCGACCATGAACGCGATGGTCCCCTTGGTCACGGCGATCACCGAGCCGACGCCGGAGGTGTCGTCCGACGGGGTGAAGTGCCGGTAGGCGAGGAAGAACACCAGCAGCGGACCGTAGTCGACCACGAGATTGAGCCACGAGGACTTGGGCTTGGGTTTTGCGGCAGCGATTTCAGTCATATTCAAGCACCCTTACCCGTCTGCCCTGAGCTTGTCGAAGGGCCGCCCTTTCTTCAGGGCGGGGCCGAAGGAAGAACTGTCCTTCGACAAGCTCAGAACGGACGGATGTGCGGGGGCGGGGTTCACCGCAAAACCCCAGCGATCACCTTGGCGAGAAGGTCCGGATCGAACGGGCGCAGGTCGTCGATCTTCTCGCCGACGCCGATCGCGTGGATCGGCAGGCCGTATTGCTCCGCCGCCGCGACCAGCACGCCGCCGCGGGCGGTGCCGTCGAGCTTGGTCATGATCAGCCCGGTGACGCCGGCGACTTCCTTGAAGATCTCGATCTGCTGGAGCGCGTTCTGGCCGTTGGTCGCGTCGAGCACCAGCACCACGTCGTGCGGCGCTTCCGGGTTGAGCTTGCCCAGCACGCGGCGGACCTTGGCGAGCTCGTCCATCAGCTCGCGCTTGTTGTGGAGGCGTCCGGCGGTGTCGACGATCAGGGTGTCGATGCCGGTGTCGGTCGCCCGCTTGACCGCGTCGAACACGATCGCCGCCGGATCGCCGCCTTCCGGCCCGGTGACGATGGGCACGCCCAGCCGGTCGGCCCAGACCTTGAGCTGGCCAATCGCGGCGGCGCGGAAGGTGTCGCCGGCGGCGAGCATCACGCCGTAGTCCTGTTCCTGGAACAGGTGGGCGAGCTTGGCGATGGTGGTGGTCTTGCCCGATCCGTTGACGCCGATCACCAGGATCACCTGCGGGCGCGGGAACGCGACGATCTCGAGCGGCTTGGCCACCGGGCGCAGGATCGCGGCTATCTCGTTCGCGACGACCTCGCGCAGCGCCTCGTCCGAAAGGCCGCGCTCGAACTTTTCGGCGGCGAGGCGCTCGCGGATGCGGGCGGCGGCGCGCGGGCCGAGGTCGGAGAGGATCAGCGCGTCCTCGATCTCGTCGAGCAGGTCCTCGTCGAGCTTCGCCTTGGCGACGATCCCGCCGAGGTTGTCGGAGAGCCGCTCCGAGGTCTTGCGGAAGCCGCCGAGCAGGCGACTTGTCCAGCTTTCCCCGCTCATGCCAGCAATCCTTCCTCGAGTCCGTTCGGCGTCAGTGAAACCAGCACGCCGGCCGGGGTTCCCGGCGGGAGGCGGTAGGGTGCGAATTCGCCCGAATGGCCGGTCCCGTCGCGTTCGGCAAGCACTTCGCGGGTCTGGCCGACCAGCCCGGCGAGCCAGCGCGTGCGCTCCGCCGCGACGGCGGCGCGCAGTTCGGCAGCGCGCTCGCGCACCAGCCGCGGCGGCACCTGCGGCATCCGCGCGGCGGGCGTGCCGGGGCGGGAGGAGTAGGGGAAGACATGGCCGTGGACGACGCCGCACGCGCGGACGATGCTCAGGTTGTTCGTGTGCATCGCGTCGGTCTCGGTCGGGAAGCCGGCGATAAGGTCTGCGCCGATGGCGATTTCGGGCCGTGCGGCGTGAAGGCGTTCGGCCAGGCGGATCGCATCGGCGCGCGAGTGCCGCCGCTTCATCCGCTTGAGCACCATGTCGTCGCCCGACTGGAGCGAAAGGTGGACGTGCGGCATGACCCGCGCCTCGCCAGTCAGCAGCTCGAACAGCAGCGGGTCGATCTCCACCCCGTCGAGCGAGGACAGGCGCAGGCGGGGGAGGGCGGGGAACGCGCGCAGGATCGCGGCGACGAGGGTGCCGAGGCGCGGGCTGCCCGGCAGGTCCGCGCCCCAGCCGGTGACATCGACCCCGGTGAGGACGATCTCGCGGGTTCCGTTGGCGAAGTGGCTTTCGATGGAGCGCAGGACTTCGGCGATCGGCGTCGAAACGCTCGCCCCGCGCCCCTGGGGGATCACGCAGAAGGTGCAGGCGTGGTCGCAGCCGGTCTGGACGGGCACGAAGGCGCGGGTGTGGGCTGGTTTCTCAACACCTTCACCGCGTCCCCGCGAAGGCGGGGACCTCCATCCTTCGCGCGGTCCGCTTGGTTTCCCGAGGTCCCCGCCTGCGCGGGGACGCAACGGTGTTTGAGGTTGCGGGACGTAGCTCGAAAGATCGAGCTTCCCCGCATTGCCCACCAGCCCGTCGACCTCCGGCATCGCCGCGAGCGCGTCGGCCTCGATCGTCGCGGCGCAGCCGGTGACGAGCAACCGCGCTTCCGGGCGGCGCTTTCGCAGGCGGCGGATGGCCTGGCGGGTGGTGCGCACTGCTTCCGCCGTCACAGCGCAGGAGTTGACGACGACCGTGTCGGGCTGGTCCGCCAGCAGGGCGCGGATCGCCTCGCTCTCGGCAAGGTTGAGCCGGCAGCCGAGGGTCACGACTTCAGCGGTCATAAGGGATAGTCGGCGCTCTCGAACTGGCCTTCGAAGGCGAGCGTGGCGGGGCCGGTCATGGTGATCGTGCCGCCGTCGCGCCAGGCGATGACGAGATCGCCGCCCGGCAGTTCGACCGTCACTTCCGGGCCGACCAGCTTGCGCCGCATTGCCGCGACGGCGGTCGCGCAGGCCCCGGTGCCGCAGGCGCGGGTGAGCCCGGCGCCGCGCTCCCACACCCGCAGGCGGATGCGGCCCTCGTCCTCGATGGTGGCGACGTTGACGTTGACGCGTTCGGGAAACAGCGGGTCATGCTCGATCAGCGGGCCGAGCCGGTCGAGCTCGACCTCGTCGCAGTCGCGCACGAAGAAGATCGCGTGCGGATTGCCGACGTTGACGCCGACAGGCCCTTCAAGATCTTCCCAGCCGACCGGCATCTCGAGCGTGTCCATCGCGTAGGCGACGGGGATGTCGTTCCAGCCGAAGCGCGGCTTGCCCATGTCGACGGAAACCCCGTCCCCGGCATTGCGCGCGCTGAGCAGCCCGCCGAGGGTCTCGATCGTGCTGTCGCCGCCCAGAAGCAGGCCGACCGCACGGGTCGCGTTGCCGCAGGCCTCGACCTCGCTGCCGTCGTGGTTGAAGATCCGCATTCGCACCGTGGCGACGTCGGACGCCTCGATCACGATGAGCTGGTCGCAGCCGATCCCGGTGTGGCGGTCGGCCAGCGCGGCGGCGCGGCGGGCCGACATGGCGAGCGGCGCCTCGCGGGTGTCGATCACCACGAAGTCGTTGCCGAGGCCATGCATCTTGCGGAACGGGACGCGCATGGCCCGCGATCTAGGCGCAGCGGCGCGGAACCGCAACTTGGGAGTGGCGGGAGGTTACTGCGCCTTGCGCAGCGGCAGCGATTCGCCGTCCGGCCCCGCGAGCTGGGCAGGCGCGATCAGGAGGTTCTCCTCCGCCAGCATCGCGCGGACGGTCTCGGCCGATTCCGGGTGGCCGTAGAGATAGCCCTGGCCCTTGAAGTTGCCGTAGCGGCGCAGCGCTTCGAGCACTTGCGGGTTTTCGATGCCCTCGGCGGTAATCGGCAGGTTCATCCCCTCGCCCAGCGAGGAGATCGCCTTGATGATCGTTTCGCTCTCCTTGCTCGAGCCGAGCGTGGAGACGAAGCTGCGGTCGATCTTGATCCGGTCGAACGGCAGCGAGCGCAGCTGGGCGAGGCTGGAATAGCCGGTGCCGAAATCGTCCAGGCTGATCTGCACGCCCTGGTTCTTGAGGCTGGTGACGAGCGAGCGGACCACCCCGATATTCTCGTGCAGGCTGGTCTCGGTGATCTCGATGTCCAGACGGCTGGGCGGAAAGTTCGCCTCGACCAGCAGCTTGAGAATCTTCTGCGCAAACCACGGATCGCGCAGCTGGACCGGCGAGATGTTCACCGACAGGGTCAGGCGCGGGTCCCACTCGCGGGCGTCGCGCAGCGCCTGGCGGATCAGGCTCTCGGAAAGTTCGCCGATCACGCCGATTTCCTCGGCGATCGGGATGAACAATTCGGGGCTGATGACGCCGTGATCGGGCGAGTGCCAGCGGGCGAGCATTTCGAACCCGGTCAGCTCGCCGGTCGCGAGGTCGATCTGCTTTTCGTAATAGGGCACGAACTCGCCGTGGGCGACGCCGACGCGGATGCGCCCTTCGAGCTCGCCGCGGAAACGCAGTTCGCGCTCCATCCCGGGATCGTACCAGAAGTATCGGTTCCGCCCGCGCTTCTTGGCCTGGTACATGGCGATGTCGGCCATGTGGAGCAGCGCGTCGCCGGCATCGGCGATGCCTTCGGGCAGCGCGTCGCTCGCGGCGAGGCCGACCGATGCGGAGGTGTCGAGCTGCAGCCCGGAAAACTCGCAGGGCCGCGAGATCGTCTCGATCAGGCGGCTCGCCAGCTGGTCGATATCGTCGCGGTGTGCAGGATCGAAGGGCACGATGCAGGCGAATTCGTCGCCGCCGATCCGGGCGAGGATCGCGCCCTGGGGGAGCAGCGCGCGGATGCGGCGGGCGGTTTCGACCAGCATGGCATCGCCGGCGGCGTGGCCGTGAACGTCGTTGATCGACTTGAACTTGTCGAGATCGACCATCATCGAGACGACGAGGTGGCCGCGGGATTGTGCTTCGCGCAGGATGTTTCTGCTCGCTTCGCCGGTGCTGCGGCGGTTGAGGCAGTCGGTGAGCGGATCGATCTGGGCGAGGCGGTTGGCGGTCGCTTCGGCCTTGCGCCGTTCGCCCACCTCGTGCGTCAGCTCCCGGTAGCGGCGCCAGCCGAAGATGATCAGCGCGATATTGAGCAGGACGGTAATGCCAAGCAGCCGGTCCGGCTGCGGGCCGTGGCCGAACCACGCGCTGATGGCCCGGCCCAGGACCGCGCTGCCGGTGCCGACGAACAGGAGGATCGCCGCAGTGACGATTCCCAGCGCGACGATGTCGCGTTCCGCCCGTCCGATCGGTTCGGACTTGCGCGCGTCGCCGCCTGCCTGTTTCCCCATGCGTGCCATGCCCCAATCCAGGTTCCTTCGGCCCCGGTCGCCGGCGTTCATGCAGGAATCGTCGTGAAAATTCGGTTAAGCAGTGGTTGCCCGTGCGCCTGCGGACAATGCGGCCTTGCCATTTACCGGCGCGAAGAGTAGGGGCGCGGGCAAGTTCGGGGCGGACTCCGCCCGGAACCGATCGAAAGTCATGCCCTATACGTGGCACGCTGGTCGGCGAGGTTTCGCCCACCGGCGTTTTTCGCGTTACGGGCGAGCGAAGTGGACGTGCGCGTGTTCGACAGTCTTTCAGACCGGCTTGGCGGGGTGTTCGATCGCCTGCGCGGCCGCGGCGCGCTTCGCGAGGAGGACGTCCGCGCGGCGATGCGCGAGGTCCGGATCGCGCTGCTCGAAGCCGACGTCGCGCTCCCGGTGGTCCGCCGCTTCATCGACCGGGTGACCGAGGCCGCGGTCGGCCAGGACGTGCTCCGTTCGGTCACGCCGGGCCAGCAGGTCGTCAAGATCGTCAACGACGCGCTGGTCGATATGCTCGGGCCGGAAACAGCCGAGCTCGATCTTAACGCCGCGCCGCCGGTGGTGATCATGATGGTCGGCCTGCAGGGTTCGGGCAAGACCACCAGCACCGCCAAGATCGGCAAGCTGCTGCGCGAGAAGCAGGGCAAGAAGGTCCTGATGGCGTCGCTCGACGTCAACCGCCCGGCCGCGCAGGAACAGCTCAAGGTGCTCGGCGAACAGGCCGGGGTCGCCACCCTGCCGATCGTGCCGGGCCAGACCCCGGTCGAGATCGCCAACCGCGCGCTCCATTCGGCCAAGCTCCAGGCGGTCGACGTCCTCCTGCTCGACACCGCCGGCCGGCTCCACGTCGACCAGGCGCTGATGGACGAGATGAAGGCGGTCGCCGCCGTCTCGGCACCGAAGGAAACGCTGCTCGTCGTCGATGCCCTGACCGGGCAGGACGCGGTCAACGTCGCGCAGAGCTTCACCGGCGAGGTCAGCCTCACCGGCGTGGTCCTCACCCGCATGGACGGCGATGCCCGCGGCGGCGCGGCGCTGTCGATGCGCGCGGTCACCGGCAAGCCGATCAAGTTCGCGGCCACCGGCGAAAAGCTCGACGCGATCGAGCCGTTCCACCCGGCCCGCGTCGCCAACCGCATCCTCGGCATGGGCGACGTGGTCTCGCTGGTCGAAAAGGCCGCTGCGACGATCGAGGCGGAGGACGCCGAGCGCCTCGCCCAGCGCATGGCCAAGGGTCAGTTCGACATGAACGACCTGCGCATGCAGCTGCGCCAGATGCAGAACATGGGCGGGCTCGGGATGCTCGCGGGCATGATGCCGGGCATGAAGAAGGCCAAGGCGGCGATGGCCAACTCGGGCATGGACGACAAGGTGCTGGTCCACCTCGACGCGATCATCGGCTCGATGACGCCGAAGGAGCGCGCCAGGCCCGAACTGCTGAACGCCAAGCGCAAGATCCGCATTGCCAAGGGTTCCGGCACCCAGGTGCAGGACATCAACAAGCTCATCAAGATGCACCAGGAAATGGGCAAGGCGATGAAGCAGATCAGGAAGATGGGCGGGCTCAAGGGGCTTGCTGCGATGTTCGGCAAGGGCGGCCTCGGCGCGGCCATGCCGGGTCTTGGCGGCGGTGCCGGCCCCGGCGTCGGCGGGGGCGGTCCCTCGCTCCCGGGCCTCGGCGGCGGTTCGCTTCCGCCCAACCTCGGCGATCTTCTCAAGAAGTGATTTTCAGACCTATCCAGATTTGTTGAAAGGTAAGTTCAATGGCAGTTTCCCTTCGTCTTTCGCGCGGCGGTTCCAAAAAGCGCCCGTATTACAAGGTCGTCGTTTCCAACAGCCGCGCCCCGCGCGACGGCAAGTACCTGGAGCAGGTCGGCACCTACAACCCGCTCCTCGCCAAGGATGACGAGAACCGTGTCCGCCTCGTCGAGGATCGCGTCCGCTACTGGCTCGGCGTCGGTGCCCAGCCGACCGACCGCGTTGCCCGCATGCTCGACAAGGCCGGGATCAAGGAACGCGCCCCGACCGTGAACCCGAAGAAGGGCGAGCCCGGCGCCAAGGCCAAGGACCGCGCCGAAGAGCGCGCCGAGAAGGCCCGCGAGGCTGAAGAAGCCGCCGCGGCCGCCGCTCCGGCCGAGGAAGCTCCGGTGGCTGAAGAAGCCAACGAAGCGACCCCGAACACGGACGCCGGCGACGCTGGTGAAGTTTCGGGCGAAAGCGCCCAGGAACCGGCCGAGGGCTGATCCTTGGCGAACGACCGGCCTGTCACCCTCGCCGCCATCATTGGCGCGCACGGAGTGACGGGCGAGGTCCGGCTCAAGCTGTTCGGTGAAGGCGTGGCGGCGCTCAGGCGCTTCCGCGCCTTCAACGATTCCACGCTCACGCTGGACAAGCTCAAGGACGACGGCAAGGGCGGCGCGATCGCGCGGTTCGCCGAAGTCACCGACCGCACCGCCGCCGAACGCCTGCGCGGCACCGCGCTCACCGTCGCGCGCTCGGCGCTTCCGCCGCTGGGCGAGGGCGAATACTACTACGCCGACCTGATCGGACTTCCTGCCGTCTCCACGAGCGGCGAGGACCTTGGCACATGCGTCGCGGTGGAGAACTTCGGCGCGGGCGATGTGGTCGAGATCCAGCGCCCCACCGGCAAGAAGTTCATGGTGCCGATGCGCCCGGAAGCCGTACCCGAATGGGGCGAGCGGCTTGTCATCGAGGCGGCTTACGCACAGGATTGAGCGATGGCGCTCATCTTCGCCGCGGTCTTCCTCCTGTTCCTCCCCGCCGCCATCGCCGCGGGGCTGATGCTGCTGCTCAGGCTGTGGCGCGAGCGGCTTGCCCCGCGCACCCGGATCGCGCTGTCCGCTTTCGGAGCCGGCCTGCTGGCGATGGCCATTCCGCTTTGGGCGGCATCGGGTGCGGAAGACGGCGGCGCGGCGGCGGCGATCCTGTTTGGTGCGGCAGTGATCGCGCTGCTGGTCGGGCTGCCGACCGCCTACATCATGGAGCGCAACTGGACCCGCGAGGAAACGCCGCCGGATCTGGACGCGTTCCGGTAACGCCCGATCCGGACATGCTTTGCTTGGTGCGGATGCCGCGCACGCGATAGCGTGGCGGGCTGAATTGCAGGGGAATAGCATGGGCAAGCCGCAGATCGACCTCGTGACGGTGACGGGCCTCGCTCTGCTGCTGATGCCACTGCTGACGATGGCTCACGAGATCGGGGGGCATGCGGCGATGTGCGCCGCGACCGGCGGGCGACTGGTCGAGGTCGGGGCGTTCTATGTCACCTGCGATAGTCCGACCGATACGGCCCGCCGCCTTGTCGCGGTGGCGGGCATGGCGGTCGATGCCGGCCTTGGCGCGCTGGCGTTCCTCGTCTGGCGCAAGCTGCTCAAAGGGGACCTGGCCCGGCTCGTCGGTTGGTACGTCTGGCTGAGCCTGACCTTCAGCGCGGCTGGATACTTCCTCTTCTCAGGGGTCAGCGGAATCGGCGACCTTGGCCCGGACGGTGACGGCGGGATTGGGCCGTTGCCTTATGCCTGGGTGTGGCGCGTGGTCTTCGCGCTGGGCGGCGTCATGGCCTATTGGCATCTCGTCAAGGTCGGCATGAAGACGCTGAACAGCATGATCGGGCAGGGGCCGGAAACGAAGACCGCCCGCCGCAGGGTGGCCCACGGTTTCTATGCGACGCTGTGCCTGGCCGCGGTGCTGGCCAGCCTGCCCAATCCGATCGGCCTGTTCGTCACCCTCGCCTCCGCTACTGCGGCAAGTTTCGGCGGCAAGGCCGGGCTGATCTCGATCGGTTACGCCACGCACGCTGCGGGCGAGGCGCGAGCGTTCACGGTCGGGCGAGGCTGGCCGCTGTTCGCGGCGGGTCTTGCGGCGAGCCTCGCCTTCGCGGCGGTGCTGGGGCCGACCTTGCGGTTCCCTTGAGCGCGCTGTATATACAGGCTGTATATACAGGAGGCCCCGATGGGCAAGGAGTACCGGGCCAAGGTGTTCAAGTCGGGCAATTCGCTCGCGCTGCGCCTGCCCAAGGAACTGGGCCTGACGGAAGGTTCGACCATGGTCCTGCGCGAAGACCGCGCCGGGTTCCACGTCGAACCGGAAAACGCGCCGCGGCGGAAGATCGACATCAGCGGGTTCGCCGGCAAGGCGCCGGGACTGAAGCCTCTGCCCCCCGAACTGAAGGAGTTCGAAGAGCGGCCCAGCACGATCGCCGCACGTGAAGCAGCGCGCAAGGCGGCTGGCGAGGCGTGATCCGCTACCTTATCGATGCGGACTCGGCGATTTACGCGATGAGCGACGCCGCCTCGCCGGTAAACGCGCGGATCGCTGATTGCGAGCCGGGCGATATTGCGATCTCGGCCATCAGCTTCTCGGAAATCGCGCTGGGCGTCCAACTGCAGAAGCCACCGCCGCCGGATGTGCTGGAGGCTTTCGTGACGGCGATACCGATCCTTCCCTTTGATGAGCCCGCAGCGCGCGCCTATGCGAGACTGCCATTCAAACGCGCCCGCTTCGACCGCCTGCTCGCCGCCCATGCGCTGAGCATCGGGGCGACGGTGGTGACGAACAACGAGGCGGATTTCGCGGATATGCCGGGGTTGGTGGTTGAGAACTGGACATGCTGACAGCGGACTGGCTGATCCTTGCAGCTATCTTACTATTTCCTATCGGTCCCGGATGGGTCGCCGGTCGTCTTCGGCCCAACTGGTCTCGGGGCCGAGCTGCACTGACTGCATGCTTGCCAATTCCTTTGGTTGTTTCCGTATTCGGCTTGTTTGCAACTCTAGGTTCATCCTCGGGACCATGCAATGTCGACTCATGCGGGATGGCGTTGGCGGGTGGGGTCATGCTGATCGGTCTGAGCTTTCTCGCAATGGTGATTGGGTTGCCAGTCGCAGTTTTTGGTGTCGCAATTGGTCGACGGAATCTGCCTCCTCCTGCTGACTGTGGTGTTCAGCGATGACCTTCAAGGCCACCGTCCTCACCCTCTACCCGGAGATGTTCCCCGGTCCGCTCGGCGTCAGCCTGGCCGGGCGGGCGCTGGTGGAGGGGACGTGGGCGCTCGATGCGGTGCAGATCCGCGATTTTGCCGCGGACAAGCACCGGACCGTGGACGATACCCCGGCCGGCGGCGGGGCTGGGATGGTGCTGCGGGTCGATGTGCTGGCGAAGGCGGTGGACTTTGCGCGGGGTGCTCCCCACCCCTTCAGGGGAGGGGCCGGGGGTGGGGACTCTCCGGCAGGCGCGGCGTTCGCGGAGACGCCCCACCCCAACCCCTCCCCTCAAGGGGAGGTGCTCAGGCGCCCCGTCATCGCGCTCACCCCCCGCGGCAAGCCGCTTACCCAGGCGCGCGTGCGCGAGCTGGCGGCCGGTCCCGGTGTCATCCTGCTGTGCGGGCGGTTCGAGGGTTTCGACGAACGGATCTTCGAAGGCCGTGATGTCGAGGAAGTCTCGGTCGGCGACATCGTCCTGTCGGGCGGAGAGCCGGCGGCGTTGATGCTGCTCGACGCTTGCATTCGCCTGCTTCCCGGCGTAATGGGCGCCGCTTCGAGCGGGACCGAGGAGTCGTTCGAGAACGGCCTCCTCGAATACCCGCACTACACCCGACCCCAGGAATGGGAAGGGCGCACGATCCCTGAAGTGCTGCGATCGGGGGATCATGCGAAGATCGCGGCGTGGCGAAAGCTGCAGTCCGAGATCGATACACGGTTACGCAGGCCGGATCTTTGGGAGCGCCATGAGGGCGCTCGGGTCCAGTCTGCCTCTGGCGCGCGGCGTGAAAAGAAGGACTGAGGACCAGTGAACCTGATCCAGCAGATCGAGGCCGAGGAAATTGCCAAGGCCGCCAAGGACATTCCGGACTTCCGCCCGGGCGACACCCTTCGCGTCGGCGTGAAGGTCGTCGAAGGCGACCGCACCCGCGTGCAGAACTACGAAGGCGTGTGCATCGCCCGCGCCAACAAGGGCTTCGGCTCGAACTTCACCGTTCGCAAGATGAGCTTCGGCGAGGGCGTGGAACGCGTCTTCCCGCTGTACTCGCCGAACATCGAGAGCATCACCGTGGTCCGCCGCGGCGTCGTGCGCCGTGCCAAGCTGTACTACCTGCGTGGCCGCACCGGCAAGCGCGCCCGCATCGCCGAGCGCAAGGTGGTCCGCACCGAGGGCTGATCGCCGAAAAGGCGGTTGGTTTCAGGCGAAACCGGCTTTAAGGAAAGGCGTCCCGGCACACCCGCCGGGGCGCCTTTTTCTTTTGTCCGGGATTCGCCAAGAACCGATGCGCCCATTCCTGCTTGCCGCCGCCGCATTGGCCGCGCTTTCCACCGTTCCCGCTTTCGCCCAGGATGGCAGCATGACCGAAGCCCCCTCACCGCAGGGCGAGACGAAGCTCACTTTCGAGCGCGTCTTTGCCAGCCCCAGCCTCAACGGCCCCGCGCCGCGCAGCGTCAAGCTTTCGCCCGACGGGCGCTGGATCGCGCTGCTCAGGAACCGCGCCGACGACCGCGAGCGCTATGACCTGTGGGGCTTCGACCGGACCAGCGGGCAGTGGACCATGCTAGTGGACAGCCTCAAGCTCGGCTCGGGCAAGGAACTGTCCGAGGCGGAGAAGATGCAGCGCGAGCGCCAGCGGATCGGCGACCTCAAGGGCATCGTGACCTATGACTGGTCGGCCGACGCGAAGTCGATCCTCGTGCCGATCGACGGCGACCTGTTCCTCGCCGGGATCGACGGCAAGGTCAGCCGCCTCACCGAAACCAGCGAGGGCGAACTCAACCCCAAGCTGAGCCCCAAGGGCGGCTACGTCTCGTTCGTGCGCGACAACCGCCTGTGGACCGGACCGGTCGGCGGCGCGGCGGCGCAGCCGGTGACTCCGGCGGAGACCTCCGACACCGTCCACTGGGGCGAGGCCGAGTTCGTCGCGCAGGAGGAAATGGCGCGGATGACCGGCTACTGGTGGTCGCCAGCCGACGACCGGATCGCGGTCGAACGCTTCGACGAGGCGCAGGTCGGCGTCGTTACCCGCACCGCGATCGGCGCGGAGGACACCAAGACCTTCCAGCAGCGCTACCCCGCCGCCGGCACGCCGAACGCCGCCGTGCAGCTGTTCGTGATGAAGCCCGACGGGTCAGGGCGGGTCGAGGTCGACCTCGGCGCCGACAAGGACATCTACCTCGCCCGGGTCGACTGGGCGCCCGATGGCAAGACGCTCTACGTCCAGCGCCAGAACCGCGCCCAGACCGTGCTCGACATGCTCAGCGTCGATCCGGCCACCGGCAAGAGCCGCGTGCTGTTCACCGAAAAAGCCGCGGCAAAGCACTGGATCGACCTCACCGACAATTACCGCTTCCTCAAGGACGGCAGCCTGATCTGGTGGTCGCAGCGCGACGGCTTCGGCCATCTCTACCGCTTCAAGGGCGGCAGGTGGCAGCAGCTGACCAAAGGCAAGTGGGTCGTCACCGGGCTCGCCGGGGTCGATGAAGAGGCGGGCCGCGTCTACTTCACCGGCAACCGCGACGACGTGCTTGCGCAGCAGGTCTATGCGCTCGACCTCAAGGCACCGGGCAGGCTCACGCAGCTGACCGAAGCCGGCTGGTGGAACACCGCGAGCATGGACAAGGCCGGCAAGACGCTGGTCATCGGCCGCTCGTCGCCGACCCAGCCTTCGCAGAGCTACATCGCCGACACCGCCGGCAAGCGCCTTGCGTGGGTCGAGGAGAACAAGCTCGACGCATCGCATCCTTATGCGCCCTACCTCGCCAGTCACCGCGAGACGACCTTCGGGACGATCCCGGCGGCGGACGGCACCCCGCTCCACTGGATGATGATCACGCCGCCGCTCGAGCCCGGCAAGCGTTACCCGGTGTTCTTCGGTCACTACGGCGGGCCGACCAGCCAGGTCGTGTCGAAGGCGTGGCAGGGTACGCTGCCGCAGGCGATCGTCGACAAGGGCTTCATCTATTTCGAGATCGACAATCGCGGCTCTGAAAATCGCGGCGTGGCGTTTGCTTCGACGCTGTACCGGGCGATGGGCGCGGTCGAGGTGGAGGACCAGCTCGCCGGGGCAAACTGGCTCAAGCAGCAGAGCTATGTCGATCCCGCCAAGATCGCCACCTTCGGCTGGTCATACGGCGGCTACATGTCGATCAAGATGCTCGAGGCGAACCCCGGCGCCTATGCCGCGGCGATCGCCGTCGCACCGGTGACCAAGTGGGAGCTTTACGACACCCACTACACCGAACGCTATCTCGGCAATCCGAAGACCGAGCCCGATGTCTACGCGAAGTCCAACGCGCTCGCCGACACCGCCAAGATTTCCGACCCGCTGCTGATCATCCACGGCATGGCCGACGACAACGTGGTGTTCGAAAACTCGAGCGCGATCATCGCCAAGCTCCAGGGCGAGGCGGTGCCGTTCGAGATGATGCTCTATCCCGGGTACACCCACCGGATCTCGGGACCTAAGGTGAGCCAGCACCTGTACGAGACGATGTTCCGGTTCCTGGAGCGGCATGGGGTGACGGCGCCGTGAGAATCAGAATCCCAGTATTCTAAGTGGGCCTGAGAAAATCGACTTTGCTACGGCTTCCATGATTATCTTCTGGGTGGCGTTGGCTGCGTCCCTCAGGAGGGGCTTAAACCTCTCTTCGATACCGTTAACAGCATCGTCGATCGTCTTGCCCATTTCATCTATCTCGCCCGTGGGTCGACCCCAAGACAGCGAGTTCATGAGCTTTTTCCGAAATTCTTGGTTGTCCCCGAAGCCCTCAGCATATGCTAGCGCATCTACTCGGATGATATGAACCTGATGCAAAATAGTTTCGATCTTTTCTGAAATTTCAGCGCCAAAATGGACGTATGCCGAGTGCTTGAGGGCTTCTAAGTCCGACCATGTGGAGTGGCATCTATTTATCCTATCCAATGAAACTTGGGCGCTCTCCATTCGTCGCCACTCTGCATCACTGAAACTAGATTTGGCGAGGCCGTTGGCTTCTAGAGTTTTGCCAGCTTCATGTAACTCGGAACCATCCTTCCACGGTGAGCGAACTGAGTTAATCTCCTGCTTGGCTTTCACTGCCGCAGTGAATATCCGATCTGCTAGATCCATGTGACGCTGGAGCATTTGCTGCCGCCGCCAAGAGCGCAGCGTTCCGCCTCCGATAGCAGCTGCGATGATCACTGCAATCGCGCCAATTAGTGTGCCGATCCCTTGGATCATTGTCCCAGTGGCTGCCCAGTCTATCGGTGCGGATTTCGAATTGAGCATGTGCTACTACCCTGTCTGTTGCATCAGATGCTTACCAAGGGTTCTGGTCCAAGCCCGCATGGTTGCCAACCCTACCCCCACCCCCTAAGCGGACCCCTCGCCTTCCCCCACGCGGAGCATGAACATGGGTTACCGGGTCGTCGTCGTCGGAGCCACCGGCAATGTCGGGCGCGAAATGCTGAACATCCTCGCCGAGCGGGAATTCCCGGTCGACGAGATCGCGGCCTGTGCCTCCGCCGCCAGCACCGGCACCGAGATCGAGTACGGCGATACCGGCCGGATGATCAAGGTGAAGAACCTCGAGCATTTCGACTTCACCGGCTGGGACATTGCGCTGTTCGCCGCCGGGTCTGGCCCGACCGCGATCCATGCGCCGCGTGCCGCTTCGCAGGGCTGCGTGGTGATCGACAATTCGTCGCTCTACCGCATGGACCCCGACGTGCCGCTGATCGTGCCCGAGGTGAACCCGGATGCTATCGACGGTTACAAGGCGAAGAACATCATCGCCAATCCCAACTGCTCGACCGCGCAGATGGTCGTGGCGCTGAAGCCGCTTCACGATCACGCCAGGATCAAGCGGGTGGTCGTGGCGACGTACCAGTCGGTCTCCGGCGCGGGCAAGCAGGGCATGGACGAACTGTTCGAGCAGAGCCGCGCGGTCTTCGTCGGCGATCCGCTCGAGCCGAAGAAGTTCACCAAGCAGATCGCCTTCAACGTGATCCCGCACATCGACAGCTTCCTCGACGACGGGTTCACCAAGGAAGAGTGGAAGATGGTCGTCGAGACCAAGAAAATCCTCGATCCCAAGGTCAAGGTCGTCGCGACCTGTGTCCGCGTGCCGGTGTTCGTCGGCCATTCGGAGGCCATCAACCTCGAGTTCGAGAACGAGATTTCCGCGACCGAGGCGCAGGACATCCTGCGCGAGGCGCCCGGCGTCATGCTGATCGACAAGCGCGAGGACGGCGGATACGTCACCCCGGTCGAATGCGTCGGCGACGGCGCGACCTATGTCAGCCGCGTGCGCGAGGACCCGACGGTCGACAACGGCCTCGCGCTGTGGTGCGTTGCCGACAACCTGCGCAAGGGCGCGGCGCTCAACGCGGTGCAGATCGCGGAGCTGCTCGGGCGGCGGCACCTGAAGAAGGGGTGATTGCCCCCGCCGGAAACGCAGCTAGGATCGGCGGCGCAACGGGAGAGAACCACAGCGCCATGACCCTCACCGCCGATGTCTTCTGGTCGTTCCGCAGTCCCTACAGCTATCTCGCGATCCACCAGTATCGCGCGCTGGCGGCGGAGTGGGACCTGGCGGTCAACCTGCGCCCGGTCTATCCGCTGGCGATCCGCGAGCCGGATTTCTTCGAGCGCAACCATCCCAACTGGTTCCGCTACCTGCTGACCGACGTGCCGCGCCTCGCGCAGTACCATGGCATCCCGTTCGCGCCGCCGCGGCCCGATCCGATCGTCCAGAACATCATGACGCGGAAAATCGCAGACGAGCAACCTTACATCTATCGCCTCACCCGGCTCGGCCAGGCGGCAGCGCGGCGGGGGCGGAGCCTCGAGTTGGCGGACGAGGTGTCGAAGCTGATCTGGGGCGGCACGACCGGCTGGAACGAGAGCGATCACATCGCCCAGGCGATCGCCCGCGCCGGTCTCGATGCCGCCGAGCTGGAGGCGGAGGTCGCCGCCGAGCCGGATAGCCTCGACGCCGAGATTGCCGCCAACCAGGCCGCGCTCGAAGCCAGCGGGCACTGGGGCGTGCC
This sequence comes from Novosphingobium sp. FW305-C-111, assembly GCF_058783565.1. Taxonomy (NCBI): domain Bacteria; kingdom Pseudomonadati; phylum Pseudomonadota; class Alphaproteobacteria; order Sphingomonadales; family Sphingomonadaceae; genus Novosphingobium; species Novosphingobium sp. FW305-C-111. The sequence continues at coordinate 142,209 of NZ_JBYSYP010000010.1, forward strand.
GACGCTGGTGTTCGACGGTGAGCCGTTCTTCGGCCAGGACCGCATCGAACTGGCGCGGTGGCGGATGGAGCAGAAGGGGTTGCAGCGGCGATGAGCCACGACGTCACCACCGAATTCTTTGCGGGCGAGGGCGGGACGCGGCTGGCGCTGCACCGGATGGGCGAGGGCCGCCCGGTGGTCATGCTCCACGGGCTGTTCTCGTCGGCCGAGGTCAACTGGATCAAGTTCGGCACGGCGGCGCAGCTGGCAGATGCCGGGTTCGAATGCCTTATGCCCGACCTGCGCGTCCACGGGCAGAGCGCGGCGCCGCACGATGCGGGCGCCTATCCGCCGGACGTGCTGGTCCGCGATGCGATGGCGCTGGTCGATGCGCTGGGGCTCCACGACTACGACCTCGTCGGCTTCTCGCTGGGCGCGCGGACGGCGGCGCGGAGCGTGCTGGCGGGGCTGAGGCCGCGGCGGCTGGTGCTCGCCGGCATGGGTCTGGAAGGGCTCGCCGGGTGGACGGGGCGGCGCGATTTCTTCTTCGACGTGATCGACCGCTTCGACACGATCAAGCACGGCGACCACGCGTTCGCGGCCCGTTCTTTCCTCAAGACCATGGGGGTGGACCGGGTCGCGGCGCGGCTGCTGCTCGGCACGATGGAGGATACCGCACCCGCCGAACTGGCGGGCATCACCATGCCGACGCTGGTTCTGTGCGGGGCGCAGGACGACGACAACGGCTCGGCCGACAACCTCGTCGCGGCGCTGCCCGATGCGGTGCGGGCGACGATCCCGGGTTCGCACATGACCTCTGTGACGCAGAAGGAGATGGGCGCGGAGCTGGTGCGGTTCCTGTTGCAGTGACACCCCGGCGCGTGGCACCACGTCCGCTCAACTGACGGGAATCGTTGCCATGCTCCGCCGCCTGCTGCTTGCCGCCGCCCTGCTGATCCCGACCGCCGCGAATGCCGCGACCGTTTCCGCGAAGGACCCGGTCAGCGTGATCAAGGCGCTCGTCGCCGGCGGGCACCAGGCCGAGCTGGTCAAGGACGACTTCGGCGATCCGCAGATCAACGCCGAGATTGCCGGGTGGAAGGCGATCATCCTGTTCTACGACTGCGGCGACACCCACGACAAATGCCGCTCGCTCCAGTTCCGCTCGAGCTTTGACGCGCCGGTCGGGATGCTTCCGGAAGGGGCGATCGCGTTCATGCGCTCGAACCGCTTTGCCGGGGTGGTGCTCGACCAGAACAAGGACCCGCGCCTCCAGTTCGACCTCGTCACCGGCGACGGCATCGACGCCGCGGTGTTCGGCGAGGCGGTGGACGGCTTCGGCTCGGCGCTCGCGGCGATGGGCAAGGTGGTGTTTCCGGAGCGGGCGGACCAATAGTCCACGCGTCCCCGCCCTTCGGCTGGCCGGCAGGCCGGCCGCTCAGGATAAACTTCCGGCCAGAGGCCGGAAGGCGGGGACCTCCATCGCTCTGACGGACCGTTTGCGGCACGAGGTCCCCGCCTGCGCGGGGAAGCCGGGGTATTGCATCACCGGAACGGCGGCTCGTTGAACGCCCTGAGCTTGCGCGAATGCAGCCGCGCGCCTTCGGCCCGCAGCAGCTCGCAGGCGGTGGTGCCGATGGCGAGGTGCGCGCCGATCGCTTCCTCGTAGAACCGGTTGGCCTGCCCCGGCAGCTTGATCTCGCCGTGGAGCGGCTTGTCCGACACGCACAGCAGCGTCCCGTAGGGCACGCGGAAGCGATAGCCCTGCGCGGCGATGGTCGCGGACTCCATGTCGATCCCGACCGCGCGGGACAGCGACAGGCGGCGCGCCGAATGGGTGTAGCGCAGCTCCCAGTTGCGGTCGTCGGTGGTGACGACGGTGCCGGTCCGCATCCGCCGCTTGAGGTCGGCGCTGCCTTCGCCGGACACCAGCTCGGCCGCTTTCTGCAGCGCGACCTGGACTTCGGCGATGGCCGGGATGGGAATCTCGGGCGGCAGGACCGGATCGAGCACGTGATCGTCGCGCAGGTAGGCGTGGGCGAGCACATAGTCGCCGATCTTCTGGGTGGGGCGAAGGCCGCCGCAGTGGCCGATCATCAGCCACGCCTCGGGTCGCAGCACGGCGAGGTGGTCGCAGGCGGTCTTGGCGTTGGCCGGGCCGACCCCGATGTTGACCAGCGTCACGCCGGCGCGGTCCTTCGCCTTGAGGTGGTAGGCCGGCATCTGGTGCCGCCGCCATGCCGTGTCGGAGAGTCGCAGCCGCGCGTTCTCGGTCGGCGCGTCGAGATGGAGCCCGCCCGCGCCCGACAGCGCGAGGTAGTCGCCGCGCCCCAGCTGCAGGCCGGCCCAGTCGACGAACTCGTCGACATAGCGATGGTAGTTGGTGAACAGGATGTATTTCTGGAAATCGGCCGGGTTGGTCCCGGTGTAGTGAGCGAGGCGCGCCAGGCTGAAGTCGGTGCGGAGCCCGTCGAACAGCGACAGGGGCAGCGGGCCGGAGCCGGGATCGAACTCGGCGTCGGCGATCTCGTCACCGATCATCGCCAGCTCGGTGGTGGGGAAATGCCGCGCCAGCTCTTGCGGGGAGACCGCCGCGATCGACGCGCCATACGCCCCGTCGAGGACATAGGGGAAGGGCATCTCCTGGTCGGATTTGCCGACCTCGAAGCGCACTTCATAGTCCTGCGCGATCAGCGCCAGCTGTTCGGACAGGTAGTCGCGGAACAGCGCCGGACGGGTCACCGTGGTCGCATAGACCCCGCTGGCATTGAGCCGGCCATAGGCGCGCGGCGGCATCTCGGGATGGGCGTGGCCCTCGTAGACGACCCGGAGTTCGGGATAGCACCAGCTCCGCTCGCGCCGCCGCTCGGGCGGGGGGAGGGTGCCGTCGGTGGCGAAGGCGGCGATGTCGGCGCGCAAGGCGGCGACGGCGGCGTCGTAGATCGTCTCGATCTGCCGGAGGATGGTTTCAACGGTTTCCATCGCGGAGCGATAGCGCGGGATGGTTACGGGGGGAAGACGGGGCGAATTGCCGACTACGCTGGCAAGCGCTAGGTCTGCTGGATGACCACTCAGGCCGGATGGACCATCGAGGAACACTTCGCCGCTGGCTGCCTTGCGGTCGAGAAGATCGCCAACACCGAGGTCGGCACGACGCCTCAATCGGTTTGCCATCATTTCGACGAGCTCGACCCAATCGATCTGATGACCGTAAATCGGACCCTTCATTTTGCGCACCTTGAACCGGAATTCGCGGCAGCGGGAACCGAGTTCTTGCCGGATCGCCTAGAGGCATGGGAGACGGTGCGGCCCGATCTGATGTGGATGGGCAAAAGAGTTCCGCAGATGGTCCAAATCGCAAAGAACTTCCGCCTTGAATATCGGGGCTGGAGTTGGGAGCCCCGAGGTGTGCACCCCGTCTCGGCGACCGACATTGAGATCATCGACAATCGAAGCCCCTAGGCTCCTCTCTTTCGTCATCCTGGGCTTGACCCGGGATCCCGCTTTTCTTTCGGCCGCTGCCATGAGCGGGACCCCGGATCAAGTCCGGGGTGACGGCGTATGGGGAAGCGGTGGCCGGGGGCAGGGAGCATCCCCGCTTGACACCCCCGCCAATCTCTCTAGGGCGGCCAGCGGGCCACGCGGTCCCAACGCCGCGCGAGCTCTCTGCAAGGAGAGTCAGAAATGACTGATACAGTGATGCCGGCGCGCAAGCCTGCGCGGCCGTTCTTTTCTTCCGGTCCCTGCGCCAAGCCGCCCGGATATTCCCCCAGCAAACTCGCCACCGAATCGCTCGGCCGCTCGCACCGCGCCAAGATCGGCAAGTCGCGCCTCGCCTACGCCATCGACCTGATGCGCGAAGTGCTGCAGCTGCCCGACACGCACCGCATCGGCATCGTGCCGGGGTCGGATACCGGTGCGTTCGAGATGGCGATGTGGACGATGCTGGGCGCACGCCCCGTCACCACGCTGGCGTGGGAATCGTTCGGCGAGGGCTGGGTGACCGACGCCGCCAAGCAGCTCAAGCTCGACCCCACCGTGATCCGCGCCGACTATGGCCAGATCCCCGATCTCGGCTCGGTCGACTGGGGCAGCGACGTGCTGTTCACCTGGAACGGCACGACCTCGGGCGTGCGCGTCCCCAATGCGGACTGGATCCCCGCCGACCGCGAGGGCCTGTCGTTCGCCGACGCCACTTCGGCGGTTTTCGCCTATGACATCGACTGGTCGAAGATCGACGTCGCCACCTTCTCCTGGCAGAAGGTGCTGGGCGGCGAGGGCGGCCACGGCGTGCTGATCCTCGGCCCCCGCGCCGTCGAACGCCTCGAAACCTACACCCCTGCCTGGCCGCTGCCGAAGGTTTTCCGCCTCATGGCCAAGGGCAAGCTCGCCGAGGGCGTGTTCAAGGGCGAGACGATCAACACACCGTCGATGCTGGCGGTCGAAGACGCGATCTTCGCGCTCGAATGGGCCAAGGGCCTCGGCGGGCTGAAGGGTCTGCAGGCGCGCAGCGACGCCAATGCGGCGGCGCTCGACAAGATCGTGGCGGAGCGTTCGTGGCTGTCGCACCTCTGTGCCGATCCGGCGACGCGGTCGAAGACCTCGGTGTGCCTCTCGGTCGAGGGTGCGGACGAAGCCATGATCAAGGCCTTCGCCGGCGCGCTCGAAAAGGAAGGCGCGGCCTACGACATCGCCGGATACCGCGATGCTCCTCCGGGCCTGCGCATCTGGTGCGGCGCGACGGTCGACACGGCTGACATCGTCGATCTCGGCCCGTGGCTCGACTGGGCCTACGCGACCGTGAAGGCGACCTGACCTTCTTCTGATGATGCGCCCCCGCGAAGGCGGGGGCCTCCTTCCGCGACACGGAACGAACCCTAACAACATCGAGGTCCCCGCCTTCGCGGGGACTCACGGATTGGATCGAAACATGACCAAGCCCAAAGTCCTCATTTCCGACAAGATGGACCCCAACGCCGCCCGCATCTTCACCGAGATGGGCTGCGACGTCGACGTGATTACCGGCGAAACGCCGGACGAGCTCAAGGCCCGCATCGGCCAGTACGACGGCCTTGCCATCCGTTCGTCGACCAAGGTGACCAAGGAGATCCTCGAAGCGGCGACCAACCTCAAGGTCATCGGCCGCGCCGGGATCGGCGTCGACAATGTCGACATCCCCGCCGCCTCGGCGCGCGGCGTCGTGGTGATGAACACGCCGTTCGGCAACTCGATCACCACCGCCGAGCACGCCATCGCCCTGATGTTCGCGCTCGCCCGCCAGATCCCCGAAGCCAACGCCCAGACCCAGCAGGGCCTGTGGCCGAAGAACGGCTTCATGGGCGTCGAGGTCACCGGCAAGACGCTCGGCCTGATTGGCGCGGGCAACATCGGCTCAATCGTCGCCAGCCGCGCGCTCGGCCTCAGGATGAAGGTCGTTGCGTTCGACCCGTTCCTCACCCCGGAACGCGCCGTGGAAATGGGCGTGGAGAAGGCCGACCTCGACACGCTGCTGGCCAAGGCGGACTTCATCACGCTGCACACCCCGCTGACCGACCAGACCCGCAACATCCTCTCGGCCGAAAACCTCGCCAAGACCAAGAAGGGCGTGCGCATCGTCAACTGCGCGCGCGGCGGGCTGATCGACGAGAAGGCGCTCAAGGCGGCGATGGATTCGGGCCACGTCGCGGGTGCCGCGCTCGACGTGTTCGAGACCGAGCCGGCCAAGGAATCGCCGCTGTTCGGCACGCCGAACTTCATCTGCACCCCGCACCTCGGTGCCTCGACCAACGAAGCGCAGGTCAACGTCGCGCTGCAGGTGGCCGAGCAGATGGCCGACTACCTGGTCAACGGCGGCGTCACCAACGCGCTCAACATGCCGAGCCTGTCGGCCGAGGAAGCGCCGAAGCTGAAGCCGTACATGGCGCTGGCCGAAAACCTCGGCAGCCTGGTCGGCCAGCTGGCGCACGACAACCTCACCAAGATCTCGATCGAGGTCGAGGGCGCGGCGGCGCAGCTCAACATCAAGCCGATCAGCGCCGCGGTTCTGGCCGGCCTGATGCGCCAGTATTCGGACACCGTGAACATGGTCAACGCGCCGTTCCTCGCCAAGGAGCGCGGGCTCGACGTGCGCGAGGTGCGCCATGACCGCGAAGGCGAATACCGCACGCTGGTGCGCGTCACCGTCTCGACCAGCCAGGGCGAGCGTTCGGTTGCCGGCACGCTGTTCGGCAACGCCGCGCCGCGCCTTGTCGAGATCTTCGGCATCGGCATCGAGGCCGACCTCGCCGGCGACATGCTCTACATCGTCAACTCCGACGCGCCGGGCTTCATCGGTTCGATCGGGACGCTGCTGGGCAAGGCCGGGATCAACATCGGCACCTTCCACCTCGGTCGCCGCGAAGCGGGCGGGGAAGCGGTGCTGCTGCTCTCGGTCGACAGCCCGGTCAGCCAGGACGTCCTCAAGCAGGCCTGCGACCTGCAGGGCGTGCGGATCGTCAAGGCCCTGAAGTTCTGACGAGGTACGGCTTGCCAAATCTCGTCATCCCCGCGAAGGCGGGGATCCAACTCCTGCGCACGCAAACCGGCGCGGCGGGTGATGGATTCCCGCGTTCGCGGGAATGACGGAGGAAAATTCGGTCAACGCAATGGACGACAGCGATCCCGACCTGCTGCCCGAGGGGCTCGAAGACCGCCTGCCGCGCGAGGCGGCGGCGGCGACACGCGTGATGCGCAGCGTGCAGGACACCATGCACGGACACGGCTTCGACCGCGTGCTGCCGCCGATGATCGAGTTCGAGCGCAGCCTCGCCAGCCGCATGGCCGGGATCCAGTCGCGGCGAATGTTCCGCTTCGTCGATCCGGCATCGCTGCGCATGATGGCGCTGCGTTCCGACATGACTCCGCAGGTCGGCCGGATCGCCGAGACGCGGCTGTCGGACGCCGCCCGTCCGCTGCGGCTGTGCTATGCGGGGCAGGTGCTCACGATCAAGGGCGACGGGCTCGATCCGGCGCGGGAGCGGCTCCAGTGCGGGGCCGAACTCATCGGCAGCGACAGCGTCGCCGCGGCGGCGGAGATCGTCGCGCTGGCGATCGAGACGGCGATCGCCGCGGGCGCGACCGGGGTCAGCGTCGATTTCACTTTGCCCGATCTCGTCGACACGCTGGCGGAAAAGGCGCTGCCGCTCGCGCAGGAAAGCATCGCCGCGGTGCGCCGCGAACTCGATGCCAAGGACGCCGGCGGGCTGGTCGAGGCGGGCGGTGAGGCCTACCTGCCGCTACTCTACGCCGCGGGCGAGTTCGACACCGCGGTCGCCCGGCTCGAGGAGCTCGACGCCGGCAAGGCGCTGGCGAGCCGGATCGCCGCGCTGCGCGAAATCGCCGCGCGGATCGCCGGGACGGCGCGGATCACGCTCGATCCCAGCGAGCGCCACGGCTTCGAATACCAGACCTGGTTCGGCTTCACGCTCTATGCCGACGGCGTGCGCGGCGCATTGGGGCGGGGCGGGACGTATCGCATCGCCGGCAGCGGCGCGGGCGAGCCGGCCACCGGTTTCTCGCTGTACCCCGATCCGCTGATCGATGCGGCGGCGGACGATGTGCGCGAGGAAAAGGTGTTCCTTCCGCTCGGTCACGACCGCGACACCGCGGCGCGCCTGCGGGCGATCGGCTGGCGCACAGTGGCGGCGCTCGACGAGGATTGCGAGGCGGCGGCGCTGGGCTGCACCCATGTGCTGGGCGCGGACGGGCCGGTGAAGCTCTGATCCTTCGTGGTCCCGGGCCCCGCCCGGGACGACGTCAGGGCCTTGCTGCCCGGATCACACCTTCCTGCGCCACGTTGGCGATCAGCCGCCCGTCACGCGAAAAGATCTTGCCACGGTTCATCCCGCGGGCGCGGCCGGCCCATGGGCTCTCGGTAACATAGAGCAGCCATTCGTCGGCCCGGAAGTCGTCGTGGAACCACACCGCGTGGTCGAGGCTCGCGCCCATCGCGGTCCCTCGCGTCCACGAGAGGCCGTGCGGCAGCGCGCAGGTGCCGAGCAGTGAATAATCGCTGGCATAGGCGAGGATCGCGCGGTGAACCTTGGGATCATCGGGCAGCCTGGCGACGCAGCGGAACCACGTGGCGGTCTTCGGCTCGCTCGGCTCGCCGCCCATCCAGTGGCGCGTGCCGTCGCTGCGCATTTCGATGGGACTGGGCCGGAGGATCATCGCCCGGCGTTCTTCCGGAATGAGGTGCGCATATTTCTCGCGCTGCTCGTGATCGTCGGGGCAGTCCTCGGGCGGGGGCACGTCGGGCATCGCATCCTGGTGGGAGACGCCCTGCTCGAGCCGGTGGAACGACGCGGTCATGTTGAGGATCGGCTTGCCGAGCTGGCTGGCGACGATCCGCCGGTTCGAGAAGCTGCGGCCGTCGAGGTCGCGCTCGACGCGGAAGTCGATCTCGTAATCCTCGTTGCCGCCGCGCAGGAAGTAGGCGTGGAGCGAATGGACCGGGCGATCGTCGGGCACGGTGCGTTCGGCCGCGGCGAGCGCCTGGCCGATCACCTGCCCGCCGAATATCCGTCCGACCCCGCCGGGCTTGCGCCGCCCGGTAAAGCGGTCGCCGCCAAGGTCCTCGACATCGAGCAGGCGAAGCAGGCCGGCGACGAGTTCTTCGGGCGAGGGGGTCGGGCTTTCGGTCATGGCGCTCCCCATGCGCCGGGTTTCCGTTTGCGTCAACGGCGTCCGGTCAGCCGGGCGAAGGTCCGCCACGCGAGCGCCTTGGCCCGGTTCGTCGCGGGCCAGCGACCCGGGGCGCGGGGGGTGAGGCCGGCGCGCCGCAGCACGCCGTTGAGTGCGCGGGCATCGGCTTCGGCAAAGCTCCATTCGGAGCGCCAGGTGATCGACAGCGAAACCGCGGGCTGATCGCCGTTGCGCACGAAATGCGGGGCCATCACCGGGACATAGAGCGCCTCGCCGGGGGCCAGCGCGAACTCGCGTCCGCCGGCGAGAAGCTCGTCGCGCCAGAACAGCTCGCGCCCGCCGCCGGTGTGATAGGTCTCGTGCGTTTCGTCGGGCGCGTAGAACGGATCGCCCGCCGGAAACTGGGTCATCACCTTGCTGCCCATCAGCTGCAGCAGGATGTTGTGCTCGGGGTCGAAGTGATAGGGCGTGACCCCGCCCGGCGAGGTGACGAAGACGAAGCCCTGCGGCTTCAGCATCGCCCCGGTGCGGGCCTCGATCACCGGACGCAGTTCGCCGAGCAGCGCGGCCAGCAGCGCGGCATAGGCCGGGACCTGCTCGATGTTCTTGAGCGCCGCCCACGATCCGTTGGTGGCGACGGTGCGGATGGTTTCGCTCACCGACAGCCCGTTGCTGTCGGGCTTTTCCGTCACCCCGACCGGCAGGTCGGCGAGGTTCCATTCGGTCGAGCCGATTGGCAGCGCCTCGGCAAGCCCGGCGAGCGCTTCCAGCGAAAGCAGCGGGTGGTCGGCCAGCGCGTGGGCGAGCTTGTGCGGGGTTTCGGGGTAGTACGCCGCGAATGTGGTGCGGGCTTCTGCGGAGAACACCGGATTCCCCTCCCGAAGGCGGGAGGGGATAGGGGTGGGCGGGGGAGCCGCCGCGCTATCTGTTACAGGCCCACCCCCGACCCCTCCCGCTTGCGGGAGGGGAGAAAGAACATCGCTCACGCTTTCACCCCCGTCGGATTTCGCCCCAGCTCCGCCTTGACCAGTGCCGCGAACAGCGCCCGGCGCGGCGCGCCGCCGATGGCGATGGAGACGCGCCCGATCGCCCGGCGCTCGCGCCACAGGCTGTCGATCATCGGATGATCCGGCGCGGCACAGCTGTCGCACCACGCGATGTCCGGGCGCTCGAGCAGCGCCAGGTTCTCGCGCTGGAGCAGCACGCCCGGCGAAAAGCGGGCATAGGTTTCGTCGAACGCGGTCTTGTAGGAGAACGCGCCGGGCGCGCGCAGGAAGTTGGCGAGCATCGCGATCGGCTTGCTGTCGAGTGTCAGCGCCAGCCTTTCAAGCACCCCGGCCTGCGCCGCGCCAGCCATCCCCTCGCGAAACAGCGCCGCGGTCTGGGGCGATGAAGCGAGCGCGGAGCCGGCGCGGCCCTTCCACCCAGAGGCTTCCAGCGCAAGGAACGCGTCGGTCCACTCGGCGAGGCCGTCCAACCCCTCCTCGCGGACGAAGGCGAGCGTCCCCTGCTCGGCAAGGCGGGCGTGCTGGCGGCGCAGTTCCTTGCGCTTCTTTCCGGGCAAGGCGGCTTCTAGATAAGCCTCTGGCGAAAGCGCCGACTGGAGCAGCGCCCGCTCCTCGCGGTGGACCAGCGCGGCGCGGCGGCCCTCGCTGGCGCAGGCGGCGAACAGCGCCTCGACCAGCGGGGTGTCGAGCGGCAGGTGCGAGAGATGGAGGAACAGCGCCGCCCCGGCGTGGTCGTCGGCCCAGTCCAGCAGCGCCGCCCAGAACGCCGCCTCCCGCCCTTTCGTCACCAGCGGCGCGCCGAGGAAGGCGTTGGCGTGGAGCCATCCCTCGAGGTGCGGGATCGGCCGTCCGGCATATCGGCGCGGGCGGGCGAGCGGGAGCAGGCCGATCAGCGCGCCGCCGCGTTCGACCGAGACGATCTGTACGTCCGGCGCGAAGGCCTCCAACGCGGGAAGGGCATACCACGGCTCGAGGAACGGGTTCGGCTCGCTCGCGCCATCGGCGAGGGACTGCCAGCGCGAGCGCGCCGCGTCTCCGGCCCATTCTCGCCAACCGGCGGACGCAACCCAGCCTCCCGAGGCGCGGCCGTGCGCGTCGGGGGCAGGTGTTCCGGACCGGACCGGTGCAAGGCTGGCCGTTTGCATGGGATCGCTGCGTAGCAGGCGAAACCCAAGGAATGGCTAACGTCCGGACCGAAAGGGAGGCAACCCTGATTGACTTCGCGCCCGGCGCTGCGACACCTCGCCGGGCAGTACAGAAGGGAGGAAAAGTTATGCTGGTGGCCGGATTGACCTTGCTAGCGCTCGCCGCGTCCTCGCCTGACGATGGGGATCCCTGCGCGGTTGCCGGGGCCTGCCGCCACGTCGATTCCGTGCGGGTCGAAAATACCGACGGCAAGGCGGTCGTGCTTCCAGTTGATCAGGACCTGTCGTGGGTGACGCAAGGCAACCTCCTTCTCCTCCCCGGAGACTGGGTCGTCGTGCGGCTGGTGCAGGGGGAGGGCGGACTTGCGCCGATGCTGGTCGCCGGCGGCCATGGCGGCCCCGCACAGGAGCCTGCCGAAGGTGAAGTCCGTTTCGTCCTCCACGATTACGCATCCGGCAACATCATGGTTCAGGTGCTCAGCCGTTACCGCGTCCCGCTCGACTACGCCGCGCTGATGGTGACGCCGCGCGGAGCCGAGCGGACCAGCGTCTGCACGCTGCAGCCCGGTGCGACGGTCTTCGAGAGCTGGCAGCAGCCGATCCGCCAGTTCGCCTTCTGGAGCTTCCGTCCGGCACAGGACGCCGCTTGCCGCATCATCGATTTCCCGGCCAAGGACGAAGGTCCCCACCCGGAAACGTGAAAACCCCGCCCGGATCTCTCCGGACGGGGTTCCCCGTTTCTCCCCAACCTGGGCGTGCGGGCGATCAGCCCGCCGCGTGGCTCGCCAGCGCGGCCAGCAGCAGCAGCGCGACGATGTTGGTGATCTTGATCATCGGATTGACGGCCGGACCCGCAGTGTCCTTGTAGGGATCGCCCACGGTGTCGCCGGTCACCGCGGCCTTGTGGGCTTCGCTGCCCTTGCCGCCGTGGTGGCCGTCCTCGATGTACTTCTTGGCGTTGTCCCAGGCTCCGCCGCCCGAGGTCATCGACAGCGCGACGAACAGCCCGCCGACGATCACGCCGAGGAGCAGGGCGCCGAGCGCGGCAAAGCCGTTCTCCTGGCCCGCCACCGCGGTGATCACGAAGTACACCGCGATCGGCGCGAGCACCGGCAGCAGCGACGGGATGATCATTTCCTTGATCGCGGCCTTGGTCACGAGATCGACGGTCCGCGCATAGTCGGGCTTCGTCTCGTAGGTCATGATGCCCGGGTTGTTGCGGAACTGGTCGCGCACGTCCTTGACCACGTCGCCGGCAGCGCGGCCCACGGCGGTCATGCCCATCGCACCGAACAGGTACGGGAGCAGCGCGCCGAGCAGCAGGCCGACGATGACGTAGGGGTTCTCGAGGCTGAAGTTGACGTTCAGCGACGGGAAGAACTCCCTGAGGTCGGTGGTGTAGGCGGCGAACAGGACCAGCGCGGCGAGGCCCGCCGAACCGATCGCATAGCCCTTGGTGACGGCCTTGGTGGTGTTGCCCACCGCGTCGAGCAGGTCGGTCTTTTCGCGGACGGAGTCGTCCAGACCGGCCATTTCGGCGATGCCGCCGGCATTGTCGGTGACCGGGCCATAGGCGTCGAGCGCCACGACCATGCCCGCCAGCGCCAGCATCGCGGTCGCCGCATAGGCAATGCCGATGAGGCCGGCCAGCTGGAACGCGATGATGATGCCGGCGACGATGACGATCGTCGGCAGGGCGGTGGCTTCAAGGCTGATGGCGAGGCCCTGGATCACGTTGGTGCCGTGGCCGGTTTCCGAAGCCTTCGCGATCGAGCGCACCGGGCGATAGCTGGTGCCGGTGTAGTACTCGGTGATCCAGATGATCAGCCCGGTGATCACGAGGCCGAGCAGCGCGCAGTAAAACAGCGCACGGCCGGTGATCTCGGTTCCGGGGATCGCGGTTTCCATGTCGCCCAGCGCGGTGCTGGTCGCCCACCAGATCGCGGGAACTGCGAGCACGGCGGAGACGAGGAAGCCCTTGTACATCGCGCCCATGACGTTGTTCGAACCGCCGAGGCGGACGAAGTAGGTGCCGATGATGCAGGTGACGATGCACACGCCGCCGATCAGCAGCGGCAGGCTCATGATGTTGGGCAGCAGCGCGCCCGCGGACTTCAGCAGCAGCGCCGAAAGGACCATCGTCGCACCGACGGTGACGACATAGGTTTCGAACAGGTCCGCGGCCATGCCGGCGCAGTCGCCGACGTTGTCGCCCACGTTGTCGGCGATCACCGCCGGGTTGCGTGGGTCGTCCTCGGGAATGCCGGCCTCGACCTTGCCGACGAGGTCGGCGCCGACGTCGGCTGCCTTGGTGAAGATGCCGCCGCCGAGACGCGCAAAGATCGAGATCAGCGAGGCGCCGAAAGCGAGGGCGACGAGCCCGTCGACCACCGTGCGATCCTCACCGCCGACGGTGTAGCCCGCGGGACCGGTCAGGTACCAGTAGAACACCGCGATCGCGAGGAGGGCGAGGCCCGCCACCAGCATGCCGGTGATCGCGCCGGCGCGGAACGCCAGCGTCAGGCCGGCCTGGAGGCCGTTCTGCGCCGCCGCGGCGGTGCGCACGTTCGAGCGGACCGAGATATTCATCCCGATGAACCCGGCAACGCCCGAAAGGATCGCGCCGATCACGAACCCGGTGGCCGAGATCGCGCCCAGGGTAAGGGCGATGATCACTGCCACGACCACGCCGACGACGGCGATCGTGGTGTACTGGCGCTTGAGGTATGCCTGCGCGCCTTCCTGGATGGCGGCGGCGATTTCCTGCATCTTCTCGTTGCCGGCCGGCGACCCGAGCACCTGGCGGCTGGTCACGAAGCCGTAGACCACGGCTAGCAGACCCAGAATAATGGATATCTCGACTAAACTCACGACATCGTCCCCCTTATTCCCGCGCGTGGGCGCGGCGCCCGTCATTGCGCGAGCGGGGCGGAGGCTAAGGACAGGTTTCACTCCGTCAAGTCCGTTGCGACGGAAAATCGGGACAAATGTGCCGTCAGCGCCGGTGAATATAGCCTATCCGGCCTTCGGGGGGCGCTCCGTCGAGCAGCAGAGGGTGTTCGCCGGCCGATTCCACGCCGCCGATCCGGGTCGCCGCGACCGGCGGGACGGTGCCGCCGGGGAGGGTGAGGAGGAGCGCATAATCGTCCCCCCAGGCCAATGCGTCGCGGCGGCGGGCGGCGGGCACGCCGGGCGAGAGCGGGACGGCGGCGCTGTCGATGACGAGGGTCACGCCGCTCGCCTGCGCCAGCCGGGCGGCATCGAGCAGGACGCCGTCCGACACGTCCATCATCGCCGTGACCAGCGGGGCGAGCGCGCGACCTTCACGGAGAAGCGGCATGGGGCGGCGGAAGGCGGTGCTGTCCGCGCCGGTCGCGCCCTGCAGCGCCTCGAACCCCAGCATCGCTCCGCCGACGCCGCCGCACAGCCACACCCCGTCGCCGGCGCGGGCACCGCTGCGCGAGGGGACGGGCCGGCAGGTGGCACGGCCGAGCGCGGTCAGTCCGTGGCTGCGCCCGCCCTGGCCGGACACGGTATCGCCGCCGAGCAAGGGCACGTCGAACGCCGCCAGTGCCTCGCCCAGGCCTTCAAGAAACCGCGCATCGCCTTCGCCCAGCGTGTAGCCGAGCAGCACTCCCACCGGCTCCGCGCCCTTGGCCGCGAGATCGGACAGGTTGGTAGCCACCAGCTTCCACGCGATGTCGGCCGGGTCCTGGCCCGGCAGCCAGTGGACGCCCTCGACCATCATGTCGTGGGTCAGCACCAGCGTCTCGTCGCCCAGCTCCAGCACCGCGCAATCGTCCGCCAGCCCCCGCGCCGCCGGATGGCGGGCGAGCGCGCGCAGGGCGGCGATGAATTCGGGCTCGGACATGGGCAGGGGATGGCGCAGGCCGGGGCGGGGGGCAAGGCCGCTGTATGCCCACCCCTGGCCGCAATGCGCGACAGGCCCACCCCTAACCCCTCCCGCATGCGGGAGGGGTTAGGGGTGGGCCTGTCATCAAACACACCCCATCATCCGGCAGCGACCCCGGACGTTACGCTGGAATGAAACCATCGAATCGCGCGACCGGCGCGGCGCCAATGTGCCGCGGGAGGGGCGGTGTCTGTACGCATCGCGAACGGCGCAAGGGGAGCAGACGCCCGGTGCGCTCGGCCTGTGGAGACGACGGGCCGGGGCATCGCTCGTAGGCTCGCGAACGAAACGACGCCCTCGCGGCTGACTGCGCCGCGCCATGAGGGAAGCATGTCGCTTCCATCCCGTCATCCGGGCTTGGCGCTTGGAGTCCTGATCAGGGCTTGAGTTCAGCGCCCCGTTCTCACCCGCCGCCGCGCCGGCCGCGTCGAAGCCGAAGCTTCGAAGGAACGAGGCTGGGCCGGCCTAGCCCGCTCCCGATCCGATTTCGGCGGGCTATCGGCTCAAATCCTACATGTATCCAACAACTTGCTCCGTTTCAGCGAAGTGTTGGAAAGATTGTTTCGCGCGGAGACGCGGAGACGCGGAGAAGAAGAAGAGGGGTCGCGCAAAGGCGCGAAGGGGAAGAAGGCGCAAGGATGGTGCGCCGGGCCGACAGGCCCCTCTCCAAATATCGGTTTGCGGCAAGCGCCAGGTGCGGGCCGGAAGCCGGCTTCGCCGGTGGCACTGCATCTCCGCGTCTCCGCGTCTCCGCGTGAACCCTATTTTCTTTTTAGAGACTTCGCGCGAAACAACAAAGGCAGGGCCCGGCTCAAGGCCGGTCTGACGGTGGCGGAAAGCGCAGGTCGCCTTTGCGCTTTCCGTCTCCCTTTGCGCCTTTGCGCGAACCCGATCAGGCGCAGTGCATCAGAACCGCAGCACCGCCACCACCGCATCGCCTTCGCCGATCCCCTCGGCCTTGCGCACGGCGGCCTTCACGGGCACTATCCAGCCATCGGACTTCGACGGAAAAGCCGATGTCGACCAGCGGGTTGCACCGATCTCCACATCCACTTTGACCGATCCCCAGCCAGCGCGCCGTCCGCTTTCCAGCCGGTTCATCAGCGCCGTGGCGGAGAGCGCCTCGCCCGCCTCGCCGGCGATGCTGACGAAGAACCAGTCGCCGCCGTTCCCGCCCGCCCAGCGCCACAGCCGCGTCTCAGCGCGGTAGCCGTCGTTCATGCCTTCACGCGCCGCACCGGCACCCGCACGTTGCAGATGTCCGCGCCGCCGGCCGGCTGGATGAAGAACGGATCGCGCCGGCTGGCGACGGCGTCGGCGTATTTCGCGAAAGTCTGGCCCTCGGTCGAAAGGTATTCGAAGCGCGGCTGGCCGTCCGCCGGCAGCTCGCTCGCCAGCCGCACCGAGACGATCGGCGTGCGGTCCGCCGGATCGGCGTAGACCCCCATCGGCGCCGGCCCGCGCGGCAGCGAGGACAGCCACTGCATCCCCTCGATCACCCGGCCCACCAGCGCGATGTTGCGGTCCAGCTGGCGCGGCGCGTGGCCGATCACGGTGTAGAGCTCGGCCCCGGTCCCGGTATCGGGCGACATGTCGCGCGCGACGCCGACCATGCCGTAGCAGTGGACGGGCCAGGCGCTGGTCTCGACATTGCCGCCGCCGATGATGCGTCCGCCGCCGCCGTAGGCGACCGGCCATCCATCGACGAAGCCTGCAGCCATCGCATAGGCATCGTGCTGCTCTGAAAGCGGACGAAGTGCTCCCTTGCGGCCTTCAAATATCGGCTTCTTTCCAAAAGGAATTTCGACCGTCCGGTCGTCGGTCGCATATGCACTCTCCGGCACCGCCACTAACCCCGGCGGCAGTGCCCGCGCCTTGGCCTTGTCCTCGCCGTCGGCATCGCCCCACTGGGTGACATAGCCGTCCTGCACCCGGTAGACCGAAAGCCCGTCCCACCAGTGCGCTGCCGCCAGCTTGCGGATGTTGTCGACCCAGCCCTGGCTGAACGGCGCGGGCATCAGTTGGATCACCACCCGCCGAGCCTCGCCCTTCGGCCCCGGCGCGAGGTCCATCACCAGCAGGTCGTCCGACGCGATCCGCACCCACTCCGAGGCCGGCGCGGCGGCGACGATCTCGCCGGGGGAGGGGAAGGTGGCAGGCTTGTCTGCAGCGGTTAGCGGGGCCGCGAAAAGGGCAGCGGCGATGAGGAAGGAATAACGCATCGTTGCACTGTGCCATGCCCACCCCGCTGCGACTAGGCCGCTTCGCGCCCAAGTCTCGCTCCCCTCCCGCATGCGGAAGGGGGTTGGGGGTGGGCCTGCTACGCGCCCGCTTCCAGCGTCTCGATGTCTGCGTCGCTCAGCCCGAAGTGATGCCCGACCTCATGGATCAGGACATGCGCGACGAGGTGCTCCAGCGTCTCGTCCCCGCGCGCGATCCATTCGTCGAGGATGGGCGCGCGGAACAGGCGGATCCGGTCGGGCAGCGCGCCGCTCGCTTGAATCGACTTCTCGCCCACCGGCACGCCCTCGTAGAGCCCGGTCAGCTCGAACGGATCCTCGATGCCGAGGTCCGCGAGCGTCTCGGCATCGGCGAACTCCTCCACCAGCAGCACCACGTCGCCAAGGTGCGCCCGGAACGCCTCGGGCAACCGCGCCAGCGCCGCCAGCGCCAGCGTCTCGATCTCGTCGGCCGCAGGGGCGATCCCGAAAGTCCTGTCCATCGCCCCGAGATAGGCGCAGCCACCCGCTTGCGAAACCCCCGCCACCCCGCTAGGGCGCGCCTTCCAGTGCGATTGAGTTGGTCGCCTGATTCACGTTCCGTGCTTCGCACGACACGATCAGGCTCATGCGGAGCGGTGGCCGAGTGGTCGAAGGCGCTCGCCTGGAAAGTGAGTATACGTCAAAAGCGTATCGAGGGTTCGAATCCCTCCCGCTCCGCCAAAGCACCTCGCTATGATGCTGAAAAACCTGACTTTTTTCAGCGCTGCCGAGAGCAATCCTGCAATTAATCATTGTCGTTAGATTGGACACTTAGCGAGAACGTGCATGGACCAGCGAGGTGTTCGAAAGCCCCTCGCATCGCTACCTCATCACAATGCCAGACCGTCGGCTCGTGAAGGGGCCGCCACCTAAAACAGCTTATTTAGCAGCTTTGGTTCGCTCGATTTCAGCCGCTCCAGCATGTTGTTCACATAAAACATGTCGGGCGCGGCGTTTACCGGGAGAACGACAACGGCGTAATCAGGCTGCGCTTTATTCAATGCAAAGGTCACGAGACCGACGCCATGTATGCTGCAGAGCGATTTAAGCCGGTTCATGTCGTCGCTGCTCGTTGAGTTCGGCACCACGATATAGCTCTTATGCGAGAAGAGCCGGTATGCAACGGCCTGCCCAAATGCGACGACGGGCTGTCCAGGCACCGCCTTTATCTCTGCCGTCACAATCTGTGGTTCAAACTTGAAAATGTCTTGTGCGCGGGGCTTCAGAACGCCGATCACATCGGGCGTGCCCCACTTTCCGCCGAGGCTTGCTCCGCCGAGAGCAGCTGCGACTGTCGCCTCGTCATTCTCCTCTAGCCACTCTGCAAAGCTGCTATAAAAATCCTGTTCCGTCAGCGGTTCAGAACCGGGAGTTTCAGCCTTTACCGGTGCTGTGACGGTTTCAGCTTCGTACGCCGTAGCAGCAGCGTCATCGGCAGCGACGTATTTCGCGAGCTGGTAAGTTCCTCTGGCCACTTTCACGATGTCGTCCGAGATGATGAACAGGTTCTGCAGGGCGCCATGAATGCTGTTCTGCGGTGTCTCTGGATCATCTGAGTGGATGCGCTTTAGAATTTCGCTCCAACGGATGCCGCCCGCCTCAGCCTCGAGTATTGCGCGTGCCTTTGCTTGAATCTGATGACGGTTGAGCTTCATGCGTGTTCGCCTCTTTGGAGTCGATTTCCCGGTCGATGGTCGCGAGATCCGTCTACGTTGCTAAATTTTCGACCCCTAAAGCCTTGTGACGCAGTGAACGCGGTTGATTTTTCATTCGACTGCGAAAGAATTGCTCGAAATCCCACACGCGCCCTTCGATTACATGGTCCAGCTCTTCGAAGACCTCTCGAGCCTTCGAGGCTTTGAAAGAGCGCCTCCAGCCGTGAAGAACACGATCAAGCGCCACCAAGGTCTGGGCGAAGCAGGCATCCTGATTGGAGAGGTCGCGCCCACTGCATACTTTTCGTATGGATGTCCGTCCGGCGCGCAGCAAGTCGTCTACGCGCGAAAGCAGCTTCTGGCGGGCAGCAGGCGAGGGGGCGTACTGGGCTGGGATCAGCTCGTACCCTAAAAACACATGGGGCGCACCGATCGGCCCTGCGAAAGCCTTGGAGGGGTCAGTTGCCGGGTCATATATGCTCATGCCTAGGTCGCCGAGCCTTTGCGCAGCACTGTCCATGGCCTTCATCACCTTGCGTTGGTCAGGTCCTGTGATGATAAAGTCATCCATGTAGCGAATACAGGTCACCCCGCGCCCCGGCTCATTCATGGACCGATCAAATTCTGCAAGCGCCACGTTGCCTGCTAGCGCGCTCAACGGGCAGCCTTGGGCTACGCCGTCGTCACCGCTCGGGAAGAGCTTACGGTCCTCAGGGTCGAGCAGGTGGGCGTTGGAAAGTTCGACTGTCATCGCGGCACCGACAAGGCCCACGAAGCCTTCCTCCACCTGATCCGCTCGCAGAATATCTAGGACTGCACTTGGCCGGACCTTGGTGAAGAACCCTGCGATGTCGCTTCCTGCCACGAAGCGGTGACCAGCCGTCACCTGCATGTCAAACATGGCGATCGCATCATCTGTCCCCTTGCCCTTAATCCCACCGAATGACGTGGGCGTTCCGAGCACTGCTTGAACCCCTCGCAGTCCTTCGCTGGCTTGCAGTACGTCGAGAATCGCGCGCTGAATTACCCTGTCGTCGATGGACGCTATGACCAGAGGGCGCTTGCCGGTTTTCCCCTTGCCTTTGCTCGGCGTGACGCCGCGCGCCGGATCGAACTTGTAACCGCGCCTCAGACGATCTTGAATGGACCGTAGATGTTGGGGCAGTGCGGCCGCATAGGCACGAGCCTCTTCTCGCGTTGCCTTCGATCGCGAGGTCTCCGAGTTCCGGCGAATGGAGTGCCATGCGGCTAACAGGACAGCGGTAGAGCGCAGCCTGCCGGACAGGATATCATCCACCAGGTTCTTAGCTTTGGGGCCTGCCGACAAAGTTTCCCCCCGGCTAAGTTGGGCGTCCTCCGGATCGCATATCGACAACGACGGTTGCCGAGACCTCGACCCGCGACACGAAGCTGATCGCCGCGTGACGGTCCCCACCCGTTGGACTTGCACCCATGACGGGCCAAGCCAACAGAAGGGCGAGCAACAGTATGGTGGGCAGGCTCCAACCGGCTACCCGGTCTTGGCCTCCCCGAACTCCGCGAGCGCGCATGGTTCCTCCCTCTCCAAGCATACCAGCTTTTTGAACGCGTCAACCTCTTGCGCGGCCCTGCGCCGAGGCGGACACTTATGTTCGTGGACCGATCGACAGGCCGCCAAGGGCGAAACTTCGGTCACGCACGTGTCAGCCGGGGCGTGCGGGCGTCCTCCGGATCGCATATCGACAACGACGGTTGCCGAGACCTCGACCCGCGACACGAAGCTGATCGCCGCGTGACGG